>JAHFRE010000234.1 GCA_023258955.1 Sterolibacterium sp.
TCGCGCCTACTACTGGCTCAACAACAACGTCATGGCGGCGCAGACGGGCTACGGCAACGTCAACGTGATCTACGATCCGCTCGGCTTCAGGCGCTACTACGCGGCCAGCCGCGACCAGGATCGGCTGCGCAGCAAGCTCGACTGGCAGGCGAGCGACAGGGTGGGCCTGGGTGTCGGCTTCGACTACACCAAGGACAAGTACCCGGATTCCACCTACGGCCTGCAGGAAGAGAAGGCGACCAATCTCAATCTCGAAGCCAGCTTCAAGGCCAGCGACGATCTGAGCGCCACCGCCTTCTACTCCTACGAGGAGCGCCATCAGTTCAACCGCAGCAACGCCCGCGGCGCCAACAGCAACGCGGTCAACGTCAATGGCCTGACGGCGATCACGCCCGACGGCGGCTGCACCAACGGCGCCGGTGCGGTGACCAACACCATCGCCCTGCGCAACATCGACCAGAAGATCAACTCCTGCGGCAACTGGAGCTCCGACCGCAAGGACAAGACCGACACCTGGGGACTGAGCTTCAAGCGGAAGAATCTGGCGGGCGGCAAGCTGGAGTTGGCGGGCGACCTGATGTGGGCGCGTTCGAACTCCGACAACAACGTCGGCGGCGGAACCTGGGCGAACAATCCCTACGCCGTCACCGGCGCGCCGGCGAGCACGGTCGCGGCCATCTTCATCCCGGCCCAACCGCTGCCCACCTACAAGACCGAAACGACCACCCTGAAGCTGACCGGCAACTACAAGCTCAGCAAGATTTCGGCGCTGCGCCTGGGCTACTCCTACAGCCACATGAAGGTGACCGACTGGCAGTTGAGCGACCTGCAGATCGGCGGCGGCCTGACCCAGGTGCTGCCGACCAACGAGAAGGCGCCTGACTTCAGCATCAACACCGTCAGCGCGGTCTACATCTACGCTTTCCACTGAGCGTTCTGCGTTGGCTTGAAAAAGGGGGCATTGCCCCCTTTTTCTTTTTCTGCGAGCGACTGCGCTAAGATCGCCACCATGAACATTGCACTGGCCCTGCAGGCGGGCAGGGAACACTTTCAGGCGGGACGCCTGGCCGAGGCGCGAACGATCCTGCTGCAGGTGCTCGAACGCCAAGCGACGCAGCCCGACGCGCTGCAATTGCTCGGTCTGATCGCCCACCAGGAGGACCGCAGCGGCGAAGCCGTGGGCCTGATGCGCCAGGCCATCGCGGCGATGCCGGCCAATCCGGCCTATCGCTGCAATCTGGGGGCGATGCTGAAGGACATGGGCAGGTTGGACGAGGCCATCGCCTGCTACCGCCAGGCGCTCGAGCTCAAGCCCGACCACGCGCTGGCGCAAAACAACCTGGGCAACGCGCTGCAGGACCTGGGCGAACTCGAGCAGGCCATCGCCCACTACGCGGGGGCGCTCGAGGCCAGGCCGGACTACGCCGAGGCGCTGAACAATCTGGGCACGGCGCAGAAAGCCCAAGGCAAGCTCACCGAGGCGGTCGCCAGCTTGGCGCGGGCGCTGGAACTGCGGCCCGACTACGCCGAGGCGCACTGCAATCTCGGCAACGCGCTCGTCGCCCAGGGACGATTCGATCAGGCGGTCGCCAGCTTGCAGCGCGCCCGGCAGCTACGGCCCGATGACGCCGAGGCCGCGAGCAATCTGGGTAGCGCGCTGCAAGCCCAGGGCCGGCTCGATGACGCCGTCGCCGCCTTCCGCGCCGCGCTCGACGCGGCACCCGGTCTCGCCACCGCCCACAGCAACCTCGCCCAGGCGCTGGTCAAGCAGAAAAAGCTGGACCAAGCCCTGGCCCACTACGGCCAGGCGCTGGCGCTCGATCCGCGCCAGATCGTGGCCAACGACGAGCTGCCCAAGCTGCTCGCGCATCTGGTGCCGGCCTGGCACGTGCCGATGATGAACGACGGGGCGCGCAACGAAGCCTATTTCGCCGCCCTGCGCGCCGCCGTCGGGCCGACCACCCGTGTCCTCGAGATAGGCACGGGATCGGGTCTGCTGGCGATGATGGCAGCCTCGCTCGGCGCCGCGCGCGTCACCAGCTGCGAGGCCGAACCGCTGATCGCCGCCACGGCGGAGCAAGTCATCGCCGCCAACGGTCTCGCCCAGGCCATAGCGGTGGTGGCGAAGCGATCGGACCAACTCTCGGTCGGCGCCGAACTGCCCGAGCGAGCCGACCTCCTGGTCACCGAGACGTTTTCCAGCGAACTGCTCGGCGAGAACGCCATCGCCAGCATCGAGGACGCCAAGCGCCGGCTGCTGGCACCGGGCGCGCGCGTCATCCCCGCCGCGGCGGGCATCATGATCGCCCTGTTCGGCGGCGATGAGATCGCGGCCAACCTCGCCGTCGGCGACTGCTGCGGCTTCGACCTGCGGCGCTTCAACGCCATCGTGCCGCGCAAGCAGGTGGTCAGCCGCAACGACCTCGGCATCGAATTGCTGAGCGACGTCGCCGAGGCTTTCCGTTTCGATTTCCAGAAGGACGCCGTCTTCCCCGAGGCCAAGAAGACCCTCGGGCTGCAGATCAAGCGCGCCGGCCTGTGCTACGGCATCATCCAATGGATACGATTGCAATTGGATGAACATAGCGTTTTCGAGAATCACCCGGCGCAAAGGTCCGCCGCCTCGGGCTGGCAGCACACGGTCTATCTGCTACCCGAGCCGACCGCGCTGCGGGCGGGCCAGACCGCCCTGATCGCCTGTGCGCACAATCGCCTCTGCCCCTGGTTCGCGCTCGACCGGCTCGAATAGCTCAGTCCAGCTCGATCAGCAGGTCCTTCGCCTCCACCTTGTCGCCGGGTGCGACGTGCAATTTGCGCACGATCGCGTCGCGCTCGGCGCTGATCACCGTCTCCATCTTCATCGCTTCGATCGAGAGCAGGGGCGAGCCCTTGCTCACCGCCTGGCCGTTCTTCACAGCGACCGTCGCCACCATGCCGGGCATCGGTGCCGGCACCTGTTTGGCGTTGCCCGGCTCGGCCTTGGCGCGCGGCGCCAGCAGCGCCGTCGCACCGGCTTTGGCGACCTTGACGTGGCGCGGCTGGCCGTTCAATTCGAAGAACAGCTTGACCATGCCTTCGGCGTCTGTGTCGGTGCGTCCGGCCAGGCGCAGCAGCAGGGTCTTGCCCGGGTCGATGTCGACAGCGATCTCTTCGCGTTCGCCCAGGCCGTAGAAGAACACCGGCGTCGGCAGCTGCAGCACGTCACCGTAGTGGCGGTGGTGCTCGGCGTACTCGGTAAACACCTTGGGGTACATCAGGTAGGAGGCGAGCTCGGCTTCGCTCATGTGTCGCCCGATGGCGCGCTCGCCCACGGCGCGCAGCGCCTCCAGATCGGCCGGCGGCATCACCGCGCCGGCGCGTCCGACGAGCGGCGGCCTGCCCTTCAGCACCTTGCGCTGCAAGGCCTGGGGAAAGCCTTCGGCGGGAAAGCCCATCTCGCCGCGGAACAACGACACCACCGATTCGGGGAAGGCGATCTCCTTGTCCGGGTCGGCGACCTCCGCCGGCGTCAGCCCGTTGGCCACCATGAACAGCGCCATGTCGCCGACCACCTTCGAGGTCGGCGTCACCTTGACGATGTCGCCGAACAGGCGGCTGACCTCGGCGTAGGCCTCGGACACCTCCGCCCAGCGTTGCTCGAGTCCCATGGCGCGCGCCTGCTCGCGCAGATTGGTGTACTGGCCGCCGGGCATCTCGTGCTTGTAGACGTCGGAGGTGCCGGCGCGGATGTCCGCCTCGAACGGCGAATAGAAATGGCGCACCCCCTCCCAATAGCGCGAAAACGGCTGGAGCTGGGCGAAGCTGAGACCCGGGTCGCGCGCCGTACCCTCGAGCGCGGCGACGATGGCGCCGAGGTTGGGTTGCGAGGTGAGACCGCTCATCGCGTCCAGTGCCCCGTCGACCGCATCGACGCCGGCTTCGATGGCGGCGAGCACGCTGGCCACCGACGCGCCGCTGGTGTCGTGGGTGTGAAAGTGGATGGGCAGGCCGATCTCCTGCTTCAGCGCCCGCACCAGTTCGCGCGCCGCGCGCGGCCGGCAGACCCCAGCCATGTCCTTGATGCCGAGGATCTGGGCACCGGCCTGCTCCAGCTCCCTGGCCATGTTCAGGTAGTACTTGAGCTGATACTTGGGGCGGCTGGCGTCGAACAGGTCGCCGGTGTAGCAGATCGCCGCCTCGCACAGGGCGCCGCTCTCCAGCACCGCGTCCATGGCCACGCGCATGCTGTCCACACCGTTCAGCGAATCGAAGACGCGGAACAGGTCGATGCCGGCGCCGGCCGCCTGGCGCACGAAGTAGCGCACCACGTTGTCCGGATAGTTGGTGTAACCGACGGCGTTGGAAGCGCGCAGCAGCATCTGCAGCAGGATGTTGGGTACCGCCGCGCGCAGCAGCGCCAGGCGCTCCCAGGGATCCTCCTTGAGAAAGCGCAGGGCGACGTCGAAGGTGGCGCCACCCCAGCATTCGAGCGAGAAGAGGTTCGGCAGGGCGCGCGCGTAATGGGGCGCGATGGCGAGCATGTCGGCGGTGCGCATGCGCGTCGCCAGCAGCGACTGGTGCGCGTCGCGCATGGTGGTGTCGGTGAGCAGCACCGCCTGCTGCTCGCGCATCCAGTCGCAGAAGCCGGCGGCCCCCAGCTGCTTGAAGCGGTCGCGGCTGCCCGGCGGCAGCGCCGCCGCCGGGTCGGCCGTCGGCAGCAGGGCCGGCGCCAGCGGCAGGGTCGGCAGCCGGCGGCCGGCGACCTCGGGATTGCCGTTGACCGTCACCTCGCCGACGAAGCGCAGCAGCCGCGTGGCCCGGTCGCGCCGCTTGGGAAAACGGAACAGCTCGGGGTGATTGTCGATGAAGCGGGTCGTGTAGTCGGCGCCGATGAACTTGGGATGGTTGATCAGGTTTTCGACGAAGTGCAGATTGGTCGCCAGCCCGCGCACGCGGAACTCGCGCAGGGCGCGATCCATGCGGTGCACCGCCTCTTCGGCGGAGGGCGCCCAGGCCGTGACCTTGACCAGCAACGAATCGTAGTAGGGGGTGATGACGGCACCGGAATAGGCGGTGCCGGCATCGAGGCGGATGCCGAAGCCGGCGGCCGAGCGATAGGTGGAGATGCGGCCGTAGTCCGGGGTGAAGCCGTTCTCCGGGTCCTCGGTGGTGACGCGGCACTGCAAGGCGTGACCGTTGATGCGGATGTCGCTCTGGACCGGCACACCCGAGGCGGCGCTGCCGATCCTGGCGCCCTCGGCGATGCGGATCTGCGCCTTGACGATGTCGATGCCGGTGACCTCCTCGGTCACCGTGTGCTCGACCTGGATGCGCGGATTGACCTCGATAAAATAGAACCTACCCGAGTCGCAGTCCATCAGGAACTCGACGGTGCCGGCGTTGCTGTAGTCGACCGCGCGGGCGAGCGCCAGCGCCGCCTGGCACAGCGCCGCGCGGGTGTCGGCGTCGAGGTAGGGCGCCGGCGCCCGTTCGACCACCTTCTGGTTGCGCCGCTGCACCGTGCAGTCGCGCTCGAACAGATGCACCACCTGGCCGTGGCGGTCGCCGAGGATCTGCACCTCGACGTGGCGCGCGTTGAGCACCAGCTTCTCCAGGTACATCTCGTCGTTGCCGAAAGCCGCCGCCGCTTCGCGCCGGGCGACCTCCAGCTGGGCCTCCAGGTCGGCCGCCGAATTGATCACCCGCATGCCGCGGCCGCCGCCGCCCCAACTGGCCTT
>JAHFRE010000235.1 GCA_023258955.1 Sterolibacterium sp.
CGGCGGCGTCGCGGTCGATGTCGACGTAGGCCTGCAGCCCCATCTCCTGCTGGTCGGAGGTGACGTCGGCAAGTTCGGGCAGGAGGCGCAGGCGCTCGACCAGCCGGCGCGTGGCGTCGGCCAGCGCCAGGCCGTCGGGGGAGGAGAGCATGAACTGGTACTGGGTGCGCGACACCCTGTCCTCGACCGTCAGATCTTGCACCGGCTGCATGAAGGCGGCGATGCCCGGCACGCTGCGCGTGTTCTCCGCCAGCCGGCGGATGACGGCGCTGGCGGAGAGGCTTCTCTCGTCCAGCGGCTTCAGGGTGATCAGCATGCGGCCGCTGTTCAAGGTCGGGTTGGTGCCATCGACGCCGATGAAGGAGGAGAGGTTGGCCACCGCCGGGTCTTTGAGTATTTCCGCCGCCAGCGCCTGCTGCCGCTCTGCCATGGCGGCGAAGGAGGTGGCCTGCGCGGCTTCGGTGGTGGCCTGGATGACGCCGGTGTCCTGCACCGGAAAGAAGCCCTTGGGGATCCAGATGTAGAGCGCGACGGTGAGCACCAGGGTGCCCACGGCGACCCACAGGGTCGCCCGCTGCCGTTCCAGCACCCAGGTCAGCGCCCGCCCGTAGCGGGCGATCGCAGCGTCGAAGATGCCGCCCGACCAGTGATAGAAGCGGCCCTGCTCGGCCTCCGGCACGTGGTGCAGCAGGCGCGCGCAGAGCATCGGCGTCAACGTCAGCGACACCACCGCCGAGATCAGGATGGCCACCGCCAGGGTGATGGCGAACTCGCGGAACAGGCGGCCGACCACGTCACCCATGAACAGCAGCGGAATCAGCACGGCGACCAGGGAGAAGGTCAGCGAGATGATGGTGAAGCCGATCTGCGCCGAGCCCTTCAGCGCCGCCTCCAGCGGGTCCTCGCCGCGCTCGACGTAGCGGGCGATGTTCTCGATGACCACGATCGCGTCGTCGACCACGAAGCCGGTGGCGATGGTCAGCGCCATCAGCGACAGGTTGTTGATCGAGAAGCCGGCCAGGTACATGACGCCGAAGGTGCCGATCAAGGACAGCGGCACCGCCAGGCTGGGGATCAGGGTCGCCGGCACGTTGCGCAGGAACAGGTAGATCACCATCACCACCAGGGCGACGGCGAGCAACAGTTCGAACTGCACGTCGTCGACCGAGGCGCGGATGGTCACGGTGCGGTCGGAGAGCACGTTGACGTCGAGGGTCGGCGGCAGGCTGGCGCGCAGGGTCGGCAGCGCCTTCTTGATCCGCTCGGCCACCTCGATCACGTTGGCGCCGGGCTGGCGCTGCACGTTCAGGATCACCGCCTCGCGCGTGTCCGCCCAGGCCGCCAGGCGCGCGTTCTCGGCGTCTTCGACGATGTCGGCGACATCACGCAGACGCACCGGGGCACCGCTCTTGTAGGCGATCACCAGCGCCCCGTAGTCGCCGGCCGACTTCAGCTGGTCGTTGGCGTCGATGGTGGAAGCGCGGCTGGGGCCGTCGAAGCTGCCCTTGGCGATGTTGACGTTGGCCGTGCCGATCGCCGCGCGCAGGTCTTCGAGCGACATGCCGATCGCGGCGAGTGCCGTCGGGTTGGCTTGGATGCGCACCGCCGGCCGCCGGCCGCCGGCGATGCTGACCAGGCCCACACCGGGAATCTGCGAGATCTTCATCGCCACGCGGCTCTCTACCAGATCGTGGATGCGTGGCACCGGCAGGGTCGGCGAGCTCACCGCCAGGGTCAGGATCGGCGCGTCGGCCGGATTGATCTTGCTATAGACCGGCGGCAGGGGCAGGTCGGTGGGCAGCAGGTTGGAGGCGGCGTTGATCGCCGCCTGCACCTCCTGCTCGGCGATGTCGAGGGTCAGTTCGAGGCCGAAGCGCAGGGTGATCACCGAGGCGCCGCCGGAGCTGGTCGAGGACATCTGGTTGAGACCGGGCATCTGCCCGAACTGACGCTCCAGCGGCGCCGTGATCGAGGAGGTCACCACGTCGGGACTGGCGCCCGGATAGAGCGCCATCACCTGGATGGTCGGGTAGTCCACCTCGGGCAGCGCGGAGAGCGGCAGCAGGCGATACGCGAGCAGGCCGGCCAGCACGATCGCCACCATCAGGAGCGAGGTGGCGATGGGGCGGAGGATGAAGAGGCGGGAGGGATTCATTTGGCCGGCGGGCCCGCGCCCTCCGGCCGGCGTTTGCCCCGCCTCTCGCCGCGACCCTTGTCGCCGTCGCCCTTGGCGGCGGCGTCCTGCGCCTTGGTGATGACCTCCACCCGCCCGCCCTCGCGCAGCTTGTCGGCACCGTCGGTGACGACGCGCATGCCCGCTTTCAAAGCGCCTTCGACGGCGACCAGGTCGCGGTCGGCGGGACCGATGACCACCGGCACCGACGTCACCTTGCTCTCGCCATCGACGACGAAGACGAACGTCCCCTTGGTCCCGCGCAGTACCGCCGCCCCCGGCACCGCCAGTGCGCCGGTGCGCACCGCTGCCAGCAGCCGGATGTTGACGAACTGGTTGGGGAACAGCGCGTAGTCCTCGTTCTTGAAGCCCGCCTTGAGCTTGATAGTGCCGGTGGGGACATCGACCAGGTTGTCGGTGGTCAGCAGGCGGCCGACGGCCAGGCGTTTCTTCTGTTCGCGGTCCCAGGCTTCGACGATGACCGGATCATTTTCGGCCAGACGTTGGCTGATCGCCGGCAGGTGGGTCTCGGGCACCGAGAAGACGGCGGTGATCGGGCTCAGCTGGGCGACCACACCCAGGCCGTTGGCATCCGAGGCGTGCACCTGGTTGCCCGGGTCGACCTGGCGCAGGCCGATGCGCCCGGCCACCGGGCTGACGATGCGGGCGTAGGAGAGCTGCAGCTTGGCCGTCTCGACCTGGGCCCGATCGGCCGCGACCGCGCCTTCGTACTGCCCGACCAGCGCCGCCTGGGTGTCGACCTGCTGCTTGGCGATGGCGTCCTGTGCCCACAGATCCTTGTAGCGCTGCAGGTCGACGCGCGCGTTGGCGAGCAGCGCGTCGTCCCGCGCCAACTGGCCGTTGGCAGCGAGCAGCTGCACCTGGAAAGGTCGCGGGTCGATCTCGGCGAGCAACTGTCCCTTCGCCACCGTCTGCCCCTCGGTGAAGTGCAGCGCCATCAGTTCGCCATCGACGCGCGAACGCACCGTCGCCAGATTGCGCGGTGTGGCCGTGCCCAGGGCGTTGATCCACACCGGCAGGTCCTGGATCTTGACCTCGGCCACCGACACCGGCTGCGGCCGGCCGTCGCCGCCGGGCCCGCGCCGCCCCTCGCGCCCACCGCTGTCGTCCTTGGCCGCGGTCGGCGCGAAATAGTAGTAGGCGCCGCCGGCAGCGACGGCGAGCAGCAACAGCGCGAAGCTGCGCCAGCCGAGCATGCTTCTTATTCGATAGACCATGGTCATTTCCCGCAAGCTACAGATGACAGGGGCGCAGCTTACCGCATGCGCCTGCCCAATTGCCAATGTCGTGCCGCTGCCACTGCCGCTTCAGGCCGGCAGAGAAATGGCGACTTCGAGCCCGCCCTGGGCCCGATTGTGGGCGGCGATGCTGCCACCCAGCGCCTCGACCGACCGCAGGGCGATGGCCAGGCCGAGACCGACCCCGCCCATCTTGCCGCTGCGCGACGGGTCCACCCGCACGAAGGGTTCGAAGATCTGCTGCAGCAGTTGCGCAGGAACCCCCGGGCCGCTGTCGGCGACGCTGATCAGGTAGCGGTTGTCTGCGCGCTCCAGCCTGACCTCGATCTCGCCTTTTCCGGCGTAGCGCAGGGCGTTGCCCAGCACGTTCTCCAGCGCGCTGTGCAGCAGCGGCAGGTCGATGGTGCAGCTGGCTTCACCGACATGGTTGCGAAAATGCACGTTGCAGTCGGCGCCCTCCACCTGAAAACAGGCGTCTTCGACGGCGCTGGCGACGACCAGATCCAGCCGCACCAGCTCGCGCTGCAGCTTGTGGGCGCCGGATTCCAGGCGGGAGAAGGAGAGGATGCCGCCGATCAGGTCGTTGAGGCGATCCGCTTCGCGCTCGATCCGGTCGAGCTCCGGTTCGATATTCGCGCCCTGGCGTTGACGGGCCAGCCCGAGCGCCGCTTGCACCCGCGCCAAGGGTGAGCGCAGTTCGTGCGACACGTCGCGCAGCAGGACGCGATGCGACTGCAGCAGGGTCTCCACCCTGGCCGCCATGCCGTCGAGGGCCGCCGCCAGATCGGCGATTTCGTCGCGGCGGCTTCCCAACTGGGCGCCGGCGCGCTGGCTGAAATTGCCCTCGCCGTAGGCGTGCACGGCGCGCTGCAGCCGCTCGATGGGCGCGGTGATGTAGCGGGCGAGCACCAGACAGACCAGGCCGCCGATCAGCGTCGCCAACAGGATTTGCACGGCGACGATGCGCGGCCGCGACACCAGGCGCGGCAGCGAGGCGCCCTCGTAATCCAGGATCAGCCAGTAGGCCTCGCCGGCGGGCGTCAGCAGCGGGGCCCGCCTTCCGGCGCCGCTGCCATCCCTGCCGTTCATGTAGAGGTGCAGGCGCGCCTGCAGGCGCTGCGGCACCTCGCGCCCCAGCAGGTCCTGGCCGTCGCGATTGACCGCCAACAGCGGCATCAGCAGTTCGTCGTCGTGTTCGTGCGCCCAGGCCTTGAGCGCCTCCATGCCATCGCGGGTGGCGATCGTTTGCGCGTCACCGGTCAGGCTTTCGATCAGGGTCAGCGCCTTGCCGAACTCGCGGTTCTCGTGCTGCCGGCCGAGGTAGATCGATGCCGCCAGCAGCACCCCGACGGCGAAGAGCAATAGCGCGACCCAGAAGGAGAGGAACAGCTTCCAGAACAAGCGGTGCATCGTTCGCTCAAACGGCCAGCAGGTATCCTGCACCGCGCACCGTCTTGATCCGCTCGTCACCGTTGGGCCGCGGTCCGAGCTTTTGCCGCAGCTTGGACAGGTGCATGTCGAGGCTGCGGTCGAAGCGCCCGAGCGCCCTGCCCAGGGCGCGCTCCGACAGCTCGGCTCGGGGCACGAGGTGGCCGGCGTCGCGCGCCAGGACCTCGAGGATGCTGAACTCGGCACCGGTGAGCTGCACCGGTTGCCCAGCGCGGCTGACCGTGCGCGATCCCGTCTGCAGGACCAGGTCGTCGCAGGTGAGGGTCTGCGCCACGTTGCGTTCGCGGCGGCTCTCGGCGCGACGCAGGATGGCCCGGATGCGGGCCGACAGCACCCGCGGATTGCACGGCTTGGCCAGGTAGTCGTCGGCGCCCATCTCCAGACCGATGACGCTCTCGACGTCTTCGCCGCGCGCCGTCAGCATCAGCACCGGCGTCTCCTTGCGCGCGCGCAACGCGCGCAGCACCTTCAAGCCGTCCATGCCGGGCATCATGATGTCGAGGACGACGACATCGAAGCTCTCCGCCAATGCCTCGGCCAAGGCGCTGTCGCCGTCGTGCGCCAGGTCGATCTGGTAGCCTTCGGCGGCCAGGTAGGCGCCGAGCATGGAGCACAGCTCTTCGTCGTCGTCGGCGAGCAGGATTCGGGGCATTTGGGGCTTGGACTGATTCTACCGGGCGATGTTAGTCAATCGACGCTGGGGTCGAAGTAGGCTTTACAATGTTTTACCCGATCCAAACGCTTCGAACAAGGAGGAGCATCGATGCCAACAACCGAATCCATCCGCAGCATCGCCCTGGTCGGCCACGGTGGCGCCGGCAAGAC
>JAHFRE010000055.1 GCA_023258955.1 Sterolibacterium sp.
GGTCGTGTCGAGGTGGTGGCAGCCGGCCTTGAGCGCCGCCTCGACCGCGGTGGCGCCGAAATTGACGAAGGGGCCGACGGTGTTGCAGACCACCTTGGCGCCCTTGAACACCTTGGTCAGGGCGTCGACCGTGTGCTCGGTCTCGACGATCTCATAGACCGCGGACTCGAGGCGGACGACGCGCTGGGCCATCATCTCCTGCACCCGTTTGGCGTTGCGCGCGACGCAGGTGAAGGGGATGCCCTGGTCGATCAGCCAGTCCATGGTGAGCATGCCGGTGTAGCCGCTGGCGCCATAGACAACGACGGGGTGCTTTGCCATATTGTTCTCCTTGGTTGGTGTGGGTGCGGCTCAGGCGTTGGCCCAGCCTTCGGCGTAGAGCTGCTGCGCGAGCAGGCCCAGACGCATGGTGAGGATGTTGTTCTCGCCGTCCTCGATCAGCGCCGCGCGCGCATCGCGGAGCAGCTTCTCGATCGGGTACTCGCGCGACGTGCCGGCGCCGCCGAACAGTTGGAAGGCCTCGTCGACCACCCGCATCGCCTCCTGGGTCACCGTCACCTTGGCCGATGCCGTGGCGTAGGCGTGGCCCTGCGGCGTCTGACGAGCGTAGGCGAGCGAGCGGCGTGCCACGGCGCGGCACAGCTCGACGCGGCGGAACATGTCGCCGATGCGATAGCGGGTCAGCTGGTGGTCGATCAACAGGGTGCCGCCCTGCTTGCGCTCGTGGCAGTACTGCAGGGCCAGTTCGAAGGCGGCGCGCGCCACGCCGGTGAAGGTCTGGCTCATCACGGTGCCGGCGTAGGACCAGGCAGAGGAAACGTTGCCGTAGTATTCGTCCTTCAACGCGACGGCGAAGCGTTTGGGTATCTTGACGTTGTCGAAGTAGATCTCGCCCTGCGGCAGGGAGCGCTGGCCGATCTTGTCCAGCGGCTTGCCGCGGGAGACGCCGGGCAGGTCCAGCGGAATGATCGCCGCCACGCCGTTGGGGCGGCCGTCGGCCGCGAAGTAGCCGTCGCCGTAGTCGGCACCGAGGTAGCCGAGCGCCACCTGGGCCACGGCGCCGTTGGAGACCCAGGCCGAGCACTGGCCGTTGATCACGATCTCGTCGCGGCCGACCTTGGCCAGCATATTGCCCTTGTTGCCCTGCGCCCCCGCCGGCCATTCGCGCGCCATGTCGAACACCTGAACGTCGCTGCCCTTGTCGGGATGGGTGATCATCCAGCATCCGATTTTGCCGGCGCACAGCGCCATCAGCTCCTTGTTGCCCAGGGCCTTGGCCATCTCCAGCGGGAAGCCGGCCACGCCCAGGGAAATCGCCAGCCCGGCGTCGCCCCAACCCATCTCCTCGCCGACCAGCGATTCGACGCGCACCGCCATGTCCGGCGGCAGTTGGCCGAGCAGGTCGGAATCCAGGCCCAGCTTGGCCGCCTCGGCGAACACCGAGTAGAAGGGCGAGCCCGGGGCGATCACCTGTTCGGCGCTCATCTTGTCGAGTTCGCGTGCGAGCGGGCGCAGCACGTTCTTGGCGAATTGGTGCACGCTGTGCTGGATGGCCTTCTCTTCCTCGGCGAGCGGTGTTTCGAAGCCGGTCGCGCTGATGTCCGGCAGCTTGAGTTCGTTCTTCAGCTTCAAGATCTGTTTCCTCCTCAGGAGATGGCGCGTCGGTGAGATTCGAACCTCGGTCAGGACAGAGCGTAGAGCAAGCGCCGGGCGCAGCGCCCCCCCGCAGCGGGTGGTTGGGCGGTGGCAATCGGGGGGAGGCGGTGCTAAGCTCTGGCCTGGCTGGCCTTGCGGCGACGCGGGCTGGCGGCGGGTCGCGGCGCGGGGGGCTGGCAAGGACTGAGGGGATGATTTCCATAAAGAGCTGTTCAGCGTGGCGCTAGGGGCCACCGATCCGCAGTTGATCCTGAAGACGGCGCCGCCGCGCATTCCCAAGACGGTGCTGGAGCGTTCGCGCCTCTCCGGCACCCGCCCGGAACTCGCCGACAAGGCCGTCATCCTGCTGCAGACCGCCGCCGGCTCGGGCAAGACCACGCTGCTCGCCCAGTGGCGCAAAGAAGCCTTGCAGTCCGGCGCCCTGGCGGCTTGGTTGACGCTCGACCGACGCGACAGCGACAGCCGCTTCGTCTTTGGCCTGGTCGCCGCGATGCGGGCGGGCAGCGGGCGGCAGAGCTTCGGCCTGGCCTGCGTGCGGGCGGTCGAATCGGATCAGGGCTTCCTCGAGGGCATCACCGAATGGCTGGCGGAAGTGGCCGGCATGGCGACCGAGACGGTGCTGATCCTCGACGACGTGCACGCGCTGCCCGAAGCGACGCTGAACTCGTCGCTGGTCTACCTGCTGCTCAACGCCCCCGCCAATCTGAAGATCGTGCTGGCCTCGCGCAAGACCATCGCCCTGCCGCTCCAGGACCTGCCGGCGCGCGGCCACCTGGCGACGCTCACCGCCAGCGATCTGCTTTTCGATTCGACCGAGACGGTCACTCTCCTCCGGGCGCGCTTCGGCGCCAAGATTTCGATCGATTCCTGCATGCGCCTGCACGAACTGACCGAAGGCTGGCCGCTGGGGCTGCAGCTGGCCGTATCGACCATCGAACGCAGCCCCTACCTGGATCAGGCGATCGCCTCCTTCTCCCTGCATTCGAGCGACATCAACCGCTACTTCGTCGAGTCCCTGGTCGACCATCTGCCGCCGGCGATGGCGCGCTTCCTGGTGCGCGTCTCCTTCGTCGATGCCCTGTCCCCGGCGCTGTGCGAGGCGCTCACCGGCGAGGCGGGCTGCGCCGAGACCCTGGCGCAATTGTGCGAGCTGACCCCGATCTTCACCCAGGGTCTGGGCAGCGAGCTGCTGCGCATCCATCCGCTGGCGCGCGAATTCCTGATGGCGCGCTTCGAGAAATTGCCCGAAGCCGAAAGGCAGGAGTATCACGCCCGCGCCGGCAGGTATCTGGCCGGGAAGGGCCTGCACGAGGAAGCGGCGCGGCAGATGCAAAAGGCCGGCCAGCTGGACCTGGCCTACGAACTGGTCGAGCGTTGCCTGCACGACGTGCTGATCACAGGCCAGGTTTCCCTGGTCACCGATTGGCTCAACCACCTGCCGCGCGACGAGATCATGCGCCGCACCCGCTTGCGCCTGACCGTCGGCTGGGTCCTGGCGCAGAGCGACCGCCACGTCGAGGCGGCCCAGATCGTCGGTTCGCTCAGCGACGACGACGCTGTCGCCGCCGTCGATCGCTGCGAGGCAGCAGAGATCTGCGCCACCGCGGCGATCTTCGCCGACGACATCGACTCGGTGGACCGCATCATCTCGCCCTGGTACCAGACCCTGCCGACGATGTCGACCATGCACCATCTGGTCGGCCTCAACCAGCGCGCCATCCTGATCCTGCTCGGCGGCGAACCGGAGCAGGCGCGCCTGATATACAAGCAGTTGCCGGCCGGACTGGCCACCGCCGGACGCTACACCGTCGGCTGGCACGATTGGATCATCGGCACCAGCTACCTCTGGGAGGGCCAGGTCGGTCTCGCGGCGGAAAAGCTGCGCTACGCCCTGGCGCAGGCCGAGAGCGACTCCGGACGGCGCAGTCCGATCGCCGTGACCCTCGCCTCGGCGCTGGCCGCAGCGCTGTGGGAGTTGAACCAGACCGAGGCGGCCGACGCCCTGCTCGCCAACCGCCTCGACGTGCTCGAACGGCGAACCCCGGTCGACGCGATCATGGTGGGTTACCTGACCATGGCGCGGGTGGCGGCGTTCGGCAACGCCGAGCAGCGCGCCCTCGACCTGCTCGACTATCTGCACGCCCTGGGCGAGACGCGTCACCTGCCGCGCCTGTGCATCGCCAGCCTGGGCGAGCAGATGCGCTTGCACGCGCTGCGCGGGCGCGGCGACATCTGCGCCATCGTCGGCGCCAAGCTCGATGCGCTCGCCGCCAAACTGCAGAATCACGCCTGGGGCTTGCGCCGACCGATGGTCGAATTGCAGCTCGGCCTGGCCCACGCCTACGCGCTGCTGGCGCGCGAAGACTGGAAGCAGGCGCTGATCCAACTCGCGCTGCTGGCCTCGCTCGCCGCGCGGGTGCGCCGCGGCCGCGACCTGGTGCAGATCTCCCTGCTCACGGCGCTGGCGAAGCGGCGTTGCGGCGAGGGCGGCGAGCAGGACTTCGAACGGGGGCGCAGCATGGCGGTGCTGTGGGGCCTGGCGCGGGTCTTCGCCGACAGCCACCCGGCCCTGGTCGATTGGGCGCGGCAGGCGCAAGCGGCCGGCGGTGGCGCGCTGGAGAGCGCGGCTGAGACGCGCGCCACGGGCAAGCCTTCGGACGCGGCGCGGGTTCGCGTCTCGCGCAGTTCGCTGCTTTCACCGAAGGAGCGCGAGGTGCTGCAACTCCTGGCCGGCAATATGTCGAACAAGCAGATCGCCCTGGCCATGGGGGTCAGCGACGAGACGGTGAAGTGGCACCTGAAGAACCTGTTCGGCAAGCTCAACGCCGGCACCCGCAAGCACCTGCTCGATCGGGCGCGGATGATGGGGATACTCGAGACCGGCGCCTGAACGGGCGACGGCCTGGGACTGCCCGGCACCTGGTGCGTGTTGGCACCAAGTACGTGCCAGCACCAGGTACGTGCCAGCACCAGGTACGTGCTAGCACCAAGTACGTGCTAGCACCAGATACGTGCTAGCGGCTCAGGATGTGGATGGCGACGGCGCCTTCCTCGATGCCCTGCAGGCCGCCGCCGTTTTCCTGGATCGCGTGGTGCAGGCCTGGCACCTGGCGCGCCCCGGCTTCGCCGCGCAGCTGGGTGGTGAGTTCGAACAGTTGGCCCAGCCCCGTCGCGCCCAGCGGATGGCCCTTGGACTCCAGGCCGCCCGAGGGATTGATCGGCAGGCGCCCGCCGAGCGCAAACTCGCCGCGCTCGGCGGCGGGACCGCCCTCGCCCTGGGCAACGAAACCGAGGTTCTCGCACTGGATGATCTCGCCCATGGCCGACGCGTCGTGCACCTCGGCCACCCCCATGTCCTCGGGCCCCACGCCCGCCTGTTCGTACGCCTGCTGCGCGGCGAGCCGCGACACGTGCAGCTCGGGCTGGTCGAGGCGGCGGTGGCTGAAGCTGCGCATCACGCTGGCGGCGACACGGATGGCGCGGCGCCGGTCGGCACCGATGCGCGCGAGTCCTTCCTCGGTGCACAGAATGGCGGCGGCGGCGCCGTCGGACAGCGGCGCGCACATCGGCAGGGTCAGCGGAAAGGTGATAGGCGGCGCGGCGAGGATCTCCTCGACGCTGAAGGGCTTGCGGAACTGGGAGTAGGGATTGTGCACCGAGTGCTGGTGGTTCTTCGCCGACACCGCGGCGAGCTGGCGCTGGGTGGTGCCGTAGTTCTTCATGTGCCAGCGACAGAAGCCGGCGTAGATGGCCATGAACTTGCTGTAGGGGCGGTCGGACTCCGAGCCCGGCGGGATCGTGACCCCTTCGCCCATCGTGACCAGGGTCTGGTAGTTCTCCTCGACCCGCGACACGTCCCAGCCGGCGTCGAACAGCGAAAAGGCGCGGGCCTTGTCCGCGATGTTCATCTTCTCCGCGCCCAGGGCCAGCGCCACGTCGCAGGCACCGGCGCGCAGGCTCTGCAGCGCCAGATGGAAGGCGGTGCTGCCCGAGGCGCAGGCGTTCTCGACGTTGTAGATGGGGATAGCGTCGATGCCGATCTTGCTGCACACCACCTGGCCGGGAATCGAGTACTGGCCTTGCAGATAGCCCTGGGTCATGCCCGAATAGAAGGCGACGCCGATGTCCGATGTTTTGCAATTGGCGTCCTTGAGGGCGCCGTCGAGCGCTTCTTGCGCCAGGTCGTGGACGGGGCGGTCGAGGTGGCGGCCGAACACGGTCATGGCGATGCCGGCGATGTAGATGGGAGTCATGGCTGTTCCTTGGTCGAAGCTAGCAAGGCAGGAGACTAAGGGGGTCGCCGCCGCTTTCCCCCCCCCGTGACAGGGGGTGGGCGCGGCGTCGATTTGCGATTGAATCTCAGGGTGCATAAACGGAGCAAGACGCCATGACCCAATACATCGCCCCCATACGGGATATGCAGTTCGCCCTGGATGTCGCCGGCTATTCGGCCATCCCTTCGCTTCCCGGCTTCGAGGAAGCCCAGGAGGACGTGGTCGCGGCGATCCTCGAGGAAGCGGCCAAGTTCGCCGGCAGCGCGCTCGCCCCCCTGCGTCGCGTCGGCGACCAGGAGGGCTGCCGCTGGAGCGCCAGCGGCGTGACCACACCGACGGGGTGGCGCGAGGCCTGGCAGCAATTCCGCGACGCCGGCTGGCCGGCGCTGGCCGGACCGGCGGACTTCGGCGGCCAGGGCCTGCCCAAATCCGTGTCGACCCCCGTCGGCGAGATGTGGCAGAGCGCCAACATGGCCTTCGCCCTGATGCCGCTGCTCGGCTTCGGCGCGGCCGAGGCGTTGCTCCACGCCGCTTCCGCGGAATTGAAAGCCAAGTATGTTTCGAAGATGATCTCGGGCCACTGGGGCGGCACCATGAATCTGACCGAACCCAACGCCGGTTCCGACCTCGCCGCGGTGCGCACCCGCGCCGAGCCGCAGGCCGACGGCAGCTACCGCATTTTCGGGCAGAAGATCTTCATCACCTACGGCGAACACGATCTGGCCGAGAACATCATCCACCTGGTGCTCGCCCGCCTGCCCGACGCGCCGCCCGGGGTCAAGGGCATCTCGCTGTTCGTTGTGCCCAAGTTCCTGGTCAACGGCGACGGTTCCCTGGGTGCGCGCAACGACGTCAACTGCGTCTCGATCGAACACAAGCTGGGCATCCACGCCAGCCCGACCTGCGTCATGGCCTTCGGCGATGGTGGCGGCGCCGTCGGCGACCTGGTCGGCAAAGCCAATCGCGGACTCGAGTACATGTTCGTGATGATGAACGAGGCGCGCTTCAACACCGGCCTGCAAGGCATCGCCCAGGGCGAGGGTGCCTACCAGAAGGCGCTCGCCTACGCGCGCGAAAGAACCCAGGGCCGCGACGCGGTGAGCGGCGCCAACGGCGTGCCCATCATCCGCCACCCCGATGTCTGCCGCATGTTGCTGCGGATGCGGGTGCTCAACCAGGCGACGCGCTTCATCGCCTACTGGGTGGCGACCCAGTTCGACCTCGCCCACGCCCACCCCGACGCCGAGGTCAAGCGTCGCGCCAGCGGCTTCGTCGATCTGCTGATGCCGGTGGTCAAGGGCTGGAGCTCCGAGGTCGGCTGCGAGGTCACCAGCCTCGGCATCCAGGTCCACGGCGGCATGGGATTCATCGAGGAGACCGGCGCCGCCCAGTACTTCCGCGACGCGCGGATCGTGCCGATCTACGAGGGCACGACCGGCATCCAGGCCAACGACCTGATCGGCAGGAAGCTGATGCGCGACGGGGGTGCGGCCTTTGGCCTGCTGATCCAGGAGATGACCGCCGACGTGACCCGATTGTTCGACTCCAAGGACGAGCGCCTGGTCGCCTTGGGCATCCGCCTGCGCGAACAGGTGTCGCGCCTGGACAGCGCCGCTGGCTGCATCCTCTCCTGGAGCGACAGCAATATGGCAGCGGCCCTGTCAGCCGCCGTGCCCTTCATGCACCTGGCCGGCATCGTCTGCGGCGCCTGGCAATGGGCGCGCGCCAGCCTCCTCGCGGCCGGCCGCGCCGGATCGAATCCCTACACGGCGGCGCAGCTCGGGTTGGCCGAGTTCTACTTCGTGCACGTCCTGCCCGGCGCCACGGCACACGCGGATACGGTGATGACGGCCGCCGCCGCGGTGGCCGACAGCGCGCTGCTGGAGGCTTGAAGCGGGGGAGGGTTGCGCGGCGCTGCCGGTGTAAGATGGAACACCCGTCTGGATGACCGCCATGGCCACCGCCATCAAGATCGATTTCGTCTCCGACATCTCCTGCCCCTGGTGCGCCATCGGCCTGGCCGCGCTGGAGCAGGCGCTGGCGCACCTCGGCGACGAGGTCGCGGCCGAACTGCGCTTCCAACCGTTCGAACTCAACCCCGGCATGCCGCCCGGCGGCCAGGACATCAACGAGCACCTGACGCAGAAGTACGGCTCTACGCCGGCGCAACAGGGCCAGATCCGCGACCTGATCCGCGCCCGCGGCGCCGAACTGGGCTTCGTCTTCCGCCGCGAGGGGCGCGACCGCATCTACAACACCTTCGACGCGCATCGCCTGCTGCATTGGGCCGGCTTGCCCGACACCCGCCCGGCCGGTTTGCAGTTGGCGCTGAAGAAGGCGCTGCTCACGGCCTACTTCAGCCGCGGCGAGAGCCCGGCGGCGCACCAGGTGCTCGCGCGCGCCTGCGCCGAAGTCGGGCTCGACGCGGCGCGCGCGCGCGAGATTCTATCGGGCGACGACTACGCGGCGGCGGTGCGCGAACAGGAGAGCTACTACCAGGCGGCCGGCATCCATTCCGTGCCGGCGGTGATCGTAAACGACCGGCATTTGATCTCCGGCGGCCAGCCGGTCGAGGTGTTCGAGCGCGCCCTGCGCCAGATCGCCCTCGAGCACGGCAAGGGCGGCCCCGAGCCTGCTTGACCCCACGCGGGGCTAATCCTCTTCGACCCTGTACCAGGCGGCGTAGAGCGCCGGCAGGAACAGACAGGTGAGCAGGGTGGCGAACACCAGGCCGCCCATGATCGCCACCGCCATCGGCCCCCAGAACACCTGCCGGGTCAGAGGCACCATGGCCAGTATCGCCGCCGCCGCGGTCAGCACGATCGGGCGAAAGCGGCGCACGGTCGAGCCGACGATGGCTTCCCAGGTGCTCTTGCCCGCCGCCTCGTCCTGTTCGATCTGCGCGACCAGGATCACCGAGTTGCGCAGGATCATGCCCATCAGCGCGATCACCCCGAGGTTGGCGACGAAGCCGAAGGGCGCGCGAAACAGCAGCAGCGCCACGGCGACGCCGATCAGGCCCAGCGGCGCGGTCAGCAGGACCATCAGCGCCCGCCCCATGCTCTGCAATTGCAGCATCAGCAGGGTCACCACCACCACGACCATGAACGGCATCACCGCCTTGATCGAGGCCTCGGCCTTCGCCGATTCCTCGACCGAGCCGCCGGTCTCGATGCGAAAGCCGGGCGGCAGGCGCTCGCGGATGCTCTCGAGCCGCGGCTCGATCTCGGCGGTGACCGTCGCCGCCTGCTTGGCGCCGCTGACGTCGGCGCGTACGGTGATGGTCGGCAGGCGGTTGCGGCGCCAGATCAGACCTTCCTCGAGTTGCGGCTTGAGACTCGCCACCTGGGCCAGGGGGACGTGGCGGCCGCTGGCGGTGACGATGTCGAGTTCCGGCAGGCGGTCCAGCGAATTGCGCGCCGCCGCTGCGCCGCGCCAGACGACGTCGATCAACTGGTCGCCCTCGCGAAATTGGGTGATGGTGGCGCCCACCAACCAGGCTTGCAGGGTCTGCGCCAGGTCCTGGCTGGAAACACCCAAGAGCCGCGCCCGGTCCTGGTCGATCGCGACCTTGATGCTCTTCACCTTCTCGTTCCAGTCGAACTGCACGTTCTGCAGGTTGGGGTGGGCGCGCATCACGGTCGCTACGTCGGCGGCGATGCGGCGCAGGCTCTCGAGGTCCTCGCCCATGACCCGGAATTGCACCGGAAAGCCCACCGGCGGACCGTTCTCCAGACGCAGCACCCGCGCCCGAATAGGCGAGAACGCCGGCGCGGCGAAACGCTGCTCCAGGCGCTGCTTCAGATCTTCGCGCTCGGCCACGCCCTTGGTCACGATCACCAGTTGGGCGAAGTTGTCGGCGAACAGCTGTTGATCGAGCGAGAGAAAGAAACGCGGCGGGCCGTTGCCGATGTAGGAAGACGAACTCTCGACGCTGGCGTCGCCGGCGAGCAGAGCCTCGACCTTGACGGTCTCCGCCGTCGTCGCCTGCAGCGAAGCGCCCTGGGGCAGCCAGACCTCGATCAACAGTTCGGGGCGGTTGGCGGCGGGGAAGAACTGTTTCTCGATCGCGAAGGCGAAGGCCAGCAGCGACAGGACGAAGGCCAGGACCGTCGCCGCTATCACCAGCCAGCGGCGCCGCAGACACCAGACCACCAGCGTCCGCAGCCGGCGATAGAAGCGCGTGTCGTAGATGTCGCCGTGGTGCTCGGCGCCGAACTTGCGCAATTTTTCGGCGTCGAGCAGCCGGTAGCCGATGTAGGGGGTGAACAACACGGCGACTAGCCAGGACACCAGCAGCGCCATGGTCACCACCGAGAAGATCGAGCCCGTGTATTCGCCGGCCGAGGACCTGGCGAAGGCCACCGGCATGAAGCCGGCGGCTGTGACCAGGGTGCCGGTCAGCATGGGGAAGGCGGTCGAGGTATAGGCGAAGCTGGCGGCCTTGACCCGGTCGAAGCCCTGCTCCATCTTCACCACCATCATTTCGACGGCGATGATGGCGTCGTCGACCAGCAGCCCGAGCGAGATCACCAGTGCCCCCAGCGAGATGCGATGCAGGTCGATGCCGAAGATCTGCATCAGGACGAAGGTGATCGCCAGCACCAGCGGGATCGACAGGGCGACCACGGTGCCGGTGCGCAGCCCGAGGCTGAGGAAGGACACGGCGAGCACGATGGCGATGGCCTCTCCCAGCGATTCCATGAACAGCTCGATCGACGCCTTGACGATCTGCGGCTGGTCGGCGACCACGTGCACCTCGATGCCCGCCGGCAGGTTGGCCTGCAGACGAGCCATCTGCTGCTTCAACTGCTCGCCGAGGGCGATCACGTTGCCGGCCTTGTTCATCACCAGCGCGATCCCGATCGCCTCCTTGCCGGCGACGCGCATGCGCGGGCTGGGCGGATCGGCGAGGCCGCGCTTGATCGTGGCGATATCGCCGAGGCGGAAATGCCTGCCGCCGACGGCGAGATCGGCGTCGCCGATCTGCTCCCAGGCGGCGAAAGGTCCGGCGACGCGCAGGCGGATGCGGTCGCTGGCGGTCTCGACGAAACCGGCCGGCGCCACGGCGTTTTGCCGCTGCAGCGCCTCGAACACCGCGGTCGGCGTCAGGCCCAGCGCGGCGAGCCGTGCCGGCGTCAGCTCGACGTAGATCTTCTCGTCCTGCACGCCGATCAATTCGATCTTCTTCACGTCGGGCAGGCGATAGAGCTCGCGCGCGATGCGATCCGCTTCGTGGCGCAGCTCGCCCAGGGCGTAGCCCTCGCCGGTCAGCGCCAGGACGGAAATCGAGACGTCGCCGAATTCGTCGTTGGGAAAGGGACCCTGCACCCCCGGCGGCAGGGTCTGCTGCATGTCGGCGAGCTTCTTCCTGACCTGGCGCCAGGCTTCGGGCACCTCGGCCTTTGGCGTGTACTCCCGCAGCAGCAGGATGATCAAGGACTCGCCCGGCTTCGACGACGAACGCAGCACGTCCAGCCAGGGGGTCTCTTCGAGCTTCTTCTCGATCCGCTCGGTCAGCTCGCGCTCGACCTCGCTGGCGGAGGCGCCCGGCCACAGCGTGCGCACCACCATCACCTTGAAGGTGAAGTCCGGATCCTCCGAACGCCCCAGTTTGAAGTAGGAGATGACCCCGGCGGCCATCAGCACCGCCATCAGATAGAGCAGCAGGGACTGGTGTTCGAGCCCCCAGGCGGAAAGGTTGCGTCGGTTCACTGTTGCCGACGCACTCTTTGGCCGGCGACCAGCTTGTGCACGCCGGCGACGACGATGGTCTCGCCCGGCCTGAGGCCGCTGGCCACGCTGGCGCCGGCATCGCCGTAGTTGGCCAGGGTGACCGGGCGCAGCGCCAGCGTGTCATCCGGATTCAGCACCCACACCGCCGGTTGCGCGCCCTGCTGGAAGATCGCCGTGTGCGGCACGATCAAGGCCATGACCTGGTCGCGGCTGAAGCGTACCGTCGCGGTCATGCCCAGGGCCGTGGCCGGGTCGCTTTCGAGCAGGCTGACGCGGGCGGCGTAGGTGCGGCTCGCCGGATCGGCGACCGGCGACAGCTCGCGCAGCCGGCCGCGCAGCGCGCCCTTGCCCGCCCAAAGTTCCACCGTCGCGCTGGCGCCGATCTTGAGGCCTTCGATCTGGCTCTCGGGCATGGCGATGGCGATCTCGTTCTCGCCGCTCTCGGCCAGACGGAACACCGCCTGGCCGGCCGCCACCACTTGTCCCGGTTCGGCCAGGACCTGGGCGATGACGCCCGCCTTGTCGGCTCTGAGTACGGCGTACGACCTCTGGTTGCGCGCCAGTTCGCCCTGGGCGGCAGCGGTCTGCAGCGCCATCTCGCGGCTGTCGAGCGCCGACTGGCTGATGAAGTTCTTCGTGCGCAGGTCACGATAGCGCTGCGCCTCGGCCTCGGCCAGCCGCAGCTGGGCTTCGGCCTGGGTTGCGGCGAGCGCGATGTCGGCCGGATCGAGGCGGGCCAGCGCCTGGCCCGGACGCACCAGGGCGCCGACATCGACCAGGCGTTCGACCAGCTTGCCGCCGACGCGAAAGGCGGGCGCGGTCTCGTGGCGCGCGCGCACCTCGCCGCTGTAGCGCCGGCTCGGCGCGGTCGGCGACTCGCCGGCGATCATCACCTTGACCACGGGGATGACGCTGGCCGGCGGCGGCGCCTCGGCGCAGGCAGCGACGCTCAGGGCGCAGAACAGGGGAAGCGATGAGCGGAACTTCATGGCGGACATTCCTGGAGGATCGTGCGCGGCATCTATCGGTGCACTTGCCTGCCGCGGGGCGCATTGTACGATGCCGGCATCGCCACCGGGCTCCCGTATACCGTATACTTCGTCGCTGAGAAGCGCGCCGTCCGGTCCGCTCACCAGGCCAGCAAAGGAACCCCCCATGTCTCACGCCAACCCGCTGCTCGTCACACCCGCCCGCCCGCTGCCCAAAGCCATCGCCGTCATCGGCGCCGGCACCATCGGCCCCGACATCGGCTACTACCTGAAGAGCGCGCTGCCCGGGCTCAAGCTGATCCTGATCGACGTCTCGCAGAAGGCGCTCGACGCCGCCGTGCAGCGTTTTCGCGACTACGCCGCCAAGGCCGTGGCCAAGGGCAAGATGGGCGAAGCGGAGGCCACCGCGGTCTGCGCCGACCTGGTGGCGAGCAGCGACTATCAGAGCATCGCCGGCGCCGACTGGGTGATCGAGGCGGCGACCGAGAATATCGCCCTGAAGCGCAAGATCTTCGCCCAGGTCGAGGCCATCGTCGGCCCGGAGGCCCTGATCACCTCGAACACCAGCTCCTTGCCGGCGGCGCAGATCTTCTCCGAAATGCGCCATCCCGGGCGCGCCACCGTCACCCACTTCTTCGCGCCGGCCTGGCGCAATCCGGTGGTGGAGGTGATTTCCTGGGCCAAGAGCGAGGCCGCCACGGTCGACTATCTGCGCTGGCTGTTTTGCGTCACCGGCAAGATCCCACTGATCACCGCCGACGTCGCCTGCTTCATGCTCGACCGGATCTTCGACAACTGGTGCAACGAGGCGGCGATGCTGCTGGACAAGGCCAACGCCGCCGAGATCGATTCGGTGGCGAGCGAATTCGTGCACGCCGGGCCCTTCTTCGTGCTCAACATGGCGCACGGCAACCCCATCATCACCGAGACCAACACCCTGCAGGCCGAGGTCGAGGGCAGTCACTACCGGCCGGCACCCATCTTTCGCTCGGTCGATAGCTGGGTCACGGTGAAACCGGGCAAGCCGGTCGCCGTCGCCAGCGACAAGGCGCAAGCGGTGCGCGAGCGCCTGCTCGGCATCCTCTTTTCGCAGGCGGTGGACATCGTCGACCGTCAGATCGGCGAGGCGGCCGACCTCGATCTGGGCTGCCGCCAGGCGCTGGGACTGAAGTCGGGACCGCTCGACCTGATGCGCGACCTGGGCGAGCAGGTGACCGGCCGGGCGCTGATCCGCCTGCGCGCCGAGCGCCCCGGCATGCCCATGCCGCAGCGACCCTTCGCCGCCTACCAGGACTTCCGGCGCCACCTGCTGGTCGATGACGTGGACGGGGTCAAGGTCATCACCCTGCGCCGGCCGGAGGCCTTGAACGCCCTTCACGACGAGATGACCGACGAGATCCTCGCCGTCATCCGCCGCTATGAGAACGATGCTGCGGTCAGCGGCTTCGTCATCGTCGGCTACGGCAACCGCGCCTTCTGCGCCGGCGCCGACATCGGCCGCTTCCCGCGCATGCTCGGCGACGCTGCCGCCTCGGCGCAGTACTCGCGCGATTGCTCGCGCCTGCTGGTGCACCTCGATCGGATGCAGAAGCCGGTGGTCGCTGCGGTGAACGGCATGGCGCTGGGCGGCGGCTTCGAACTGGCGATGCGCGCCCACAGCATCGTCGCCGTGCAGGGCGCCTGGATGCAGCTGCCCGAGATCACCCTGGGCATCGTCCCGGGCATCGGCGCCATGGTCGTTCCCTATCGGCGCTGGCCCAAGGCGGCCGGGATCTTCAACGGCATGCTGCGCCAGGGCAGCAAGATGACGGCGACCCGCGCCCTGGAAATGGGTGTGGTCGACGCCCTCGCCACCGACTACGAAGCGCTGATCCACGCGGCGGTGTCGCGGGTGCACGACCTGGTCGGCAAGGTGACGGCCATCGCCGACGGCCCGGTGGTCTTGCCGCCGATGGTGAGCATCGCGCCGCAGACAGCCAACGGCCAGCCGCTCAGCGCCGAAGTGATCGGCATCATCGAAGAGGCGGTGGTCGCCGCCGCGGCGGCGGAGAGCTTCGGTGCAGCGCTCGAGGTCGGTTACCGCGCCTTCGGCAAGAGCGCCTGCAGCGCCGCGGCGCGCGAAGGCATCACGGCGTTCCAGGAAAAGCGCCGCGCCGACTTCAGCAAGACGCCCTGATATCCAGGGGCACCGCCGCGGCGCTCAGAGCAGCCGCGGCGCCGTCAGCATGGGGTCGGCGGCGAGTCGTTCGATCGCGGCGAGCGCGCCCTTGGTGGCGCCGACAGCGCGCGCGTGGGCGAGGAGGCGTTCCAGCAGCTTGTCCAGCGGGTAGTCGTATTCCATCCAGGCGTCGCGGAAGTCGCGATCGGAGAGCTGTTCCAGGCTCAGCTTGCCGGCGCTGTGGGCGATGATGGCGACGCCGGCGCGGTTGCGGCGCACGGCGACGGCGACGTTGCGATGGCGATTGATCAGCGCACTGGCCATGATTAGCTCGTCCTTCCCACCAGGTGCTGGCGCACGTGGCAACCGTACTTCTCGATGATCTCGGAAAAGGCCATGCGTTCGGCGCGTTCGCGCGTCAAACCGACGCTGAATTCGAGGATGGCGGCGCGCTCTTCGAATGCTTCGCGTACCCCTTCGTCCTCGAGCTGGCCGAGATAGTCGTTCGCCTGCTGCATGCTGCGCGCCTCCGTGGAAAACAGCATAATCAGCTCCTGACCAATCGGTGCCGCGAGAAGATGGAGAAAGTCGGGTGAATTCGCCGCTTGTCTTGGCTGCGCTGCTGTCCGCCCCGCTGCTGACCCTGCTCGCCAGCCCAGCGCAGGGGCAGGATGAGCGGCGCTTCGAACAGGAGAACGAACTCTTCTCCATGGAAGCGCCGCGGGTGCGGGCGATGCTCGAACAGGCGGCGGCAGCGGAGAGCGGCCGCGGCCAGCCGAAGAGCCGGGTGCGGGCGGCGATGCTCTATTGCGAAGCGGCTGCCGCCGGCAGCGGCGAGGCCCAGTATCGGCTCGGCCAGATGTATTTCGAGGGGCGCGGCCTCGCCCGCGACCCCGGCATCGCCGCGACCCTGTTCGCGATGGCGGCAGCCAACGGCCACCAGGCGGCGCAATCGATGCTCGAGCAGACCGGCGAGGGACGGGAGCGGCTGCCGCCCTGCCTGACCGATCCGGAGTCGGCCTGGAAGGACTATGGGCGGGAACTGCTGGTCGACATCGACGCCTACGTCGACGCCCTGCCCAGGGAGCGGCGACGCGTCGCCAACATCATCCGCCGGCTGGCGCCGCGCTTCGCCGTCGATACCCACCTGGCGCTGGCCGTGGCATCGGTCGAATCCAACTTCGACGCGCTGGCGCACTCGCCGAAGAACGCCATCGGCGTCATGCAGTTGATACCCGAGACGGCGACCCGCTTCGCCGTCAAGAATTCCCTCGACGCGGAGCAAAACATCCGCGGCGGCCTGGCCTACCTGCGCTGGCTGGTCCGGCATTTCAAGGGCGACAACCGTCTGGTGGCGGCCGCCTACAACTCGGGCGAAGGCACGGTGGAGCGCTACGCGGGGGTGCCGCCCTATGCCGAAACGCGCTCTTACGTGCGCCGGGTGATGCAGTACGTGGCTTTCGACGACGACGACCAGCTTGTACCGCGGCCCGGAAGACGGCACAAAAAGCCCGCCTAATCGCACTGGCAAGCTATGACCAATGTCCTATAATCAGCGGGTTCGCCGGTGGCTTGACCGCCGCACCGCCTCAGCGTCAGCCGAAGATCCGCCTAGCCAAGGAGTATTCACATGAGCCATGCGCGTGTGTCCGCTTTTTTCAGTTCGTTGGTGCTGCTCTTCTGGTCCTGCCTGTCCTTTGCCGCGGCGACCACCCAGGCCCTCTCCGGCGAGGTGCAGATGGCGCCGGCCAAGGGCGAGTACGGCACCCTGGCTTTCGGCCAGCGGGTCGAGAGCGGCGCCACCATCAAGACCGGCGCCACCGGGCGCGTCGTGCTGCGCTTCGACGACGGGCAGATGGTGTCGATCTCGGAAGGCAGCCTGTTCGTCATCACCGACTACAAGTTCAACGCGCACAAGCCGGCGGAGAGCAATTTCGCGGTGGCCCTGTTCAAGGGCGGCATGCGTTCGGTCACCGGCGCCATCGGCGAGGCCAACAAGAGCAACGTCAGCATCAAGACCACGGTCGCCACCGTCGGCATACGCGGCACCGACTTCCAGCTCTACCTCGACAACAAGCTCTACATCAACGTGCTCTCCGGTGCCATCTCCGCCACGAACGACGGCGGCACCACCGTGTTCGACGCCAAATCCAGCCCCACCGGCCAGGTCCTGAACGCCCAGACCAAGCCCTCGGTGGCACCGCCTTCGGCCTTCCCGGCCGGGGCCCAGGGCGCTTTCCGCCTGCAGCAGCAACAGCCGCTGATGGGACCGGTCAAGGAACCGAATCCGACAGACCCGACCTGCAAGGACCGCTAGAGCTATGCAGCATTTGCGTTTCTGACCGATGGGGTTAGCCTTTCGATTGCTCTGTGCGGCCATGCTGCTAGCGACGGCGGCGATGGCGCTCGCCGAGACCCTGGAGGAGGCGGTCAAACGAACGCTCGACACCAATCCGGACGTGCTGATCGACGCCTCGCGCCGGCAGTCGACCGAGCAGGGGCTGAAGCAGGCCCAGGCCGGCTATTGGCCGAAGCTGGATATCGCCTACGGGCGCGGCAGGCAGCGCGTCGACAACCTGTCCACGGTGCAGACCTACGGCGGCCCACTCGGGCAAATCCGCTACGATCGTTCGGCCACCTTGACGCAGATGCTGTTCGATGGTCTGGCTACACCCTACGAGGTGGAGCGCAACGAGGCCCGCCTCGACGCGGCGGCGCACCGGGTCGCCTCGACCTCGGAGCAGATCGCCCTGCGTGCGGTCGAGGCCTACCTGGAAGTCTTGCGCAACCAGGAGATCATCGGCCTGACCCAGGACAATCTGGCGGTGCATCAGCGCACCTACGACCAGATCAGGCTGCGCGCCTCCAGTGGCGTCGGACGCAAGGCCGACCAGGACCAGATCGAAGCGCGCCTGGCCCTGGCCAAGTCCAACCTGACCGCGGCCGAGGCCAACCTCAAGGTCGCCGAAATCAACTACCGGCTGCTCGTCGGCGCCACCCCCGGCACCCTGACGCCGCCGAAGGCGCCCGACGCCAAGCTCATCCCGGCCACGCCCGAGGCCGCCCTGCCCGTCGCGCTGGCGCAGAGCCGCCTGCTCAAGTCGGCCAGGGCCGACATCGAAGCGGCACAGGCGCAGCAGAAGGCGGCGCGCTCGCCGCTGCTGCCGCGGTTGGATCTCGAACTGTCGGTGAGCAAGAACAGCCTGGTGAGCCCGGTGGACATCCAGCCAGACGCCAACCGCTCGGCGATGCTCAGGCTGCGCTACAACCTGTTCAAGGGCAACGCCGACGTCGCCCGCATCGCCGAGACCGGCTATCAGCGGGTCGAAGCGGAGGAGGTGGCGCGTCGCACCGAGCGCCAGATCGAACAGAGCCTGCGCCTGTCCTGGAACGCGTACTTTTCGGCGCAGGAGCGCCTGCCCTTCTTGACCAAGCACGCCGAATCGAGCGCGCTGACCCGGGATGCCTACTCGAAACAGTTCAGCCTCGGTCAGCGGACCCTGCTCGACCTGCTCGACACCGAAAACGAAGCCTTCTCTGCCAGCAGCAACCTGCTCAACGGACGCTACGTCGAACTGTTCTCCCGCTATCGGGTGCTCGCCGATCTGGGCATGCTGCTCGATGCGATAGGTGTTGCCAACCGTGAAGAAGCCGTCGCGCGCGAACGCTGACAGCCGTATCCGTTCGTTGCTGGCGGCCCTCGCCCTGGGTCTCGCCCTCGGTTTTGGCTTCCTGCTGGCGCAGGACGTGGCGCTGCAGGTCACGGAAAAGGTCATCGCCAGCGCCGAAAGAAAGTACGGACCCGGGGCGCGGGTGCGCATCGTCGCCTGGACCAAGCTGATCGCCGAGAACCGCAAGAAGACCGAGACCGAGAAGCTGAAGCTGGCCAACGACTTCTTCAACCAGATCCCCTGGGTCTCCGACATCGAGAACTGGGGCGTCGAGGACTACTGGGCGACGCCGGTGGAGATGCTGGCGTCCAACGGCGGCGATTGCGAGGACTACGCGATCGGCAAGTATTTCACCCTGCTCGCCCTGGGTTTCCCGATGGACCGGCTGCGCATCAACTACGTCCTGGCGCCGGCGCAGGATCCGGTCAACCAGGCGCACATGGTATTGACCTACTACCCGAAACCGGATGCCGTGCCCTTCATTCTCGACAACCTGATCAAGGAGATCAAGCTGGCGAG
>JAHFRE010000236.1 GCA_023258955.1 Sterolibacterium sp.
GTCGCCACCAGCGCCTGCTCGTCGTTGAGCCGATAGACCGCGGCGTCGCCCGAGGTTTCGGTGCCTACCAGCAGCTCCGGCGGAAAAGGCGACAGCGGCGTGCTCAGAATCTGGCGCAAAATGGCGGGGGACATCTTGCAACCGCAACCGCCGCCGTGGGAGAGTTGGGTGAGTTTGATCGCTGCAGGTGCTGTGGACATGTTGCGCCTAGGATTCTGAGGGGCGCCGCTCGCGAACGAGGGCCGAGAGAAGAGGACAGGGATTGATGAGGCAGGCAGGGGTCGCAACGCTAGCACAACTGGCTGAGTTTGACGAATTCATCGACGCGCGTTCGCCCGCCGAGTACGCCGACGATCATCTGCCCGGCGCGATCAGCTGCCCGGTGCTCGACGACGCGCAACGCGAGCGGGTCGGCACGCTCTACCAGCAGGCCTCGCCCTTCGCGGCGAAGAAGATCGGCGCCGTCTGGGTGGCGCAGAACGTGGCCCGCCACATCGAGACGCTGTTCCTCGACAAGCCGCGCGAGTGGCGACCGCTGGTCTATTGCTGGCGCGGCGGCCAGCGCAGCGGCGCCTTCAGCCACATCCTGCGCCAGATCGGCTGGGACGCGCAGCGCCTCGAAGGCGGCTACAAATTGTGGCGCCGCCAGGTGATCGCCGATCTCGCCGCCTGGCCGCGCCAGTTCGCCTTCCGCGTCGTCGCCGGCGCCACCGGCAGTGGCAAGAGCCGCCTGCTCGAGGCGCTGGCCGGCGCCGGCGCCCAGGTGCTGCACCTCGAACAACTGGCGGAGCACAAGGGATCGCTGCTGGGCGAGCTGCCGCACACGCAGCAACCGTCGCAGCGCAGCTTCGAATCGCGGCTGCACGGCGCCCTGGCCGCCTTCTCGCGCAACCGACCGGTGTTCGTCGAAGCCGAGAGCCGGCGCATCGGCGGCGTGCAACTGCCCAATGCGCTGATCGACGCGATGCGCGCCGCACCCAGTCTGCGCCTCGAGGTGCCTTTGGCAGCGCGGGTGGACTTCCTGCTCGAGGACTACGACTACTTCCTCGCCGATCCGGCCTGGCTGGTCGAGCGTCTGGCACAGCTGGTCGGCCTGCAGAGCAGGGAGGTGGTGGCGCACTGGAGCACGCTGGCGCAGGCGGGCGAGTTCCGGCCGCTGGTGCACGAGCTGTTGGCGCTGCACTACGATCCGCTCTACCAGCGCTCGCAACAGAAGAACTTCGGCGCCTACGCCGCCGCGCCGCCGATGCCGTTGGCCGACCTGAGCGCTGCGAGCGTGGCGCGCCTGGCGCGCGAGCTGCTCGCCGCCTAAGACTAGTACTAGTCGGGCAGGTGCAGCGTGCCGGCGCGCTGGGCGCACAGCCGCTGCACCACGGCGGGTGGTTCGAGGGCCAGCTGGCCCTGCTCGAAGGCGATCACGCCCAAGCGGCCCCTGACCACCTCGAGCAGCTCACCGGGACGCAGCAGATAGGCCGGGTTGGTGGGCTGGCGAAACGCTTCATTGCCGACCATGAAGGTCTCGTAGATCAGCACGCCGCCGGGCTCGAGTAGCGGCAGCAGGAAGGGCAGCAGCGGCCGCCACAGAAAATTGGTGACGACGATGCCGGCGAAGGCGCGCCCGCCGTAGGGCCAGGGGCCGCCTTCGAGATCGGCGACGCGGGTGTGCACCCCGGGAACTTCGGCGAGCGAGGCCAGCGCCTCGGCGTCCTGGTCGACCGCCTCGACCGGGTGGCCGCGCTCGGCCAGCCAGCGGCTGTGGCGGCCGAGCCCACAGGCCAGGTCAAGCACTTCCCCGCCGGCGGGGATCAGCGCGGCGAAGCGCGTGACCCAGGGCGAAGGCGTCAGCGGCGGCTTGACCGCGGTCATCTCACAGCACCACCTGCGCGCCCAGCTCGACGACCCGATTGGCCGGCAGCTTGAAGTAGTTGGTGACGCTGCCGGCGTTGCGGAACATGGCGATGAACAGCTTCTCGCGCCACAGCACCATCTCCGAGCTCAGGCTGGGAATCAGGGTCTCGCGCCCGAGGAAGAAGGAGGTATCCATCATGTCCAGGTGCAGACCCTGCTCGGCGCACCACTCGAGCGCCTGCGGCAGGTCCGGTTCGTCCATGAAACCGAAATGCACGCAGACGCGCCAGAAGTTCTGCGGCATCGCCTCCACCGTCACCCGCTGCGCGCTCGGCACCCGCGGCACGTCGAGCACCTTGACCGTCACCATCACCATCCGTTCGTGCACCACCTTGTAGTGCTTGAGGCTGTGCAGCATGGCCTGGGGCACGTTGTCGGGATTGGGCGTCATGAACACCGCTGTGCCGGGCACCCGGGTCGCGCCGCCCATGCCCAGGCTACTGATGAAGGACTTGAGGTCGAGCGCGTCCTTTTCGAGCTGCGCGTAGAGCAACTGGCGGCCGCGCTTCCAGGTGGTGAGCAGCAGAAAGATGCCCATGCCGAAAACCAGAGGGAACCAGCCGCCGTCGACGATCTTGATGGTGTTGGCGCTGAAGAAAGCAAAGTCGATGACCATGAAGGGCAGCACGCCGAGGATCGCCCGCCACCAGCTCCAATGCCACAACCAGCGCGTGACGCAGACGGCGAGGACGTTGGTGATGAGCATGGTGCCGGTGACCGCGATGCCGTAGGCGCCGGCCAGGTTGGTCGAGGAACCGAAGCCCAGGACCAGGGCGACGACGGCGACGAACAGGGTCCAGTTGATGCCCGGCAGGTAGATCTGGCCGATCTCGCGTGCCGAGGTGTGCTGCACCTCGAGCCGCGGCGAGTAGCCGAGCTGGATCGCCTGCTGGGTCAGCGAATAGGCGCCGGAGATCACCGCCTGCGAAGCGATCACCGTCGCCAGGGTCGACAACGCCACCAGCGGATAGAGCGCCCAGTTCGGTGCCAGCAGGTAAAAGGGATTCTCGATCGCCTTGGGACTGGCGAGCAGCAGCGCCCCCTGGCCGAAGTAGTTGAGCACCAAGGCCGGCAGCACCAGATAGAACCAGGCAAGCTGTATCGGTCGCCGGCCGAAGTGGCCCATGTCGGCGTAGAGCGCTTCCGCCCCGGTCAGGGCCAACACCACGGCGCCCAGCGAGAAGAAACCCATCACCGGGTGGGCGCGCAGAAAGTCGAGGCCGTAGAGGGGATTCAGGGCGTGCAGCACGCCGGGAGAGGCGAAGATGTTGATCAGGCCGAGGCCGGCCAGGGCGGCGAACCAGAGCATCATGATCGGCCCGAACAGGGCGCCGATGCCGCCGGTGCCCTTCTTCTGGAACCAGAACAGCAGCAGCAGCACGAACAGCGTCACCGGGATCACGAACGACTTCAAGGCCGGCGTCGCCACCTCCAACCCCTCGACCGCCGACAGCACCGAGATGGCCGGCGTCACCACGCCGTCGCCATAGAACAGCGCGGCGCCGAACAGGCCGAGGATCAGGATCACGCTGCGCCGCGTCGATCCCTCGGCGGTCGGGCGCAGCGCCAGCGCCATCAGCGCCATGATGCCGCCCTCGCCCTTGTTGTCGCAGCGGGTGATGAAGGAGATGTACTTCACCGTGACCACGAGCATCAGCGACCAGAAGATCAGCGACAGGATGCCCAGCACGTTGGCCGGCGCGATCGGCACCGGATGTTGGGAGCCGGCGAAGACTTCCTTCATGGTGTACAGTGGGCTAGTGCCGATGTCGCCATAGACCACGCCGAGCGCCGCCGTCGCGAGCGCACTGGTGCGGGAACGATCCGGAATAGCCTGCATGGGTGTGCCTGTTGCGCTGCAAAAAGCGCATGATACACCTCGGCGAGGCCATCCTCGCGCCCGCAGAACAGGGGCTGGCTGGTCCGCTGGGCGCGACTGGGGGCCGCCTCCGGGTGTAGTCGCTACGCCCTTGGTGGTATGATTTGCTGCGATGCAGCATGTCGAGCGCTGCTGGGGAAACCGTCATGCATTCTGAGCAGCACTATCTGACCCCGCTTTTCGAGCCGAAGTCGGTCGCCATCATCGGCGCCTCGGACTCACCCGACTCCGCCGGCACCATCGTCGTCCTCAACATTCTCGACAGCGGCTTCAAGGGCAAGCTCTACTTCGTCAATCCCAAGCACGCGACCATCTTCGGCCAGCGTTGCTACCCGGCGATGGGCGATCTGCCCGAGCGCGTCGACCTGGCGCTGATCTGCGTCCAGGCCAAGAAGGTGGCGGCGCTGGTCGAAGCCTGCGGCCGCGCCGGCGCCCGCAGCGCCCTGATCGTGGCCAGCGGCTTCTCCGATATCGGCTCGCACGGCGCGGCCCTCGAGGAGCGCCTGATCAAGCTGGCGCGCCGCTACCGAATGCGCCTGCTCGGGCCCAACAGCCTAGGCATGATCAGGCCGAGCATGGGGCTCAACCTGTCGCTGGCGCGCGGCACCACCAACCCCGGCAGCATCGGCCTGGTGTCGCAGTCGGGGACGCTGTGCACCGCCTTCCTCGATTGGGCCCAGCCCAACGGCGTCGGCTTTTCCAGCGTTATTTCCCTGGGCACCTCGAGCGACGTCGATTTCGGCGAGGCGCTCGACTATCTGGTCACCGATCCGCGCACCGAGAACATCCTTCTCTACATCGAAGGCATCAAGAACGCCCGCCGCTTCATGAGCGCGCTGCGCGCCGCGGCGCGCTGCAAGCCGGTGCTGCTGATCAAGGTCGGCCGCCATCCGGCGGCGGAGCAGGCGGTGCGCTCGCACACCGGCGCCCTGGTCGGCGCCGACGACGTCTTCGACGCAGCCCTGCGTCGCGCCGGGGTGGTGCGGTTGGCCTCGGTCGGCCAGATGTTCTCGGCGGCGCAAGCGCTGTTCTCGCATTTCCGGCCGCGCGGAAACCGCCTGGCGATCATCACCAACGGCGGCGGCCCCGGCGTCATGGCCGCCGACGAGGCCGCCGACCTGGGCATCCGCCTGGCGCAGCTGGCGCCGGCGACGCTGGACAAGTTGAACGCCATCCTGCCGTCGCACTGGCCGCAAGCCAATCCGCTGGACATCGGCGGCGATGCCAATCCGGAGCGCTACGCCCAGGTGCTGGCGCTCACCCGGGAAGATCCGAACGTCGACGGCGTCCTGGTGATCCTCACACCTATGGTCACCTCCGACCCGACCCAGGCTGCGCGGCGCGTCATCGAGGTGGCGCCGCGCTCGGACAAGCCGCTGGTGGTCTGCTGGATGGGCCAGCAACAGGTGCTGGAAGCACGCCTGCTGTTCCGCGGCGCCGGCATCCCCTCCTTCCGCACCCCCGAGCCGGCGGTGCAGTTGTTCGCCCAGATCTCCGGCTACTACCGCAGCCAGAAGCTGCTGCTGCAGACCCCCGGCTCCTTCTCCGAACACGGGGCGCCGCGCCTGGACAGCGCCCGCCTGATGATCGAGACGGCGATCGAAGACGGTCGCAGCGTCCTCTCGGAAATGGAATCGAAGGCGCTCCTGGCCAGCTTTCACATCCCGATCGCGCAGACCATGGTTGCTCGCTCGATGACCGAGGCGGTGGTCATCGCCGAAGAGATCGGTCTGCCCGTGGTGATGAAGGTCGACTCGCGGCAGATCACCAACAAGTCGGACATCGGCGGCGTACGCCTCAACCTCGGCTCGCTGTCGGCGATACGCAACGCTTACAACGAAATCCTCGAAGAGGTCGCCAAGAGCCGTCCCGAGGCGACCATCA
>JAHFRE010000237.1 GCA_023258955.1 Sterolibacterium sp.
CGACAGGGTGGCGCCGCCCTCGATGCTCTCGACGATGTTGCCGACGACCTCGCGGAAGCGCGGATTGAGCAGGCTGTCGCGCAGATCGGCGAGGGCTTCGATGATGGGGACGCCGGCGCGAGTCAGCTGCTCGAGATGGAAGCAGAACTTGATCAATTCGCGCCGACTGACCTTGCGCTGCGGCAGCGTCGCCGCCGGCAGGGGCCGGCCTCTGATCAGGTCCAGGCCGATGCGGCGCAGACGCAGTTCGAGGTCGGCGAGATGGACGGCTTCGCTCTGGCCACCCACCCGGCGCCCCTCGGCGTCGACCGCCCGATACCTATAGAGCGCCATGGCGTACCGACGACAGATCGACGACCCGCCTGATCTCATCGAGCGAGGTGAGGCCTTCCAGGGCGCGCCGCAGCCCGTCTTCGGCCAGCGGCCGGTAGCCGCGCGTTGCGGCGGTGATCCTCAATTCGCGCACGCTGGCCCGGTGCGCCACCAGTTCGTCGAGTTCGTCGTCCATGCAGAGCAGCTCCATCAGCGCGAAACGGCCGCGATAGCCCTGAAAATCGCAGGCCTCGCAACCGACGGGACCGTAGAGCGTCGGCGTCGGCGTGAACAGGGCCAGCAGCTGCGCCTCCTCTGGCGCCAGCGGATAGGGCTGGCGGCACCGCGGGCAGAGGCGCCGCACCAGGCGTTGGGCGACGATGCCGATGATGTTGCCGGCCATGATGTCGGGCAGGATGCCGATATCGAGCAAACGCGGCAGCGCGCCCGGCGCCGAGTTGCTGTGCAGCGTCGCATACACCTGGTGGCCGGTCATGGCGGCGCGGAAGGCCATCTCCGCCGTGTCGGCATCGCGTATTTCGCCGACCAGGATCACGTCCGGATCTTGCCGCATCATCGAACGGATGCCGTTGGCGAAATCGAGCTTGCTCGTCTCCGCCACCGAGGTCTGGCGCAGCATGTCCATCGGATACTCGACCGGGTCCTCGAGGGTCATGATGTTGATCGACTCGCTGTTGATGTGATTGAGCAGCGAATACAGCGTCGTCGTCTTGCCGCTGCCGGTGGGACCCGTGACCAGGAGGATGCCCTCGGGTCGGGCGATCATGGCCAGCAGCATGGCTTGTTGCGACGGGTCGAGGCCCAGTTCGTCTACCGCCAATATGCCGGCCTGCCGGTCGAGGATGCGCAACACCAGGTTTTCGCCGTGCAAGGTCGGCTGCGCCGCGACCCGAAAGTCGACCGTACGGCCGCCGATGCGCAGGGAAAAGCGACCGTCCTGCGGTGCCCGCGTCTCGGCGATGTTCATGCCGCTCATCACCTTGACGCGCACCGCCATCGCCGCCCAATAGCTCTTATGCAGGACGCGGATCTGGCGCAGGATGCCGTCGATGCGAAATCTGATGCGTAGGAAATTGGCTTCCGGCTCGAAGTGCACGTCCGAGGCACGGCGCTTCACCGCGTCGGTGAGCAAGGCATCCACCAGGCGCATCACCGGCTGGCTGTATTCGTGCGCCGCCGCCTCCCCACCGGGATCGGCCTCGCCGGTTTCTATTTCGTGCAGGATGCCGTCGATCGACAGTTCGTGGCCGTAGTGGCGGTCGATGCCGTGGGCGATGTCGGTTTCGCTGGCGATCAGGGTCTCGACCACCAGTTCGTCCTGCGCCAGGGCGCGCAATTGGTCGATGGCGACGAGGTCATTGACGTCGGCGATGGCGACGGTCAGGCGGTGGTCGCAGGGCTGGTAGTCGAGCGGCAGGAGTTGATGGCGGCGGGCGAGCGCGAGCGGTACCAGGCGCAGCGCTGCTGGATTGACGATGGCTTGGGCGAGGTCGATGCTGCGTTTGTTGAGGCTGGTGGCGAGCGCTTCGCGCAGCGCCGCTTCGCTGACGAAGCCGAGGCGAACCAGCAGCTTGCCGACCGGCTGGTAGGCCTTCGATTGTTCGCGCAAGGCGATGCGCAGTTGGTCCTCGCTGACCATGCCCTGCGCTCTGAGGGTCTGGCCGAGGCTGTGCCGCTCGCCGATCTGCGTTGTCATCGCGCACCGCCGCTGGCCAGGGCGGCCAGGCGCAGGTTGATCGCCGCCGCACTCACGGCGCTCGGCCGTCTTTCGGCGGCGGCCAAAGCCTGCCGATAGTAACCGGCGGCCAAATCCGGTTGGCGCAGGTGGTCGAGGCCGACGGCCAGGTTGAACAACGCGTCGGGGTTGTCGGGATCGGCGCCGACCGCCCGCTGATAGGCGCGCTGGGCCTCGTTCCAGCGCCCGAGGGCGGCGTAGAGATTGCCCAGCGCAAAGTGCGGCAGGAAGACGCCGGGCTGGGACTGTGCGAGGGACTTCAGGCGGCTCTCGGCGGCCTGAGGTTCGGCCATCGCCTTTAGATTGAGCAGGCCTGCCTGTGCCCAGACGTCTTGCGGATCGGCTTCGATTGCCAGTAGGTAGTAGTTCTCGGCGACCGCCCAACGCTGCTGGCGCTGGGCGATCGTCGCCATGCCGAGCAGGGCCGAGCGGTGGCGCGGCTCATGCCCCAGGATGGCCTGGTAGGTGGCGCCGGCCAACGGCAGATCGCCAGCTAGGTAGGCGTCGAGCGCCCGCGCTGCCTCGGCTGCGGCGCGGGTGCTGCCGGCCTTGATGCGTATCGGTGGCGCTGCGCCGGGTACCGCCTCTGTCGGCAGCGCCGGCGCCATGCAGAGGAGCTGGATGGCTGCCAGCGTGGCGAGCAACAGGCGCCGCTTCACAGCGGGCTCCTGCGGCGCAGGGCGCCGTCCGGCAGGGCGCTGCGATAGGCGTCGTAGTCGCCGTCGAGGTCCGTGTCGCGGAGGACGATCGGCCGTAGGAACACCACCAGTTCGCTTTTGCGACGAAGGTCGTCGCGATCCTGGAATGCGGCACCCAGCACGGGCACGCGTGCCAAGACGGGAACCGCGTTGTCGGTGTTGTTGGCCAGGTCTTCCATCAGCCCGCCCATGACGGCGATATTGCCGCTGTCGATGCGCAGCATCGATTCCATTTCGCGCACGCGGATCACCGGGATCAGGTTGGCAACGCTGGCCCGCGCCAGGTCCGGATTGGGATCGGCGACGCTGGCGATGATGCGCGAGATGCTCGGGCGGACGTTGAGCAGGACGCTATCGTTGTCGTCTATCTGCGGCGTCACGTTCATGATGAATCCGACCGGCACCGTGTTCACCGTGGTGCTGTATGCGACCAGCGGCTGGGCGCCCTGCACCGCCGGGGTGACCTCGGCCTTGATCGAAAAGTAGACGCTGTGGTCGACCACCTTGAGCACGGCGGTCTGATTGTTCAGCACCGACAGTTTTGGACTGGAGAGCACCCGCACCCGGCCGAAGGACTCGAGCAAGCGCACCGAGGCGCTGAGGTTGCCGCTGGCCGATGCGGCGTTGCTATAGCCTAGCTCGATGAAGCTCGAGGGCGGCGCCGCGATATTGCCTGCGGCTCGCTGCACCAGGCGAAAGCCCGCTCTGCCCAAAGGTAGCGCGCTCCAGTCGATCCCCTGCTGATAGCCGTCGGCGAGTTCGACCTCGACGATGGTGGCCTCGATCAGCACCTGGCGCTGCGCCCGCGCCATGACCTGGTCGAGAAATTCCTGGACCCGGTCGTGTTGCCGGCGGGTGGCGCGCACGATCATCACCCCGGCCTCGGCGTTGGCGATCACCGCGGCCGCCTCGCGAAACGTCGTACGCCGCACCACGGTGTTGCCTGCCTGCTGCAGCACCGCCGGATTGACGCTGGCGGCGAGGCCGGCCGCTGGTGCGGCAGCGGCGGTGCGGCCGCGCCCTGGATGCGGCGCGCTGCCGGTGCCGGTGGTGGCCTGCTGCTCGTTGCGCTCGATCACCGTCTCGCTGGAGCCCTCCGGCAGGATCTTGTCGGTTTCGTACAGGATGTCGCGCAGGTTCTTTTCCAGCGTTTCCCAGAAGCGGTTGCGCGCCTGGCTTTCGATCCGCATCTGCGAATTGTTGCCGGCTGCGGCCAGCGCGTTGCCGCTCGCCGTCGCGGCGCCGGCGGCGCCGGCGGTGGCGATCTGCGTGGTGACCGCCGTGCTGCCCGAGGTCTCGCGTGCCATATTGACGTAGTCGATGCGATAGCTGCGCAGGTAGGGCGAGTCCGGCATCACGCTGAGGTTGGGGCCGTCGAGTTGCCAACGCAGGTCCGCCTGGCGGGAAATGCGCTCGAGCAGCTGCTGCAGCGTCTGGTCCACGGCGTTGAGGCTGACCGAACCCGAGAGTCCGGGAAAGATGTCGACGTTGAGCTTGGCGTCGCGGGCCAGGGAAAACAGCAATTCCTGCACGGGCACGTTGTGCACCACGACGCTGTAGCTCTCGCTCGGTACCGCTGGATCGAGCCGCGGCAGGGCCGCGGCGAACCTCACCGGCTGCGGGATGAGGTCGCGCCTGGATTGCGCCTTGGCGGCGGCTGGCGCCGCGACAACCGTCGGCGGAGCTTGCACGCAGGCGCTGCAGCTCAGCGCCAGCAGTGCCGCGAGCGCGCTACGGCGCGGGTTGTATTCGACTCGGCGTGGTTGCGGTATAGGCATCGGCGATGGTCAAACAATGACAATGGCATCGCCAGTATGGGGGTTGCATACAGTGAAGTCAAGCCATTTTGCCGCGCCTGTCGCGCGGCGCCGGCAGACGCGGCCGAGTCGGGTTAACGCAACGCCGGTGGCGTCATCAGCGCAGCGACTTCACCTTGCGCGGAAAGGGTTTGGAGTTGCGCAGTGCCTCCGGCAACTCCGCCACAGCCGCAATCGCCGCTTCGCGGCTCGGGTAGTCGCCGTAGATGACGCCCAGCCGCTGGTTGCCCTGCACCTCGGCGACATAGACGCGCAATTGCTCGTTGCCGACCAGCGCGGCCGTCTTGGTGACGAAAGCCTCGGTCTTGTCCGGGCTGCGCGGCTCGGCGGCAAGCAGTTGGATGAACCAATGTTCGTCGTTGGCGCCCGCCAACCAGCTTTCGGTGGCGGCGATGCGTTCGCTGGTCTGGGCACCGAAGCGCCCGTCCTTGGGCTTTTGCGCTGTTGCGCCGGGCGCGCTGGCGGGCGGCGGGGCGCTGGCGACGACCGTCTCCGGCGCGGGCGCCTTCGCCTGGGTGTTCTCTGCCTGTGCCAGCGGTACCGGCTGCGGCGCCACGCCGCCACGGTCACGCTCGTTGGGCCAAAAGACGAGCAGCGCCAGGGCCAGCGCGGCGCCGGCGACGGCGCTGCGCAACAGACGGCTGTCGAGCCAAGCGTAGTGCTTGCGCCGTGGGCCGAACTCCGAGTCGCGGATCGCCGAGCGCACGTGGCGGCGTGCCACCTGCCGCGTGTTCTCGTTGCAGGCGGCGAGCAGCGACTTGTCGGCGAGCACGTTGATGCGTCGCGTCAGGCCGAGCGAGACGTTGGCCATCAACTTCACCGCGGCAATGGCAAACACCTCGGCGCCGCGATAGCCGGCGGCGCGCATGCGGAAATTCAGATAGGCGCTGGTCTCGGACAGCGCCAGCGGCTCGAGGGCGAAGTGGTGGGTGATGCGCTCCTTCAATTGGCGCATCTCGGGCCGTGCCAGCATGCGGTTGAGCTCGGGTTGGCCGAACAGCACCAGTTGCAGCAGGTTGTGGTGCTCCGCTTCCAGGTTGGAGAGCAGGCGCACCACCTCCAGCGTCTCCACCGAGAGCGCGTGCG
>JAHFRE010000056.1 GCA_023258955.1 Sterolibacterium sp.
CGAACAGGACCGTGAAACGCCTTCGCGCCGATGATATTGCCCACCTCGGGTGAGAAAGTAGGTCAGCGCCAGACTCCCATATACAACTAAGCCCTCGCAAGAGGGCTTTGTTGTTTCTGCACCATGCAAAGCCCCGCTAGCTGAGCAGCGGGGCTTTGGCGTTTGTGAGATCGCCCTTACGCCTTCCTGTAACATAACGTCTTTGCAGCAGGCCCAGGCAGATGAAAACCACTTTCCTCGATTTCGAGCAACCGATCGCCGAGCTAGAAGCCAAGATCGAGTCTCTGCGCTTCGCCCAGGACGAGTCGGCGGTCGATATTTCCGAAGAGATCGGCCGACTCGAGGCCAAGAGCCAGAGCCTGACCAAGGACATCTACGGCAAGCTGACGCCGTGGCAGATCGCGCAGGTGGCGCGGCATGCGCAGCGCCCGTATACACTCGATTACCTCGCCGAAATGTTCACCGATTTCGAGGAACTGCACGGCGACCGAACCTACGCCGATGACAGGGCCATCGTCGGCGGACTGGCGCGCTTCAACGGCCAGTCGGTGGTCGTCATCGGCCACCAAAAGGGGCGCGATACCAAAGAAAAGATCGTGCGCAACTTCGGCATGCCCCGGCCGGAGGGCTACCGCAAGGCGCTGCGCCTGATGCGCCTGGCCGAGAAGTTCCACTTGCCGATCTTTTCCTTCGTCGATACGCCCGGCGCTTATCCTGGCATCGATGCCGAAGAGCGGGGCCAGTCGGAGGCCATCGGCCGCAATCTGCTGGTGATGTCGCAGCTGCAGGGACCGATCATCTGCACCATCATCGGTGAAGGTGGGTCTGGCGGCGCTCTGGCCATCGCCGTCGGCGATGCCCTGCTCATGCTCCAATATTCGACCTACTCGGTGATCTCGCCGGAAGGTTGCGCCTCGATCCTCTGGAAGAGCGCCGACAAGGCCGCCGAAGCGGCCGACTCGATGGCGATCACCGCTTCGCGCCTAAAGACCCTCGGCCTCATCGATCGCATCGTCAACGAACCCCTGGGTGGCGCCCACCGAGATCCCCGCGCCACGGCTATCGCCCTGAAGAAGGCGCTGCAGGACACCCTGCGCCAACTCGCCGAGTTGTCCGCCGCCGAACTGGTCGAGCGGCGTCTGGAACGGCTGATGAGCTATGGCAAGTTCAAGGAACACCGCGCCGCCTGAACCCTTGTTGGCTGCCGCCGGCGATTGCCTGCGTCGCAACTCCGTGTCCTCCGGGCAGCGCCTCGCGCTCGCCCTGTCGGGAGGGCGCGATTCGGTGGCGCTGCTCGCCGTCCTGCTGGCGTTGCGCCAGCGTTTCGGTTTCGAGCTCGCCGCCGTCCATGTTAACCACGGTCTGAGTCCCTGCGCCGGTGATTGGCAGGCGTTTTGCGAAGGCCATTGCGCCGTGGCCGGGGTGCCGTTGACGGTGGCCAGGGTCGAGGTACCGCGAAACGCACCGGAGGGACTCGAGGCGGCCGCCCGCGCTCAGCGCTACGAGGTCCTCAACCGGGTTGGAGCGGACTGGGTCGCGCTCGCGCACCACCGCGGCGACCAGGCGGAGACCTTGCTCTTCAAATTGCTGCGCGGCGCTGGCATCGCCGGTGCGGCGGCGATGGCGGAGGTGCGGACGCTAGGTGGCGGAGCGCGATTGATACGCCCCTTGTTGCGCGTCGACCGCGGCGAGATCGACGCCTACGTTGCGCAGTGCGGCCTGAGCTGGATGGAAGACGAAAGCAACAGCGACACCAGGCACGCGCGAAACTTCTTGCGCCATCAGGTGTTGCCGCTAGTGCAGACGAGGTTTGTGGCTGCAGAGAAGAAGTTGGCGGGTGCGGCGGCGCATTTCGCGGAGGCGCGAGACCTGCTCGATGAGCTCGCCGTGATCGACCTGGCCGGCGATCCGGTGATCTTTCCGCTGTCCGCTTCGCGCCTTGCCGCCTTGCCCGAGGCGCGCGCGCGCAACCTGCTGCGCTTCCTCCTGGCCAGGTACGGCGTGTACATACCCAGCGAGAGTCGGTTGGTCGAATTGTTGCGCCAACTGCGCGAGGCGAAGCCGGACCGATCGCCGTCTGCCACCTTCGGCCGCCACCGCATCGTCAGGCAGCGCGGCAAAATACGACTGGAGCAGGCTTGAATCCGGGCGCAGCTTTCTGGCGTTTCCGGTATGATCGGCAAACAACCAGAGGAGGCATCATGAAACTGCGAATCCTGTTTGCATTTCTCGCGTCCCTGAGCTTGGCAACCTCTGCGCTGGCGCAACAGCCGGTCGTTATCAAGTTCAGCCACGTCGTCGCCCTCGATACGCCCAAAGGCCTGGCCGCAGAGTATTTCAAGAAATTGGCCGAAGAACGCACCAAGGGCCGCGTCAAGATCGAGGTCTACCCCAATAGCCAGCTCTACAAGGACAAGGAGGAGATGGAGGCCTTGCAACTGGGCGCGGTGCAAATGCTGGCGCCTTCACTGGCCAAGTTTGGGCCGCTGGGCGCGCGTGAATTCGAGGTCTTCGATCTGCCCTACCTGTTCGACGACTACAAGGAATTGCACCGGGTCACCCAGGGACCCATCGGCCAGCAACTGATGAAGAAGCTGGATAGCAAGGGCATCCTCGGCCTCGCCTTCTGGGACAACGGCTTCAAGGAGATGAGCGCCAACAAGCCGCTGCGAAAGCCGGAGGATTGCCGCGGCCTCAAGATGCGCATCCAGTCTTCAAAGGTGCTCGATTCGCAGATGCGAGCGCTCGGCGCGATACCGCAGGTGATCGCCTTCTCCGAGGTCTACCAGGCCTTGCAGACCGGCGTCGTCGATGGCACGGAGAACCCGGTGTCCAACCTCTACACCCAGAAGATGCACGAGGTGCAAAAATACCTGACCCTGTCCGATCACGGCTATCTGGGCTACGCGGTCATCGTCAACAAGAAGTTCTGGGACGGGTTGCCGGCCGACCTGCGCGGCATCCTCGAAGGCGCGATGAAGGATGCGACGAAGTACGCCAACGACTTGGCCCAGAAGAAGAACGACGAGGATCTCGAACTGGTCAAGAAGTCGGGCAAGACCCAGGTCATCACCTTGACGCCGCAGGAAAAGTTGGAATGGAAGAAGGTGCTGGTCAAGGTCCACGCCGAGCACGAAGCCAAGATAGGCAAGGAACTGTTGCAGGCGATCTATAAGGAAACCGGCTTCGACCCGAAAAAGCTCTGAGCGGGTAGCGGGAGGCAGCGCGATGCTGAAGTTTCTCGACCATCTCGAGGAGTGGCTGATCGCCTTCCTCATCGCCGCGGCGACCCTGCTCATCTTCGTTTCCGTCCTGCATCGCTACGCCTCGGGCCTGCCGATCCGCGCGCTGCAGGACTGGTTGCTCCAGCTCAACCTGAGCTGGGCCCAGGAACTGTGCATCATCATGTTCGTCTGGATGGCGAAGTTCGGTGCCGCCTACGGTGTGCGCACCGGCATCCACGTCGGCGTCGATGTCGTCATCAATCGCCTCGACCAAGGCAAGCGACGCATCTTCGTCCTGTTCGGCCTGCTCGCCGGCGCGCTGTTTACCGGATCCATCGGTGCGCTGGGGGCGCATTTCGTCTGGGACAATGGTGCCCACCACGCTGCTCTCACGCTGCTCGGCATGGATGCCGGCGATCTGCCCGAGGGGCCGACGACCCCTGACCTGGAATGGCCGACCTGGATGGTCTATTCGGCGATTCCGCTGGGCTCGTCGCTGATGTGCTTTCGCTTCCTGCAGGTGGCGTTCGCCTTCTGGAAGACGGGGGAACTGCCGCACCACGACCACGCCCACGTCGAAGGCGTCGACAGTGAGACGCCGCTGGTCGGAGAGATCCTGGCCGAAGGCGAGGAGATCTCGCACGCGCACATGGGTTTGTCCGACGCCGAGTGGCAGCGCGGCCAACCCCACCCACCGACGAGCCAGCCGGACGGCGATGAGCGGGATCCCCCAGCATGAACGCCGCGATCATCTTCGGTCTGTTGATCGCCCTGATGCTGACGGGCATGCCCATCTCGATCTCGTTGGGTCTGACGGTGCTGACCTTCATCTTCACCATGACCCAGGTACCGATGGAGGCGGTTGCGCTGAAGCTGTTTACCGGCATCGAGAAGTGGGAAATCATGGCCGTCCCCTTCTTCATCCTCGCCGGCAACTTCCTGACCCACGGCGGCGTGGCGCGGCGGATGATCAATTTCGCCACCTCGTTGGTCGGCCATTTCCATGGTGGCCTGGCGCTCGCCTCGATTCTCGCCTGCGCCATGTTCGCCCTGGTCTGCGGTTCGAGCGTTGCGACGGTGGTGGCGATCGGCTCGATCGTATTGCCGGCGATGGTGGCGCACGGCTACCCGATGCGCTTTGGCGCCGGGGTCATCATCACGGCGGGTTCGTTGGGCATCCTGATGCTGCCGTCGATTCCCAAGGTGATCTACGCCATCTCCACCGGCACCTCGATCGGCGCGCTGTTCGTCGCCGGTCTGCTGCCCGGGTCGCTCCTGACCATCATGCTGTGCGGCGTCACCTGGTACATCGCCCGCAGGAACGACTATCCGCGCATGGTGCGAGCGACCTGGCTCGAGCGCTTGCGCTTCTTCCAGAAGAGCGTGTGGGGCCTGATGTTGGTGGTGATCATCGTCGGCGGCATCTATTCGGGTGCCTTTACCGCCACCGAAGCGGCGGCGATGGCGGCGGTCTACTCCTTCTTCGTCTCTGTCTATGTCTACAAGGACCTGTCGTTGCGCGACGTGCCCAAGGTATTACGCGACTCGGCCAATATGTCGGCGATGCTGCTCTACATCATCACCAACGCCGTCCTATTTTCCTTTGTGCTGGCCAACGAGAACCTGCCACACCGGCTCGCCGACTGGATGTTGAGCATGAATCTCGGCAAGGAAGGCTTCCTGTTCGTGGTCAACCTGATCCTGCTCGCCGCGGGCAACTTCATGGAGCCCTCCTCGATCATCCTGATCATGGCGCCGATCTTCTTCCCGGCAGCGGTGCAACTGGGTGTCAACCCGGTGCATTTTGGCATCCTGATCGACGTCAACATGGAAGTCGGCCTCTGCCACCCGCCGGTGGGCTTGAACCTCTACGTCGCCTCGGGCATCTCCCGGCTGGGCATCACTGAACTCACCAAGGCCGTCCTGCCCTGGCTGTTCACCATGATCCTGTTCCTGGTGATCGTCACCTACTGGCCGTGGTTGACCCTGGTCCTGCCCAAGGCGATGAATATGATGTAGCCGGGATCACCGGCACGCACAAGGAACAATGGGCACCGTCGCCTTCGTCACCGTCATCGGGCTGGTGGCGCTGCTGGTCTACATGGCGCGCTACAGCGGCCGGCTGCGCGTCACGCAGACACGGTTGATCGATGCACCGATCGACAAAGTCTACGCCTTGGTGGCCGACTTTCGCGCCTGGGCGCAGTGGAATCCATGGCTGGAGCACGAGCCGGAGGCGCGAGTGACATTCTCCGACAGCACGGCCGACGCAGGAAGCGCCTACGGTTGGGACGGCGCGAGGGCTGGCAGCGGCACCATCGTCCATCGGCGGATGGTGGCAGGGCGCAGCATCGAGCAGCGCCTGCGCTTTGCGCAACCGTTCCGAATCCGGGGCCGTGGTCATTGGCAATTCGCCGAACGCGAGGGCATGACCGAGGTGACCTGGTCGATGACGGGCCGCGTCGCTTTCTCGCTGCGCGCCTTCGCGCAGACCGTACAGGGGATGATCGCGCTCGACCATCGCTACGGATTGGACCGCCTTGCCCGCCTGGTCGAGCCAGCCACGGCGCCGCGCTATTGGCTCGACTATCTGGGGGTGCGTGACATTCCCGCAGGGTGCTATGTCTATCGCAGTTACAGCGGCACGCTGGCGGGTCTGGCCGACGGCTTGCGCGGTGGCTTTGCCGAGCTGCGTGGGCAACTGGACGGCGCGGGTCTGCAGGCGTCGGCGGCGCCGATCGCTGTCTATGCCAGAACCAACTTCAAGCTACGCACCACCGACTGCTATCTGGGCATCCCCGTTGCCGAGGCCGAGCCTGGGCGCCTGCCCCTGCGCGAAATGCCGGCACACAGCGCCTACGTGCTGCGCCTGCAAGGCAGCCAGGCGGGGCTCGAGGTCGCCTGGTATCAAGCCATGCAACGCATGCGCATCGAGGCTGTTCGACCCGATCCGCGCCTTCCTCCCTTCGAACGCTACCCCGGCCACTTCGACGCGGTGGCGGAGTCCGATCGAGTGATCGAGCTGCACCTCCCGGTGCGGCGGCGAGCCTAGGCGGCGAGGTGGATCGGGCGGGGATTTTCTCTGCACCCGCCGCCGAAAGCGGCGGCAATTGCTGATAAAATCAAACGTTACGCTTTATCCCCCGTTTTGAATTCAACCCGTTGATTTTGGAGCAGCAGATGGCCATCGAACGTACCCTGTCTATCATCAAACCCGACGCCGTGGCGAAGAACGTTATCGGCAAGATCTATTCCCGTTTCGAGAGCAACGGTCTCAAGATCATCGCCGCGCGCATGGTCCAGTTGTCGCAGCAGGAAGCCGAGGGCTTCTATGCCGTGCATCGTGCCAGGCCCTTTTTCAAACCGCTGGTCGAATTCATGATTTCCGGCCCGGTGATGGTGCAGGTGCTCGAAGGCGACAACGCCATCGCCAAGAACCGCGAATTGATGGGCGCCACCGATCCCAAGAAGGCCGACAAGGGGACCATCCGCGCCGACTTCGCCGACAGCATCGACGCCAACGCGGTCCACGGATCGGACGCCCCGGAAACGGCCGCCGTCGAGATCGCCTATTACTTCCCGGCGCTGAACATCTACTCGCGCTGATGACCGTCAACCTTCTCGACTACGATGCCGCGGGACTGAACGGCTACTTCGCCACGCTCGGCGAGAAGCCGTTTCGCGCCAAGCAGGTGCTGCGCTGGCTGCATCGCAACGGGGAGGGCGATTTTTCGCGGATGACGGACGTCGCCAAGAGCCTGCGCGAGCGATTGGCGATCGAAGCCTGCGTCGCCGCGCCGCCACTGGTCGGCGACAGCCTGGCGCGCGACGGCACGCGCAAGTTTCTGTTCGACGTCGGTCGCGGCAATGCCATCGAGACGGTATTCATTCCCGAGGAGGATCGCGGCACCCTGTGCGTGTCGAGCCAGGCCGGTTGCGCCCTCGACTGCGCCTTTTGCTCGACCGGCAGACAGGGATTCAGCCGCAACCTGACGGTGGCGGAAATCATCGGCCAGTTGTGGCAGGCCAATCGCCTGCTCGACGCAGCCCATCGAACCGACGAGCGTGCGGTGTCCAACGTCGTGATGATGGGCATGGGCGAGCCGCTGGCAAACTTCGACAACGTGGTGACGGCGCTGCGCCTGATGCTCGATGACAACGCCTACGGCCTTTCGCGCCGCCGGGTGACGGTGTCGACCTCGGGCATGGTGCCGATGATGGATGCCCTGGGCGCTGCCTGCCCGGTGGCGCTGGCGGTGTCGCTGCACGCGCCGAACGACGCGTTGCGCGATCGCTTGGTGCCGCTCAATCGCAAGTACCCGCTGGCCGAATTGATGGCGGCCTGCCGCCGCTACCTCGCCGTGGCGCCGCGCGATTTTGTCACCTTCGAATACGTCATGCTCGCCGGGGTGAACGATCGCGACAGCGATGCCCGGGAACTGCTCGAGTTGGTCCGAGACGTGCCGTGCAAGTTCAACCTGATCCCCTTCAATCCCTTCCCGAACTCGGGCTTCAGCCGGTCGCGCCCCGAGCGCATACGCCGCTTCGCCGAAGTCCTGATGGCGGCGGGCATCGTCACGACCACGCGCAAGACGCGGGGCGACGACATCGCCGCCGCCTGCGGCCAGCTCGCCGGCCTGGTGCAGGATAGAAGCGGACGGGCCAGCCGGGTACCAGGGGAATTGCAGCGATGAGGTTGCTGGCGGCGTTGCTGGTCGCGACGGCGCTCGTCGCTTGCGCCGGTGCGCCGGCGCCGCGCACCGAGCAGGCCGTGTCGCAGCAGGTGGCGGGCAACGAGACCATCCAGCGAGCCAAGGTGCATACCGAGTTGGGCGGCCTCTACCTGAGCCAGGGTAACCTCGGCGTCGCCCTCGAAGAAGCGCGCAAGGCCCTGGCCGCCTCCTCGGCCTACGCCCCGGCGCACAGCCTGATGGGCCTGATCCATATGCAGATGCGCGAAAATGGCGCCGCCGAGGAAAGCTACGAGCGGGCTTTGAAGATCGCTCCTGGCGATCCCGAGATCAACAACAGCTACGGCTGGTTTCTCTGCCAGACCGGACGCGAGCGCGCCTCGCTCGATCGTTTTCAAGCGGCTTTGAAAAGCCCCCTTTACGCCACGCCGAGTCTGGCCTATATGAACGCCGGGATCTGCTCCTTGCGCCTCAAGGATGACAAGGGCGCCGAGGAAGATTTCGTGCGGGCGCTGCGGCTTGACCCGGCCAACGACCGCGCCGCCTATTTCCTCGCCGACATCAGCTACCGCCAGGGTAAACTGGTCGCGGCGCGCCAATACCTGGGTGAATTGCACAAACGCGCCGAACCCAGCGTCGAGACGCTGTGGCTGAGCTTGCGCATCGAGAGAAAGCTCGGCGATCGCGACGCGGAGGCGCGGCTGTCGGGCCAGCTGCGTCGCCGCTTCCCCGACGCCCCTGAAACCCAACGTCTGATGCAGGGGCAATATGAGTGAACAGCTGAGCGACCGCGGCGAGCTTGGCGCTGCGCAAGACGCGCAACAAGCGGCGGCGACCTTCGTCAGCGAGTTGCTGGAAGAGGCGCCGGCGGCCGAAGCGGCGCCACCACCGAGCGCGCCCGAGACCATCGGCGGTCTGCTGCGTGAGGCGCGCCTGGCGCGCGGACTGACCATCGTCGATGTGACGCACGCGATCAAGTTCGGTGCCCGCCAGATCGAAGCGCTGGAGCGCGACGACTTCGACAAACTTCCCGGCAACACCTTCGTGCGCGGGCTGATCAGGAGCTATGGCAAGTTTCTGCGCCTGGACGAGGCGCAACTGATGGCCCTGCTCAGCCGCCAACTGGCGCCGGTCGAGAGCGAGGTCCAGGTGCCCGCGGATACCGGTACCACGATTGCGCTGTCCAACGAGAAACGCAGCGTGTTGCCGTGGCTGGCGCTGGCCGTCGCCATCATCGCCGGCGCCATCGCCCTGGCGAGCTATTTTGACTGGCCCTCTGGCGACAAGGCCAAGCTCAGTCAGGCGAACAAGCTGAAGGCGCCGAGCGTGCGCGTGGAGCAGGCGGCGGTCAGCGACCAGGTGATGCCACCGGCCGGAGCGGTGCCGCCGCCCGACGGCAAGCAGCTCATCTTCATCTTCGACGACAAGGCCTGGGTCGAGGTCAAGGACGCCACCCAGAAAGTCATCTTTGCCCAGAACAATCTCCCGGGAACTCGCCAGCTGGTCACCGGCAAGCCGCCCTTCGACCTGGTCATCGGCAACGCTTCTGCGGTGCAGCTGCAGTACGAGGACAAGATGATCGATCTGAATCCGCACACCAAGGTCGACGTGGCGCGGCTCACCATCGAATGAACGCGGTCGATAGCGATCTGCTGGCCGGTTCCGTGGCGCGCCGCCACAGCCGCCGGGTGATGGTAGGTGGCGTCGCCATTGGCGGCGGTGCGCCGGTGGTGGTGCAATCGATGACCAACACCGACAGCGCCGATGCGCGCGCCACCGCGCGCCAGGTCGCCGAGTTGGCGCGCGCCGGCTCGGAGATCGTGCGCATCACCGTGAACACCCGCGAGGCAGCCGCCGCGGTACCGGCGATCCGCGAGCAGCTGTTGAAGATGAACCTGCGGGTGCCGCTGGTCGGCGACTTCCACTTCAACGGCCACAAGCTGCTGGAGGAGATGCCCGAGTGCGCAGCGGCGTTGGACAAGCTGCGCATCAATCCGGGCAACGTCGGCAAGGGCCGGAAGCGCGACGAACATTTTGCGCGCCTGATCGAAATCGCCTGCGCGCATAACAAGCCGGTGCGCATCGGCGCCAACTGGGGCAGCCTCGACCAGGAACTGGCGGCCAGGGTCATGGATGAGAACGCCAAGCGGCCTGTGCCCTTGGGCGCCGCGGCGGTGATGCAGGAGGCGATGATCGCCTCGGCGCTGGAGAGCGCCAGCCGCGCCGAGGAGCTGGGACTGCCGCCCGACGCGATCGTCTTGTCCTGCAAGGTCTCCGGCGTGCAGGACCTGATCGCCATCTATCGCCAGCTGGCGCGCCGCTGCGACTATCCGCTGCACCTGGGCTTGACCGAGGCGGGCATGGGCTCCAAGGGCATCGTTGCCTCGACCGCCGCCCTGTCGGTGCTGCTGCAGCAAGGCATAGGCGACACCATCCGCGTGTCGCTGACGCCGGAACCCGGCGGCGACCGCAGCCGCGAGGTGATCGTCGCCCAGGAAATCTTGCAGACCATGGGCTTGCGCGCCTTCACGCCGATGGTGGCCGCCTGTCCGGGCTGCGGTCGCACCAGCAGCAGCGCCTTCCAGGAACTGGCGCAGGGCATCCAGAATCATGTGCGTCAGAAGATGCCCGAATGGCGGCGTGAGCGATACGGTGTCGAGAGCATGACGCTGGCGGTGATGGGCTGCGTGGTCAACGGTCCGGGCGAGAGCAAGCACGCCAACATCGGCATCAGCCTGCCCGGCACCGGCGAGACTCCGGTGGCACCGGTGTACATCGACGGCGAACACCGCCTCACCCTGCGTGGCGATGACATCGCCGGTGAGTTCAAAGCCCTGGTCGATACCTACGTCGCCGAGCACTACCCGAAGCTGCGTCAATGAGCGAGATTCTGCAAGCCATCCGCGGCATGAACGACGTGCTGCCCGTCGAAGCCGAGCGCTGGCAGGAAATCGACGAGCTGCTGCGCGACTGGCTGCGCGCCTACGCCTACCGGCCGGTACGCCTGCCCCTGGTTGAGCCGACGCCGCTGTTCGCGCGTGCCATCGGCGCCGCGACCGACATCGTCGAAAAGGAGATGTACTCCTTCACCGACAGCCTGAACGGCGAACAATTGACGCTGCGTCCCGAAGGCACGGCGGGTTGCGTGCGCGCGGCGCTGCAGCACAACCTGCTCTACGACGGACCGAAGCGCCTGTGCTACCAGGGGCCGATGTTTCGCCACGAACGGCCACAGAAGGGCCGCTACCGCCAGTTCCACCAGGTCGGCGTCGAAGCGCTGGGCTTCGCCGGACCGGATATCGACGCCGAGCAGATCATCATGTGCCGGCGACTTTGGGACGACCTGGGGCTCACCGAGGTTCGCCTGGAGATCAATTGCCTGGGCCAGACCGAGGAACGTAGCCGCCATCGGGCCGAGCTGATCGCCCATCTGGAAGCCCACGCCGAACTGCTCGACGCCGACGCGAAGCGGCGGCTGCACAGCAATCCGCTGCGCATCCTCGACAGCAAGAATCCGGCGATGCAGGCGCTGATCGAAGCGGCGCCGAAGCTGATCGACTACCTGGGCGAGGCCTCGCTCGCCCACTTTGCCGGTGTGCAGACCCTGCTCAAGGACGCGGGCCTGAACTACCGCGTCAATCCGCGGCTGGTGCGCGGACTCGACTACTACAATCTGACGGTGTTCGAGTGGATCGCCGACAGCCTGGGCAGCCAGGGCACGATCTGCGCCGGTGGACGCTACGATGGATTGTTCGCGCAATTGGGCGGCAAGCCTGCGCCCGCCTGCGGCTTCGCCCTGGGCCTGGAGCGCCTGCTCGCGCTCACCGAGGAGCAGGGCTTGTTCGCCGGCGGCGCCGGCGCGCCGGAGGTCTATGTGGTGCATCAGGGCGAGCAGGCGGCGCGCTTTGCCTTTCGCGTTGCCGAAGCACTGCGCGACGCCAACATCAGCGTGCAATTGCATTGCGGTGGCGGCAGTTTCAAGGCGCAAATGAAGAAGGCCGACGGCTCGGCGGCGATGCTCGCCGCGATCATCGGCGACGACGAGGCGGCGGCGCAGGAGGTGTCACTCAAGCCGCTGCGCGAGCCGGCGCAGCAGCAGCGGCGGGTGGCACTTGACCAGTTGGCGGCGGCTGTCGGCGAACTACTTTTTGACTAGGACGGGCAAACATGGCGGCATACGATCTCGAAGAACAGGAACAGATCGACGAATTGAAGACCTGGTGGAAGCAGTACGGCAATCTCGCCACCACCGTCATCACCATCGTCGCCGTTGTCGCCGTTGGCTGGCAAGGCTGGAACTGGTGGCAGCGCGATCAGGCGGCGCAGGCGGCCGAGGTCTACGCGGCGCTCGAGCGGGCCGAGGCAGCCAAGGACGTGAAGCGGGCGCGCGACGCGGCGGGTGAACTGATCGACAAGTTCTCCGGCACCAGCTACGCGGGCCTGGCGGCGCTCGCCTCGGCCAAGCTGCAGTTCGACAGCGGTGATACGAAGAACGCCAAGCTGCAGCTGGCCTGGGCCGCAGAGCACGGCAAGGATGTCGAATTGCGCGATCTGGCACGGCTGCGCCTGGCGTCGGTGCTCGCCGACGAGAAGGCCTACGACGAGGCGCTGACCCAGCTCGCCAGCCCGCCGGTCGAGCCCTTGGCCGCGCGCTACGCCGAGGTCCGGGGCGACGTCCTGGTGGCCCAGGGCAAGAGCGCCGAGGCGCGCGCCGCCTACGCCACGGCCCTCACCAAGCTCGGGGAGAGCGGGGCGAAGCCCGACCAGCGCCAGGCCGGCTACCGGGACATGCTGCAGGTGAAGCTGGAGTCGCTGGGAGCCAAACCTTGAGTTCCTCCCGGCTTCAGGCTTGCGCCAAGACGTCGTGTCTGGTCGCGGCTGTGCTGCTCGGCGCTTGCTCGAGCATCGACGCGATCAACCCGTTCGCCAAGGCCGAGCCCAAGATCAAGCCGGCCGAACTCGCTGCGTTCACGCCGACCGCGGAAATCACCGCGCGCTGGCAGGCGAGCGTGGGCGACGGCGGCGAATTCGTCTTCACCCCGGCGGTGGTCGGCGACAGCGTCTATGCCGCGTCGCGCGACGGCACCGTCGCCCGTTTCGATCAGGGCCGCCAGGTCTGGCGCATCGCCACCGGCCAGCCGCTGTCAGCCGGCGTCGGTAGCGACGGCAAATTGGTGGCGGTCGCCACCGCCAAGGGCGAGGTGTTGGTGTTCGATGCCCAGGGCGGGCGGAGCCTGTGGACCGCCACCGTCAGTTCGGAAGTGCTGGCTGCACCCGCGGTGGGCGAGGGCATGGTGGTGGTGCGCAGCGGTGACGCGCGCGTCTTCGCCCTGGACGCCGCCAACGGCAAGCGGCGTTGGGTCTATCAACGTTCGACGCCGCCGCTGTCGCTGCGCAGCCACGTCGGCGTCGTGCTCGCCGGCCGCGCCGTGCTCGCCGGTTTCCCCGGCGGCAGACTGGTCGCGGTGGCCGCCAACAACGGCGTCGCCCTGTGGGAGGTGACCGTCGCTCAACCCAAGGGCGCGACCGAGCTCGAACGCATCGCCGACCTCACCAGCCTGCCGGTGATCGACGAGCGCGAGGTCTGCGCGGTGGCGTTCCAGGGCAGGGTCGCCTGCTTCGACATCGCCAACGGCAATCAGCTCTGGTCGCGCGAGATTTCGAGCATCGCCGGCATCGCTGCCGACGCCAAGAATTTGTACGTGAGCGACGACAAGGGTGGTCTGCACGCCCTCGATCGGGCCAGCGGCGCCAGCCTCTGGAAACAGGACAAGCTCGCCCTGCGTAAGCTTTCCAGGCCGCTGCTGCTCGGCTCCCACGTCGCCGTGGGCGATTACCAGGGCGTGGTGCACCTGCTGCGGCGCGAGGACGGCGCCTTCGCCGCGCGCTTCAACACCGATGGCGGCGCCATCATCGCCGACCCCCAAGCCGGCGCCAAGGCCAGCGACTTCGTGGTGCAGACTAGAAACGGCGGTGTCTATGCCTTGTCGGCGCGCTAGCGCTGGCAGGACCATGGACAGAAGTTGAAACCCACCCTGGTCATCGTCGGCCGACCCAACGTCGGCAAGTCGACCCTGTTCAATCGCCTGACCCGCTCGCGCGACGCGCTGGTCGCCGATGTTCCCGGACTCACCCGCGATCGGCACTACGGTCACGGCCGGCTCGGTGACCGACCCTACCTGGTCGTCGACACGGGCGGCTTCGAGCCCCTGGCCAAGGATGGCATGATGCAGGAAATGGCGCGCCAGGCCGAGGCAGCCATCGCCGAGGCCGACGTGCTGCTGTTCGTGGTCGACGGGCGGACCGGGCTGACGCCGCAGGACAAGACCATCGCCGAGCGACTGCGCCGTTGCGGCCGACCGCTGCTGCTGGTGGTGAACAAGGGCGAGGGGGCGCAGCGCGCAATCTTCGGCGCGGAGTTCCACGAACTGGCTTGCGGTGAACCGCTGGTGATCTCTTCGGCGCACGGCGACGGCGTGCGCGAGCTGCTCGACGAAGCCCTGGCGACTTTCCCGCTGGAGGACGAAGCCGAGAGCAACAGCGACGGCCCCCGCGTCGCCATCGCCGGCCGGCCCAACGTCGGCAAGAGCACCCTGGTCAACGCCCTGCTCGGTTACGAGCGGGTGATCGCGTTCGACCTGCCCGGTACCACGCGCGACGCCATCGAAGTGCCGTTCGAACTCGACGGCAAGGCCTACACGCTGATCGACACGGCGGGCCTGCGGCGCCGCGGCAAGGTCTTCGAGACCGTGGAAAAGTTCTCGGTGATCAAGACCCTGCAGGCGATCGAACGCTGCAACGTGGTGGTGCTGCTGCTCGATGCCACCCAGGACATTTCCGACCAGGACGCCCACATCGCTGGCTTTGCGGCCGAAGCGGGGCGGGCGCTGGTGCTGGGCATCAACAAGTGGGACGCGGTGGATAGCTACCGGCGCGAACAGATCAAGGCGGACTTCGAACGCAAGCTGAACTTCCTCGATTTCGCCCGGGTCCACTATATCTCTGCCTTGAAGGCGGAGGGGTTGCGCGGGCTGATGAAATCGGTGGACAAAGCCTGGCTCGCCGCCATGGCCAAGCTGCCGACGCCGTTGCTCAGCCGGGCGCTGAAAACCATTCTGACCAAACAGGCACCGCCGCGACGTGGGTTGTTCCGGCCAAAATTGCGATACGCCCACCAAGGAGGCAGCAATCCGCCGATCATCGTCATCCATGGCAACGCGCTCGAACACCTGCCGGACGCCTATCGCCGCTATCTCGAACGCAGCTTCATGGAGCTGTTCGAATTGCAGGGCACACCGCTGCGCGTGCGCTTCAAGACATCGACCAACCCCTTCGCCGAGGGCGAGTAGGGATTGACCGGAACATGTCGCCGTCACATAATTCCAAGCCATGGCTTCGGTCATGAAGATGCATTACATTCGTTGTTCAAAATAGAAGAATAGAGGTGCACCATGAGCAATAAAGGGCAACTGTTACAAGACCCGTTCCTGAACACGCTGCGCAAGGAGCACATTCCCGTTTCCATCTATCTGGTCAACGGCATCAAGCTGCAAGGCCACGTCGATTCCTTCGATCAATATGTGGTGCTGCTCAAGAACACGGTCACGCAGATGGTCTACAAGCACGCCATCTCCACGGTGGTGCCGGCCCGACCGGTATCCATCGGCCAGGACGAAGCCGAGGAGTGATGCAAGCAGAGGCTGCGAGCGTCGCCGGCCTGCATGATTGAAACCCCGACGCGCGGCGAGAGAGCCGTGCTCGTGCAACTCGACCTCGGCGATGGCGATTACGCCGAGCGACTGACCGAGTTTGAACTCCTGGCGGCGAGCGCCGGCGCAAGCCAGGCGGCCCTGGTAAAGGGCAGGCGGCAGGCACCCGACGCGGCCACCTTCGCCGGTCGCGGCAAGGTCGCCGAGATAGCGGCAGCGGCCGTCGAACATGGCGCCCAGTTGGTCATGTTCAATCACGAACTCTCCGCGGCGCAGCAGCGCAATCTGGAAAAGGCGCTCGAGCGCCGGGTCATCGACCGCTCGGCGTTGATCCTGGACATATTCGCGCTGCGCGCCAAGAGTCGCGAAGGCCAGTTGCAGGTCGAATTGGCACAGCTGCAGCGACTATCGACGCGTCTGGTACGCGGCTGGACCCACCTCGAGCGGCAGAAGGGCGGCATCGGTCTGCGCGGACCGGGTGAGACCCAGCTCGAGACCGACCGCCGCCTGCTCGGCAAGCGGGTGGCCCTGCTCAAAGAGCGCCTCAAGCAGCTCGAACGCCAGCGGGCGGTGCAGCGGCGCTCGCGCAACAAACGCCGACTGCTGTCGGTGTCCCTGGTGGGCTACACCAACGCCGGCAAGACGACGCTGTTCAACGCGCTGACCAAGGCCGGCGCTTACGCCGCCGATCAACTGTTCGCGACCCTGGATACCACTTCGCGCCGCCTGTTCGTCGAGGACGCCGGAACGATCGTCGTCTCCGACACCGTGGGCTTCATCCGCGACCTGCCGCACGCGCTGGTCGCGGCGTTCCACGCGACGCTCGAGGAGACAGCCAGCGCCGATCTGCTGCTGCACCTGGTCGATTCGGCCAGCGCCGACCGCGATCAGCAGATTGCGGCGGTGGGAAGGGTGTTGGAGGAGATTGGCGCCGGCGGCGTGCCGCAGATTCTCGTCTGGAACAAGATCGACGCGACCCAGGCGCAGCCAGGAGTCGAGCGCGACGAGTATGGTAATATTTCACGGGTTCGCCTGAGTGCGAGAATGGGCGATGGCGTCGATCTCTTGCGCGCAGCGCTCGGCGAGGCGGCGCGCAACCACGCAGCGTGCAATACGACCGAAGCAGCCGAGGCAGACGCCGCATGAGCCAGCCACCAACGCTGGCGCAGGGACAAGATAAATTCCGGAAGAGGCGGGACCAGTGATCGCAGGACTTTTGATGTCGCTAAACGACCACGGTTGGGGCAACAGGCCCGATCCCGAGGGCCGGAAGCCGGGCGGCCCGCCCGACCTCGAGGAGCTGTGGCGCGACGTCAACCGGCGCCTGGGACGGCTCTTTGGCCGCAAAGGCAGCGGCGGCGGTACCGGCGGCGGCGAACCGCCGCGGGCCTTCAACCCGCGCCAGTTCGGCGGCGGCATCGGTCTGCTGGCGATACTGGTGCTGGTGATCTGGTTGGGCAGTGGCTTCTACATCGTCGACGCCAGCCAGCGCGGTGTCGTACTGCAGTTCGGCCGCTACAAGGAGTCCACCGACCCGGGGCTGCACCTGCGCCTGCCCTATCCGATCCAAAGCCACGAGATCGTCAATCTTTCAGGCGTGCGCACCGTCGAAGTCGGCTACCGCGGCGGCGAGAAGAACAAAGTGCTGAAGGAAGCCCTGATGCTCACCGACGACGAAAACATCGTCATGGTGCAGTTCGCCGTGCAGTACCTGCTCAAGGATCCCCAGGCTTACCTGTTCAAGAATCGCAGTTCGGACGACGCAGTACTCGGTGCCGCCGAGACGGCGATCCGCGAAGTGGTGGGCAAGAGCAAGATGGATTTCGTGCTCTACGAAGGTCGCGATCAAATCGCCGCCAGCACCGCCAAGCTGATCCAGGAGATCCTCGACCGCTACCAGACCGGGGTGCAGATACGCAACGTCTCGATGCAGAGCACGCAGCCGCCAGAGCAGGTGCAGGCGGCGTTCGACGACGCGGTCAAGGCGGGGCAGGACCGTGAGCGTCAGAAGAACGAGGGCCAGGCCTACGCCAACGACGTGATTCCGCGAGCCCAGGGTGCGGCGGCGCGGCTGATCCAGGAAGCCAACGGCTACAAGCAGCGGGTCATAGCCAACGCCGAGGGTGAAGCCAGCCGCTTCAAGCAGGTGCTGGTCGAATACCAGAGGGCGCCGGAGGTCACGCGCAGCCGCATGTATCTCGACACCATGCAGCAGGTGATGACCAGCACCAGCAAGATCATGATCGATGCCAAGAGCGGCAACAACATGCTATTCCTGCCGCTGGACAAGATCATGCAAGCCGCGGGCGCCGTCGTCACACCGGCGGCCTCGGCAGCGTTGCCCGAGGTGCTGCTGCCGCGAGCGGCAGCCGCCGCCTCGAACGAAGTGCCGCCGCAACTGGAGAAGCAGGATGCGCCGGCGCCGCGTGGGCGCGAGGCGCTGCGCTCGCGCGAGAGGGGAGAACGCTGATGAGGCGCAACCTGCCCTTCGCCGCAGCCGTGGTCCTGGTTGCCCTGCTGATTCTCGGCAGCGCCATATTCACGGTCGACCAGCGCCAATTCGCCATCGTCTTCCAGTTGGGTGAGATCAAAGAGGTGATTCGCGAGCCAGGTATCAATCTCAAATGGCCGCTGATCCAGAACGTGCGTTTCTTCGACAAGCGCATTCTGACCATGGATTCGCCCGATCCGGAGCGCTTCTTGACCGCCGAGAAGAAGCCGGTGCTGGTGGATTCCTATGTCAAGTGGCGGATCGATGACGTCAAACAGTTCTACATCTCCGTCGGTGGTGACGAGACCCTGGCCAAGACGCGCTTGGCGCAAACGGTCAATTCGGGTCTGCGCGAGGAGTTCGGCAAGCGTTCTGTGCATGATGTCGTGTCCGGCGAGCGCGAGAAGATCATGGCCGAAGTGCTGCGCAAAGCCGATGCCGATGCACGCGCCGTCGGCGTGCAGATCGTCGACGTGCGCTTGAAGCGCGTCGACTTTCCGCCCGAGGTCTCGGAGTCGGTGTATCGGCGCATGGAGACCGAGCGCAAGCGGGTTGCCAACGAGCTGCGCTCCCAGGGGGCGGCCGAGGCGGAAAAGATCAAGGCCGACGCCGATCGCCAGCGCGAGATCACCATCGCCGAGGCCTACCGCGACGCGCAGAAGGTCAAGGGCGAGGGCGACGCCAAGTCCACCGCGATCTACGCCCAGGCCTTCG
>JAHFRE010000238.1 GCA_023258955.1 Sterolibacterium sp.
GACGACGACGGCTAAGCCGAAAGAGTCGGATGACGATAATCGGACGACGACGGCAAGCCCGACGACGACGGCCGCGCCGACCACGACGGCCGCGCCGACGACGACGGCAAAGCCCAAGGAATCTGATGACGATCATCGGACCACGACGGCGAGCCCGACGACGACCGCGCCGACCACGACGGCTGCACCGACCACGACAGCAGCGCCGACGACGACGCACGAACCGACCACGACGGCAGCGCCGACGACCACCGCCGCCCCGACCACGACGGCCGCGCCGACGACGACAGCAGCGCCGACGACGACGCACGAACCGACGACCACGGCGGCGCCGACGACGACCCACGAACCAACGACCACGGCCGCACCGACGACGACGGCTGCACCGACGACGCACGAACCGACGACCACGGTTGCACCGACGACCTCCTCGCCCTCGAACAGCAATGCCAACAATGGGCAGGGCAATGGTAGCCAGTCGGCGCCTGGAAATTCGGGCAACGCTCCCGGCCAGCAGACGACGACGGCCGCACCGACGACGACGGCTGCCCCGACAACGACCGCTGCCCCGACGACGACACCGGCGCCGACGACGACGCACGAACCGACGACGACCGCAACTCCGACAACGACAGCGGCGCCGACCACGCACGAGCCGACGACGACCGTTGCAGCGACAACTTCCTCGCCCTCGAACAGCAACGCCAACAACGGGCAAGGCAACGGGGATCAATCCGCGCCAGGAAACTCGGGCAACGCCCCCGGGCACGAGACGACAACGGCTGCCCCGACGACCGCGGCGCCGACCAAGAAGGAAGCGATTCACGAGGTGACCGAAGCGCCGACGCAAGCGCCGACCCACGCCCCGACCGAAGCGCCGACCCATGCCCCGACCGACGCGCCGACCCACGCCCCGACCGAAGCGCCGACCCATGCGCCGACCGAAGCGCCGACCCATGCGCCGACGAGTGCGCCAGTGGAGTCGCACGTCCAGGCGCCGAGCGATGCGCACGCCAGCGGGTCGCACGAGGCGCCGACCAGCGCCCCGGTGGAAGCCCACGCGCAGGGCGGTGCCGAGGCCCATGCGGGAGCGCAGACGCAGGTGGTCCACCTTTCCGATCTGCTCGACACCCACACGGTGGCCGTCTCTCTGCCCCATCCGGCAGATCCGGCGGTGCCGGAGAACGCGGCGCACCCGCAGTCCGACGTGGCAGAGCACGCACCCAGCCAATCGCTGAACCTGTCGGATCTGCTCGACTCCCATGCGGCGGGTGGCGTGTTGTCCTTCTCCAGTGCAGACTCGAGCTCCGAGCACGGGACGGTGAAGCTGACGATCTCGACCGATTCCGGCGCCGGCTCGGCGTCCCACGAGGCGACGGTGCACTTGCCCTCGCACGTGTCGGCCGATGTGGCCTCGGTGCTGAAGACGCTGTTGGAAACGCCGCATGACCACAACGGCAACGGCTAGCGAACGGTTGGCACGGGCGGCCGAGGGCGGCCCGTGCCTGGCTGGCTGATAGAATCGGAGCGTGAGCAAGAAGCGCAAGCTACCGTCGAAGAAGACTACGGCTGATGATCCCGGGCGTGCTGTTGAGCCGTCCGCGAGTCCGGCGGCGCCACAACTGCCGACGGTTTTCGTCTCCATTGCGAGCTACCGCGATCCGGATTGCCAGAATACGGTCAAGGATCTGTTCGACAAGGCCAGTCATCCTGAACGCGTCCATATAGGTATCTGCTGGCAGTTCGTCCCCGGCGAAGACGACGACTGCTTCGGCCTGGTAACCCGCCCCGAGCAGGTGCGCAGCATCAACGTTCACGCCTCGGAGAGTCGTGGCGCTTGCTGGGCCAGGCATCGGGTTCAGGAATTGTGGCAGGGGGAGGACTACTACTTCCAGATAGACAGCCACATGCGCTTCGTCCAGGGTTGGGACGAGATCTTGATCACGATGCTCGCCCTCTGCCCGGCCGCGAAACCGGTGCTGTCCAGCTATCCGCTGGCATTCACGCCACCCGACGAATTCACCCCCGAGGCACTGGTCGTCATCAACGTCAACGGCTTCGAAGAAAACGACCACTTCGTTCCCGGGTCGAGCCTGATCAGTCTGAACGACGCACCGGCCGTGCCAGCGGAAAATCCCTTCATCGGTGCCGGATTGCTGTTCGCCTCGGGCGCCATCGTGAGAGATGTTCCCTACGATCCCCACCTCTATTTTTGGGGCGAGGAGATAACCCTCGGTGTTCGTTTGTGGACCAGCGGTTGGGACATCTTCAGTCCCAACAAGGCCATCGCCTGGCACGACTATGGCAATCGTCCGGACCGGCCCCGGCACTGGAAGGACAGGGTGGATTGGGGCAAGCTCTCCGATCGCGCCTACCGGCGCATGCGCCATATGCTGGGCATCAGGCCCAGCACGGACCCGGAAGACCTTGTCGAAATCGAGAAGTACGGCTTGGGCACAAGCCGCTCCCTGGCCGAGTTCGAACGGTATTCCGGCCTCGATTTTCGCGGTCATATGTACCAGGGCAAACCCCGACCGATGAAGAAGATCGCGGCGGATCAACCCGAACAGATCGAGGGCCGCCGCTCGATCTTTTCTCATATCTGGAGAGAAAACTTCTGGGGCTGCGAGGAAACGCGCTCGGGTCACGGATCCTCGCTGGCCCAGACAGCCGCCTTGCGGCCCTGGCTCAACGAGGTGTTCCGCTTTCTCGACATCCGCATCGTCGCCGACGCGGGCTGCGGCGACCTGAACTGGATGGGCGAACTGGCGGCACAGCTGCGCTTCTATTTTGGTTATGACGTCGTGCCGGAACTGGTCGACCAGTTGCGCGAGCGCTTCGCACAACGCAGCAACTGCTTCTTTGCGGCCAAGGACGTGGTCATGGACACCCTGCCCGAATGCGACGCCATCATCTGCCGCGACTGCCTGACCCACCTGCCGCTCGACGCGTCGATGATGGCCTTGAGCCGTTTCCGCCAGAGCGGCGCGCGCTACTTGATCGCCACCACCCATTCCATGGGTTACAACATCAGGATTGCCAACGGCGCGTGGTTTACCATGGACCTCAACGCCGCACCGTTCAATCTTCCGCCACCGCGCCTGCGCTTCGCCGAGAGTGCAACCAAGTCATTGGGGGTCTGGGCGATGGCCGATCTGCCGGCATAGAACCGCTGGCTCGAAGCCGCGATCGTCGCCGCCGCAGCGACCGCTAACCGCAGCGTTTTTTTGAGACAATGCACCTGCCGAATCTCAAGGCGGGTGATCCATGTCCAAGCTCTTCCTCTTCGCCGTACTGGCTTTCTGCGCCTACCTGTTCTTTCGTAGTCTGGGTCGGCCCAAGAACGGCTCCACCAGGCCACCGCGGCCGGCGGAAGAGATGGTCGCCTGCGCCCAGTGCGGCGTAAATCTGCCGGCGGGTGAGAGCCTGCGCTCGGGCGAGCACAGCTATTGCTGCGAGGAGCATCGTGTTCTCGGCCCGAGTAAGCCGCGCCACTGAAGCGCTGGCCGGCCTGACGGCGCGGCAGCCGGAGGCGCCGGCCGAGGTGTTTCTGCGTTCTCTGTTCTACTTCAACCTCTATCGCCTGATCGTTGCCAGCGTATTCGTCGGCGCGGTGCTGTTCTTCGGCAGCAGCCTGAGCTTCGGCTCGGAGCAACCGGGCTTGTTCGCCTGGGTGGCGACGGGCTATCTGCTGGTGGCCTCGATCTTCTTCGGCACCCTGGACTGGGTGCGGCGCCGTTTCAACCTCTATCTCTCGGTGCAGGTGGCGACCGACATCCTCGCCCTGACGCTGTTGATGCACGCCAGCGGCGGCGCCAAGAGCGGGCTCGCCTTCATGCTGCTGGTGGTGCTGGCCGCCGCCGGTCTGGTCGGCGAGGGCCGCCTGACGCTGTTCTACGCGGCGCTGGCGGCACTCGCGGTGCTGTTCGAGCAGGCCTACCGGGTGCTCGCCCGCGCCGGCGACCCGGCCGACTTTCTGCAAGCGGGCATCACCAGCATCGGTCTCTTCGCCACCGCCATCACCGCCCATCTGCTGGCGCGCCGCGTCGTCGCCAACGCCGCCCTGGCGCGCAGCCGCGGCGTGGCGCTGGCCGACCAGCTGCGCATCAGCGAGCGGGTGATCCGTGACATGCAGGACGGTGTCCTGGTGGTCGATGCCGAGGCCAGGGTGAGGCAGCACAACCCGCAGGCCGAGGCGCTGCTCGGCCTGCGCGTGAGCGGCGGCTCCCTGCCTGCCCTGGCGGCAGAGCTCGACGGCTACTACCGGCGTTGGCGCACGCAGGCGGTGGAGGCCGAAGCCGCCTTCCGCGCGCCGGCCTCCGGGCGTACGCTGCGCGCCCGCTTCCTGCCGGCGGGCGATGGCGGCAACGCGCTGATCTACCTCGAGGACATCGACAAAGCCCAGGCCCAGGCGCAGCAGCTCAAGCTGGCGGCGCTGGGGCGGCTCACCGCCAACATCGCGCACGAGATCCGCAACCCGCTCGCCGCGGTGAGCCACGCCGCCGAGCTGCTGGCCGACGAGCAGCGCAGCGAGATGAAGACCCGGCTGATCGGCATCATCGGCGACAACAGTCAGCGCATCAATCGCCTGGTCAGCGAGGTGCTGGAGCTGGGCCGACGCGACCGGGCGGAGCCGGAACCGCTGCTGCTGGCCGTGCTGATCGAGCGCTTCATCGACGAGTACGGCGAGCGCGAGCCGCGGGTGCGGGCCGCCGTCGCGGTGTCGGTCGAGCCGGCCGAGCTGCGCCTCTGCTTCGATCGCAGCCACTTCGATCGCGTGCTCTGGAACCTGGTCGCCAACGCCCTGCGCCACGCCAGCGGCGCGCCGGGGAGCGTGCGCATCGAGGCGCGTCCGGCCTGGGATGGACGCTGCGAATTGCACCTGGTCGACGACGGGCCCGGTGTGTCGCCCGAGCTGCGGGTGCAGGTGTTCGAACCCTTCTTCACCACCCATCCGAGCGGCACCGGCCTCGGCCTCTACATCGCGCGCGAACTGTGCGAGGCCAACGGCGCCGCGCTGGAAATTCTCGACAACGCGCCCGGTGCGCACTTCTGCATCAGGGGAGGGCCATGCCCATGAAACGCGAGCGGCGGCGCGGCGAAACGTTGAAGGTGCTGGTGGTCGACGACGAGGCCGACATCCGCGAACTGCTCGACCTGTCGCTGGCGCGGATGGGGCTGGCAGCCGATTGCGCCGGCTCCCTGGCCGAGGCGCGGCAGATGCTGCAGCAGGGCCGCTACCGGTTGTGCCTGACCGACATGCGCCTGCCCGACGGCCAGGGGCTCGAGCTGGTGCGTTACATCGGCGAGCAGCTGCGCGACCTGCCGGTGGCGGTGATCACCGCCTTCGGCAGCACCGACAACGCGGTGGCGGCGCTGAAGGCGGGCGCCTTCGACTATCTGGCGAAACCGGTGTCGCTGGAGCAGCTGCGCGCCCTGGTCGAGTCGGCGCTCGAACTGCCCGCCAAGCACGACAGTGGCCCCGCCGACGCGGCGCACTCCCTGCTTGGCACCTCGGCGGCGATGCGTCAGACGCGAGCGCTGATCGAGAAGGTGGCGCGCAGCCAGGCGCCGATCTATGTCTCCGGCGAGTCGGGCAGCGGCAAGGAGCTGGCGGCGCGCCTGGTGC
>JAHFRE010000239.1 GCA_023258955.1 Sterolibacterium sp.
CCAAGTTGCGCCGCTGAGCCCTCGGCACGGTTTGCCGGATACGGCGCGACGACTCGGACCCGACTCAAACGCGGTAGGCCTCGCGCACCAGCAGCGACAGACCGTCGACCGACTCGCCCCGGGCGCACAGATCAGGCAGGTCTTCAGCATCGATGGTTGCCGGGTCATAGATGGCGACCGCGAAGCGGTCACCCGCCTGCAAGTAGGTGCTTTCGCCCAGGGGCGTGTAGCGGGTCGCGCCGATGGTGATCACCGCGCGATCCGGATGACCGGCCCTGGCAAGCAAGCCCGGCAGATCCTCGAGCGGTCCCTCATCGATCTGCGAGCTCAACTTCTCTTCGATCCAGGTGGTCAGGTCAGGACCGTACAGCGTGTAGCCCGCCACCGGGCTATCGACGCCATAGGCGCGCCATTGTGCGTCCCGTCCGAGGAAGGAGGCGATGCGCCAGCTGTCGAGCTTCGCGCCCGCAGCCAGGCCGTTATCCAGCTTGATCCAGCGCGCGGAGAGGCCTTTTGAGCCCGTGCCCCAGTTCTTCTTCAGACTGATCTTGGGCGCGCCTTCGCGGCGGATGGAGGCATCGTCGAAAGCGGCAAAGGCCAGCGGCTTCACCGTGACCCGGTTATCGGCCGTGTAGCGCAGCTCGCAAGCCAGCGCCACCTCCGGTTCGCATTGCACATCGGCCGCCGCCGGCAGCGCCAGCTTGGAGTCGGAGACGGGGTCGACGGCGAGAAAATGGCCGTCGATCGGCAGGTGGAAAGGAAACATGCCCTTGGGGCCCTCGCCGGCCTTCTTCAGCGTCGCAAAATCGCGGACCTCGCCAGCCTGTTCGAGGTGGCCTGCGAAATTCCCGGCAATCCCGAAACCAGCCCAGCGACCGGCAGCCATGTCGATCATCATTTCTCCCTGCTGTGCATCAGCGCCAAATCAAGTGGTCGGGGATTATAACTTTGGCCAGGATCAATCGAGGCATATCAGCAAAGCATTGTTGATACCCATGAATGTCTCATGGTAATGTGTTTGCGCTCCTTGGAATCGGCAAGAGAGCGGAACCTGAACAGGGCGGCTGACCCACACCCTACGGAGACTCCCATGAATATGCTTACCGCTTTTGTGCTTCTGGTGGTTGTCGTCGCAATAGGAATCGCTGGAGCGATCTACAGCAGCCGCTTCGGTGAGGCGGATGACAAAGTGACGAAGCAGTAGCCTACCCGCCGCACTACTCCACATAGCTGACGACATCCTTGGTGAACCAGGCGCCCATCAAACCGCGTTTGCAGCCGATCGCTTGAATGCGGTTTGAGCGCGCGTCGAAGAACGCTCGCGCGTCTGCGGGCGACAAGTCGTTCTTCAACGTCCCGTCTCCCTGCACAAGACATCGAGCGCCATCTCCCGGGTAAACAGCAGATCGACGACGGCCATGCAGAACGCTGTCGTTTCACCCGCCCTCTGATAACGCTGCAGCCTTCTGCTTGCCCGCAAACTCGAGCGGCGCACTCAACCATTCGTATATAATCGACACCTAAAGCAAGCGCCAGCCGCTTGAGCAGATCATCTTGAGAAGGAGCAGCGCAATGAGCCCGCCCCCCCTCGCGGTACGCGAGCAGTTCCGTGCCGAGCGCTTCGGCAAGGTTTGGACCGAGCAGTTGAACGACGTCTTTGCCGACGTTGCCCCCTATTACGATCGGGCCAACCTGTTCGCCAGCTTCGGACAATGGAACCGCATCCTCGACAACTTCATGGCGAGCGTCGAACTCAACCCGGGCGAGCGCGCGCTCGATGTCTGCGCCGGCACCAACGCCGTCGGCATCGCCCTGCTGAAGAAGGAACCGCTGCTCGAGGTGCACGCCATCGATCGCAGCGCCGCGATGCAGGAGGTCGGCCGGCAACGCGCCGAGGCTGCCGGTCTGCGCATCGAGAGTCACATCGGCGACGTGCACCGCCTACCCTTTGCCGACCAGCATTTCGATGTGGTGACCTTGCAGTGGGCGACGCGCCACCTGCGCATCAACGAGGTCTTCGCCGAGATTCGGCGCGTGCTCAAGCCGGGCGGACGCTTCTTCCACTGCGACATGCTGCGTCCCGCCAACCCCGTCGTCGAGTTGCTCTACCACGGCTACCTGCGCGGTTGCCTTTCCGTCACCGGCTTGCTGTTTCGCAGCAGCGAGGCGGCGCGGGAGTGCAAGCGCTACTTCATCGACGCCCTGGAACTGTTCTATTCGGCCGAAGAATTGAGCGAACTGCTGCGTCAGGCGGGATTCCGCAGCGTCACGGCGCGCAGCTTGCTCGGTGGCACCATGGGCTTTCACCGCGCGGTCAAGCCCTGAGCACCGCCATCGGCGCGGCGGTGATGCGTTGCGCCGGCGACTTCCCGCGATGACCCGCAGCCCAGCCAGACGCAGCGGCGGCCAGATCCTGGTGGATCAACTGCTGGCGCAGGGTGTCGCCCACGTCTTCTGCGTTCCCGGCGAGAGCTTTCTCGCGGTGCTGGACGCGTTGCACGACGCGCCCATCGCGCTGACGGTGTGCCGCCAGGAAGGTGGCGCGGCGATGATGGCCGAGGCCCAGGGCAAGCTCAACGGTCGCCCGGGTATCTGCTTCGTCACCCGCGGGCCAGGGGCCTGCAACGCCGCCGCAGGCGTGCACATAGCGCAGCAGGACTCGACGCCGCTGCTGCTGTTCGTTGGTCAGGTCGAGCGCGCTGTGCGCGGCCGCGAAGCTTTTCAGGAGCTCGATCTGCGGGCGGTGTTCGGCAGCATGGCCAAGTGGGTCGTCGAGATCGACGAGCCGCGGCGAATACCGGAACTCGTGGCGCGGGCTTTCCACAGCGCCATGTCGGGTCGCCCGGGGCCGGTGGTGGTCGGACTGCCGCAGGACATGCTCGTCGAGTTGGCCGGCGTCGCCGATGCGCAGCCCAGCCTGGTGCCGCAGGTCCACCCCGGCGCTTCCGACCTGAGCAGGCTGCAGGCGCTGTTGGCGCAGGCGCAGCGGCCGCTGCTGGTGCTGGGCGGCAGCCGCTGGTCGGTCGAGGCTGTGGCCGAACTGCAGGCCTTCGCCGAGCGCTTCGAGCTGGCCACGGCCTGTTCGTTTCGCCGACAGATGCTGTTCGACCACGAACATCGCTGCTACGCCGGCGACATCGGCCTCGGCATCAATCCCCGATTGGCGCAGCGGCTGCGCCAGGCCGACCTGCTGCTGCTGATCGGCGCGCGCTTCGCCGAGGTGCCGTCGCAGGGCTACACCTTGCTCGACATCCCGACCCCGGCCCAAACGCTGGTGCAGGTGCACGCCGATGCCGCCGAACTGGGAAAGCTGTACCACCCGGCGCTGGCGATCCAAGCCTCACCCGAACCCTTCGCGGCGGCGCTGGCCGCCTTTCCCATACCAGCTGCCTGTCCATGGCGCGAGTGGACGCGCAGCGCCCGCCAGGACTATCTGGATTGGAGCGACCTCGCGCCGATCCATGTGCCCGGACCCTTGCAGGTCGGCCAGCTGGTGCAGACGCTGGCGGCGACGCTGCCGGCCGATGCCATCATGTGCAACGGCGCCGGCAACTTCGCCACCTGGGTGCACCGCTTCTGGCGCTTCCGCCGCTACGACACCCAGCTCGCACCCACCAGCGGCACCATGGGCTACGGCGTCCCGGCGGCGGTCGCTGCCAAGCGCCTGTGGCCGCAGCGCAGCGTCGTCGCGTTCGCCGGCGACGGCGACTTCATGATGCACGGCCAGGAACTGGCGACAGCCGTCCAGTACGAGCTGCCGATCATCGTGGTCCTGCTCGACAACCGGATGTATGGCACGATCCGCATGCACCAGGAACGCGCCTACCCGGGCCGGGTGGTCGGCACGGCCTTACGCAATCCGGACTTCGCGGCGCTGGCCGTGGCCTACGGTGCGCACGGCGAACGCATCGAAACGACGGCGGCGTTCGCTCCCGCGCTCGAGCGCGCTTTGGCCAGCGGCAAACCGGCGCTGCTGCATTGCCTGCTCGATCCCGAAGCGATCACCCCGACCACCACCTTGAGCGCGCTGCGCGACGCCGGCCTCGGCCGATAGCGCTGATCCCCGCCGGCGCCGCCGCGGACGCCGGGCCTGGACAGAGGGGAGTTTGCGCCAGGCTCCCACTCGCTTCCCCTCAAGGGCGACGACAGCTCACTTGGCCGCTGAGCGTCCTATGCCGCGGGTCGCGCGCTTGAGCAGTTCGCGGGTCTGGGCCGCTTCTTCGCCGATCCACTTGACGAAGTCGCGCACCTCCTGCCGTTGCCGCGATGCCTCCGAGGTGATCAGGTAGTAGCCACGACCGCTCAATTTGACGCTTCCCAAAGGTGTCAGCAAGCGTTTTTGCAGCAGCAGCTCGACCACCAGCGGAGCACGCGCCAAGGCCACGCCCTGGCCGGACAGGGCCGCCTGGATCACTTGATCGAAGTTGCTGAAACGCAGGTTCGCCCGTGGATTCAAGTCGCCGGCGCCCGCCTGCTCGAGCCAATGATCCCAGGATAACCAGGGCAGGCTGCGCTCGGTCGCTTCGTCCATGCGGAGCAAGGTCTGCGCCGTGAGGTCCGCCACGCACCTGGGTACGCGCCCCTGCTCGGCCAACGCCGCACCGCACACCGGGATGATCATGTCCTCGAACATGAGCTGGCAGTCGGCGCCCGACCGCGGTTTGGGCATTGCCCGCAGGGCGACGTCGATGTCTTCCTGCACCAGATCGACGGCGCGGTCGGCGGCGATGCAGTTGACATCGACATCGGCATGGCTCGCGGCAAAGACCGACAAGCGGGGTATCAACCAAAGGCTGGCCAGGGAGGCGAAGGTCGTCACCGATACGGAGCGCCGCTGCCTGACCGCGCGGATGCGCGTCACGCCGTCGTCGATCGTCTTGAGGCCCGCCCGCGCCGCGCGCGCCAACTCTTCGCCAGCGGGCGTCAGCGTCACCCGCCGCGCGTTGCGGAGGAACAGGGATTTCCCGAGTTCTGCCTCCAGCCCCTGGATCTGCCGCGATAGCGCCGATTGCGACAGGTGCAGCTCGAGAGCCGCCGCGGTAAAGCTCAGATGCCTGACCGCCGCGAGAAAACCGCGCACCCCGGAGAGGCTGATCGGGCGGTCTCTATTCATGCGCAAAATGCATGCTTAGCATCGAAACTTTCCGTTTGAAAGCTGAGCGCAGCGAGTATCTAATGTGTCTGCGCTTCAGCCGCGCCTTGGTTTCAAATGATCAATTCGAATGATAGTCGAAATGGAGATGACCATGAACAATCGCATCCAAGCGTCTTCCTCGGGACCGACCGCCATCCGGATGGTTTCCCTGTTTACCGCCTTGTTGATCAACGCCGCCTTGGCCATCGTCTTCCTCTATGGCGGTCAGTCGGACATGTACCAGGCGCCCGTGGCACAGGCGGCACTTTGCAGCAGCAATCCGGTCTGATACCGTGGCGGCTGGCCGGCGCAGCGCTGCTGCGCCGGCCAGCCGCAAGCCGGAACGGCGGCTCGACCAGACCGGCCACCTGCTCACCCATGATGAACTTCGCGGAGTTGACGCAATGAAACTCGTCGGTATGCTCGATTCCCCCTACGTCCGCCGCGTCGCCATTTCGCTGCAGCTGCTCGGTCTGGAGTTCGAACACCTTT
>JAHFRE010000240.1 GCA_023258955.1 Sterolibacterium sp.
CGGCGGTCTCGGCGCTGGTCGTGTAGCGCTGGTTGGAATTGGTCTTGATCACCGGTCCGCGATTGACCATGACCTTGTGGCCCGGTTCGTAGGCCGCCGGGAAATTGGGGTGGTAGGCGTGGGCCATATCGGCACTGATGAAGAAGCTGCGCGCCAGGGCGCGGTGCTGATCCTCGGCGTCGAGACCGGCACGGCTGCCCAGTCGGGCGAGCACGCTGGCGGCAAAGCTGCCGCCGGCGCCGCTGGCGCTCTCGCTACCCACCTCTTCGTGATCGAACAGCGCCACCAGGCAGGTCGCGCTGGGCTGTTCGATCGCCATCAAAGCCTGCAGCGCCGCGTGGCAGGAGGACAGATTGTCGAGTCGGGCGGAAGCGATGAATTCCTGATCGGCGCCCCAGAGGCAGCCTTTCTGTACATCGTAGACCGCCAGATCCCAGGCGAGCAGATCGGCCACGTCGATCTGCGCCCGTTCAGCGAGCAGCTGTTGCAGGTAGGGGCCGGCCGCTGTTTGGTCATCGAGCGCGCCGAGGATCAGCGGGATCTCGCTTTGCTTGTTGAACTTCAGGCCCTGTTCGTTGACCTCGCGATTCATGTGGATCGCCAGATTCGGCAGGCGCAGCAGCGGCTGCTCGAAGCGCAGCAGTTGCGTTCTGGGGCCGGCCGCGCCGCGCAGAATCAGCCGTCCGGCCAGACTCAGGTCGCGATCGGCAAAGCTCGCCAGGATGGGGCCGCCGTAGACCTCCACGGCCAGCCGCAGCAAGCCGTCGCCGGGCTGCGCCGGACGGGGCTTGACGCGCAGGCCGGGTGAGTCGGTGTGGGCGCCGACGATGCGAAACCCGGTTGCCGCGAGCGGCCCGCTGCCCGGCACGAAGGCGATCAGCGAGGCGGCGCCGCGCACCGTGTAGTAGCGGCCACCGGCTGCGGTCGGCCAGCGCTCGCCTTCTTCGAGACGGACGAAGCCGCGCTCGCTCAGCTGCTTTGCGGCGCTGGCGACCGCGTGCCACGGACTCGGGCTGGCGTCGATGAAGTCGAGGAGGTGTTGGGCGTCGGTCGACGCTCGGGCGGGAAGCGACATGGCGGGCTCGGGTAGGTTCGCGAGCGCGAAGCATACAAGAATGCCTCAGCGCCGGGAAATTAACAGCCGGCGCGGCGATCGGGCGCGTCCTATTCGTTTGGGTATTCGAGCAGGGTCATCTCGCGCAGGCTCTCCTCCTCCTGCAGGAAGGCTGCGACGGCGCGGGGATCGAACTGGCTGCCCGCCATGCGCTGGATCTCTGCCTTCGCCGTGTCGAAGGGCAGCGCCTTGCGATAGGGACGATCGAAGGTCATCGCGTCGAGGGTATCGATGACGGCGAACAGCCGCGCCGGCAGGGGAATCTCCTCGCCCTTCAGCCCGGCCGGATAGCCGGAGCCGTCGAAGCGCTCTTCGTGGCAAAGCACGATGTCGGCCGCCATGGAGAATTGCGGCAGCTTCTTCAGGATGGCGTAGCCGTTTCGCGGATGCTGCTGCATGATCGACCATTCGTCGGCGGTCAGGCGGTCGGGCTTCAACAGTATGGCGTCGGGCACGCCGATCTTGCCGACATCGTGGAGCAGGCTGCCCCAGTACACCTCCCGCAGATCGCCCGGCTCGCGAAAGAAATGCCGTGCCAGAAACAGGGTATTGGCGGCGACCCGCTTGGAGTGCAGGCCGGTCTCCCGTTCGCGCAGGTCCAGCGCTTCGGCCAGCGACTCGGCGAACAGCTCGTAGGGATCGTTGGCCAGACCCAGCTGATGCTTGCGGTCGCTGAGCAGACAATGCTCGCAGGCGTAGCGACCGCGCAGGTGGGCGTACTGGCGCCGGCGCGAGACGGCACCGCAGTCGGCGCAGGCCCGCTCCTTGGCTTGACGCGCTGGCGCCGCGGCCCGACCAGTCAGATTTCGATTCATCTTCTGCACGCGCCAGTGCGCGGTCTCAAGTTGGTGCGAAGCTCTCCGTTACCCCCTGTCGACAGCCAGGCTAGTGCAAACGTTCCCGCCGTGGTGCCGCTTTCCTGCCGGGGAGCAAGGCGGCGCCCCGTCGGCAGCCGCCGCTGAGGATTCAGAGACCGGCCTGGTGGCGGTCAAGGCGGGACAGGATGGCGAGCACGGCGCCCATCGCCAGCACCAGGAACAGCGGCCCGAACAGCCAGAACACCAGCGGAATGGCGAAGAAGAAGGCGCGCATGCCGATCGCAATCATCAGACCCGCCAGGTTGAGCCGACGCGCGACGTGCGCCGCTGCCAGCATCGGATACTGCTCCTGGGCCTGCCTGGGCACGTTGATCATGAACAGGACCTGGGTCGCCAGGCGGATGGCGAGGGCGTAGGCAAAGAAGGCGATCAAGAACACCGCCAGCAGACAGATGACCTTGACGATCCACAGTTCGCCGGCGTGCGAACCAACGACGTTGAGCACGTGCCAGGTGCGCGAAATCATCTCGGTCTGACCGGACAGCGTCATGGTGCCGAGCAGCAGCAGCGTCGCGGTCGACACCATGAGGATGCCGACCATGATGAAGTTGCGCAGGGTCTGCACCGCCATCACGTCCTTGCCGGAATTGCTCATCACGCTCTCCACCCAGATGCGGCGGGCGATCTCGTTGACGAAGTGGATCGAATGGCTGGGATCGCGGCGGATACGCGCCCGAAACACCATGTAATAGACGGTCACCATGGTCAAGCTGACCAGCACCGCCGCCGCATCGGCGCCGAACTCGCGCAGCCAGCTGGCGAGGCTCAAATAATCAGGGTTCATTGTGGAACACAGGCCGTGGTGACAAACGCCATCATAGAACAAACAGCACGGCGCGGTCGTGTCGCCCGCCGGCCAGCGCTCGGCCCTCGGCCTGGCCAGCTGCTGCGGCAAGCAGGCTCAAGGCACGAGCCCCCGCGCCTCGGCGATGCGCAGCAGATCGACCAGGCTCTCGGCGCCGGTCTTGTGCATGATCCGCGTCTTGTGGATCTCCACCGTGCGGTGGCTGATGCCGAGGCGGCGGGCGATCTCTTTGTTGGCCAGCCCTTCGACCGCCAAGGCCATCACCTGGCGCTCGCGCTCGGTCAGGCCGACGATGCGCGAAGCGGCGGCGTGCAGCCGCGTCGCCTGTGCGTCGAGAGCGTCGCTGGCGAGCAGGGCGGCGTGCACGCTCGCCAGCAGATCGGCGGCGGTGACTGGCTTGGTCAGAAAATCGATGGCGCCTTGCTTGATGGCGCGGACGCTCAAGGGGATGTCGCCGTGGCCGGTGAGGAAGATCACCGGCAGGCGCAGCTTGCGCCGTGCCAGCTCGGCCTGCAACTGCATCCCGTCCAGACCGGAGAGGCGGATATCGACGATCGCGCAGGCGCGCGGCAACGTTGCGCACACGGCGAGAAACGCCTCGGCGCTGTCGAAGGCCTTGACCACCAGATCATCCTGTTCGAGCAGCAGCGTCAGTGCGTCGCGCACCGCCGGGTCGTCGTCGACCACGAATACCGTCGCCGGCGGCTTCATGGGGCGACGGGCAGGGTGAAATGAAAACTGGCGCCCGCACCGCTGGCGGCGTCGAGCCACAGCTGGCCGCCGTGGGCCTCGATCAGCGCCCGGCTGATCGCCAGGCCGAGTCCCAGCCCGTTGGGCTTGGTGGTGAAGAAGGGCTCGAACACCCGTCTGGCGGTGGCGCTGTCCACGCCGGGTCCGCTGTCTTGCACCGACACCTGCACCAGCTTTGTTCCGGGCAGCGCCCGCGCCGCGACGACGATGGTGGCGTCAACGACGCCGGCGCCACGCATCGCTTCGGCGGCATTGCCCAGCAGATTGCTCAGCACCTTCTCCAGCTGCAGGGAATTGGCGAGCAGCGGCGGTAACTCGCTCTCCAATTCGACCAGGGTGCGGATGTCGCCGTGGCCACTCTCGGCGGTGCTCTCCAGGGCCTGATGGATCGTCTGCCGCAGGTCCACCGGCTCGAACACGACGTCACCCTTGCGCAGGACGTTGAGCAGTTGGTGCAGGGTACGCCCGGCGCGCTGGGTCTGCTGCACCGCGCCGTGGAGGGCGCGTTCGAGCTTGTCGGTGCTCGGCAGGCCGTCGCCAATCATGCGCAGCGCCGCCTCGCTGTAAGCGGAAACCGCGATCAGCGGCTGGTTGAGTTCGTGCGCCAGCGCCGCGGCCGTTTGCGCGGCGACCTCCTGCCGGGTCAGCGCCTCCAATTCGCTGCGCCGCGCCTGCAGCTCGAGCTCCAACCGTTTGCGTTCCGAGACATCCCTCATGACGCCGATGGCCCGCTCGGCGCGGCCGTCGCGGAAGAACACCCGGCCGTTGGCGGCGACGTGGCGCACGCTGCCATCGGCGCGGTTGACCACCCGATATTCGGCAGCGAAGTCGCCCGTCCCCGCCGCATCGTAAGCGCGATCGACGGCGGCCTGGGTAGCGGCCCGATCGTCGGCGTGCACCCCGCCGATGAATGCGGCGTAGCTGACCGGATCATCCGGCCCCAGGCCGAACAGGTCGCGCGCCCGCTCATCCCACTTGAGTTTGCCAGCGAGGACATCGTGGTCATAGACAGCGAGGCCACCGGCGTTCTTCGCCAGACGCAAGCGATCTTCGCTGGCTCGCAACTGCGCCGTGGCGGCTTGGCTTTCCTCGAGCAGGGTGGCCAGGGTGAGGCCGACGGTGGACAGGATCAGGGTGTAGGCCCAGAAGTTGACCATCTGCATTTCCGGTGCTTCGCGGCCCAGCAAACCGATGCCCAGCGCCGAACCCAGGAGGGACTGCAGCGTGGCCATCAGCAGGACCAGGGTCACCGCGTGGCGCCCCAGACGGACGGCGACCCAGAAGATCATCAGAAACATCCAGTAGCCGAGGCGCAAGGGGCCGAAGGCCTCGTGGAACCAGTCGAGAAAGATCACCTGCCCGAGCAGGAAGGAGACGCCGAGCAGCGCCGCCGCTTCGGCGCTGCGCAGGGACTGCAACCGCGGCGGCTGCCGCCAGATCAGGATCAGCGGGGCCACCAGCACCATGCCCAGCGCGTCACCCATCCACCATTGGGCCGCGGCGGTCCCCAGGTCCGCCGCGGCGATGCGCTGCCACCCGAGCAGGGTGCCGACACCGATCACGGCGCATACGGCGGGACTGAGCGCCGCCGCGAGATAGATCAGGCGCAGAAAGTCGCGGGTCGAGCGCAGCGAGGCGTTGAAGTCGCTGTTGCGCGACAGCAGCCAGGCACCGAGCAGCGCTTCCAGGGTGCTGCCGACAGCCAGCAGCGCTGCCTCGCCCAGCGACTTGCCGACCCACAGCTGGCCGGCGACGACGCCGAGATAGAGCGCCGGGGCGTATTTCCTGCCACCGGCGAGCAGCGCCGCCAGAGCCAGGCCCGCGCCGGGCCAGAACACCGTCACCAGACCGTTGGTCGAATAGAAAGTGAGCTGCGTCTTCGCCAGAACCGCATAGGCGGCGCCGGTGGCGATCAGCCAGGGCGCGTCCGCCCAGCGGTAGGGCCACACCGCGCTGCGCCGACGATCGCCCTCAAACTGTTGATCCATAGGCCGGTAGGCTCATAGGTGTTCGCGCGTATTCAAGTTTGCACGAATGTCGGCTAAATTTCCTGCAAATTTGCCGCGCCCATG
>JAHFRE010000057.1 GCA_023258955.1 Sterolibacterium sp.
CGGGCATACCGACGCTGCCGGCGGTGGACCTGATCGACGATTCCTGCATCTACGTCACCGCACCGATCGACGAGGTCGACGCGGCGCAGATCCAGCTGGGCATGGTCGGCCGCGTCACGGTCGACGCCTACCGCGGCAGGCACTTTCCGGGCAAGGTCAGACGCATCGCGCCCTACGTGCTGGCGGTGGAGAAACAGGCGCGCACGGTCGAGGTCGAGGTCGAGTTCGACAAGCCACCCGAGCGGCTGCTGGTCGGCTACAGCGCCGACATTGAGGTCGTGGTGAAAGCGCAGGACAACGTGCTGCGCATACCGACCCCGGCCTTGATGCCCGGCAACCGCGTCCTGTCGCTGGCGGCCGACGGCCGGCTGGAAGAGCGCAAGATAGACACCGGACTCGCCAACTGGGAATACACCGAGGTGAAGAGAGGCCTCGAGCGCGGCGATCGCGTGGTCACCTCGCTCGAGCGCGAGGGCGTCAAAGCGGGCGCGCTGGTGCAAGCCGAGCGCAAAGAGCCGGCGGGAGCGGCCGCGCAACCATCGCGATGACCGCGCCGTGATCTCATTGCACGGCATCGAGCGCAGCTTCCTGGTCGGCGACGAGACGGTGCACGCCCTGCGCGGCGTCGATCTCGACATCGCGGCGGGCGAGTACGTCTCCATCATGGGACCTTCGGGTTCGGGCAAGTCCACCCTGCTCAACGTCGTCGGCCTGCTCGACCGTCCCGACGGCGGCCGCTACGAGCTCGACGGTCGCGACGTGACCGGGCTGGCCGAGGACGACCTGGCGCGGGTGCGGCGCGAGAAGATGGGTTTCGTGTTCCAGTTCTTCCACCTGGTGTCGCGCCTCAGCGCCGCGCAGAACATCGAGCTGCCGATGATGCTCGCCGGCATAGACCCGCTCGAGCGACAGCGCCGCCTGCAGCAACTGCTCGCCGACTACGGCCTCGAAGATCGCGCCCGGCATCGGCCCGACCAACTCTCCGGCGGCCAGTGCCAGCGCGTGGCGATCGCCCGCGCCATGTCGATGAAGCCGGCGGTGATCCTCGCCGACGAGCCAACCGGCAACCTTGACCGGCACACGGGGCAGGAGGTGATGGCCGTGCTCGAACGGGTACACCAGAGCGGCGGCAGCCTGGTGCTGGTCACCCACGACCCCGAGATCGGTTCGCGCGCCAAGCGCCGCTTGCGCATGCGCGATGGCGCCATCGTCGGCGATGAGCGCGGTTGAGGCGCAACTGAAGCAGCACTGAGACGACGACAGCGATGCGAGCCACCGATCTGCTCGATTTTGCCTGGCAGGTGCTGCGCGGCAATCGCGGCCGCACCCTGTTGATCCTGCTCGCCTTGGCGATAGGCGTCGCCGCCGTGGTGGCGGTGACCTCGCTCGGCGAAGGGGCCCGCCTCTATGTGTTGAACCAGTTCGGCTCGCTCGGCAGCCATCTGGTGATCGTGCTCCCCGGTCGCAGCGAGACGGCGGGCGCCATGCCCGGCGTGCTGGTGGGCAAGACGCCGCGCGACCTGACCCTGGACGACGCGCTGGCGCTGAAGAGCAGCCACGCCGTGCGCCGCATCGCTCCGCTGGTGGTCGGTGCCGGCGACGTCCATGTCGGCAGCCGGGTGCGCGAAACACCGGTGCTCGGCTCGGTGGCCGATCTGATGGCCATACGCAATATGGAACTGGCCCAGGGCGCCTTCCTGCCCGAGGCCGATCCGCGCAGGATGCTGCCCGTCTGCGTCATCGGCTCCAAGGTGGCCTTCGAACTCTTCGCCAACCAGCCGGCGCTCGGCGAATGGCTGCGCATCGGCGACCGACGCTTTCGCGTCGTCGGCATCATGGCGCACCAGGGCGAATCGCTGGGCTTCAACACCGACGAAATCGTCATCGTGCCGCTCGCCGCGGCGCAGGCGCTGTTCAACACCGAGGCGCTGTTTCGCGTCCTGGTCGAGGCCAAGAGCCGCGAGCAGATCGAAACGGCCAAGCGCGACGTCGAGGAGATCCTGCGCGCACGCCACGAAGGCGAACGCGACGTCACGGTGATCACCCAGGACGCGGTGCTCGCCACCTTCGATCGCATCCTCGGCGCGCTGACCTTGGCCGTCGGCGGCATCGCCGCCATCAGTCTGGCGGTGGCCGGGATACTGGTGATGAACGTGATGCTGATCGCGGTGACCCAGCGCCGGCGCGAGATCGGCCTGTTGAAGGCGCTAGGCGCCACCGGACGGCAGATCCGCCTGATGTTCTTCACCGAAGCGACCATGCTGGCGCTCGCCGGCAGCGCCCTGGGCCTGGCGGCGGGACAGGCGACGACCCATCTGGCGCTGCAGCTCTATCCCGACATCCCTTTCCAGGCGCCCTGGTGGGCGCTGATCGCCGCACCGGCGGTGGCCGCCGCCGCCTCCATCCTATTCACCGTGGCGCCGGCGCGCCGCGCCGCCCAGCTCGATCCGGTGCAGGCGTTGTCGAGGCGCTAGCGCGATGCGTCCCGCCGACTTCGTCACCTTCGTCTACGCTTCGCTGGCCGCGCACCGGCTGCGCACGGCGCTCACCGCCCTGGGCATCGCCGTGGGCATCGCCGCGGTGATCCTGCTCACCTCGATCGGCGAGGGGCTGCACCGCTTCATCATCGCCGAGTTCACCCAGTTTGGTACCAACATCATCAGCGTCACGCCGGGGCGCATCCAGACCCACGGCGCATCGCTCGGCGCGGTGAACACGGTGCGACCGCTGTCCATCGACGACGCGGTGGCGCTCGCGCACGCGCCCTACGTGCAGGTCGCCGATCCGGTGGTGCAGGGCAACGCCGACGTCAAGGTGCTGGGCAAGAGCCGTCGCGTCACCCTCTACGGCGTCGGCCCCAACTTCGTGCGGGCGTTGTCGATGCGCGTGGCGATCGGCGACTTCCTCCCCGCCGACGACCCGCACGGCGCCCGCGCCCTGGTGGTGCTCGGCGCCAAGGTGGCGAACGAACTCTACGGCACCGACAATCCCCTGGGCGGCCACATCCGCATCGGCGGCGAGCGCTACCGCGTCATCGGCGTCATGGGTTCCAAGGGCCAGGTGCTCGGCTTCGACCTCGACGACACCGTGTTCATCCCGGTGGCGCGGGCGCTGGAGATGTTCAACCGCGACAGCTTGCAGGAGATCCACGTCACCTACGAACCGACCGCGCCGCTGGCCGAGGTGGAAGCCGCGATCAGAGCGGCGCTGATCGCCCGCCACGGAACGGAGGATTTCACCATCACGCCGCAGCAGAAGATGCTCGAGGTCTTCGGCACCGTGCTCGACGCGATCACCTTCGCTGTGGCGGCGATCGGCGCCATCTCGCTGTTGGTGGGCGGGGTCGGCATCCTCACCATACTCACCATCGCGGTGGCCGAACGCACCGGCGAGATCGGCCTGCTGCGGGCGCTGGGCGCGACCCAGGGTGGGATCCTGGCGCTATTCCTCGGCGAGGCGGCGCTGCTCTCGCTCGTCGGCGGCACGGCCGGCCTCTTCGCCGGCTGGGGAACCGCAGAATTGTTGCAGCTGGCGGTACCGGCGCTGCCGGTGCACACGCCCTGGAGCTACGCCGTTCTGGCCGAGCTCGTCGCCGTCAGCGTCGGCCTCGTCGCCGGCATCATGCCGGCGCGCCGCGCGGCGCGCCTCGATCCGCTGGAGGCGCTGCGCAGCGAGTGAGGGCGACGGCGGCGGCGAAGCCGCCGCCCCGTGAACTACTTCTGCATCGCCGGCTTTTCCATCGCGCCCTTTTCCATTCCCATTTCGTCCTTTTTCGTCGCGCCCTTGTCCATTCCCATTTCGTCCTTCTTCATCGCTTTCTTGCTCTTCTTGGCCTTCTTCTTTTCCTTGGCCATCGAGTCCTTGGCCATGCCATCCTTGCTCATGTTCTCCTGGGCCATGCTGTCCTTCTTCATCGCATCGTCGGCGCGGGCCTGGGTGTATCCAGCAACGACGAACAGGGACAGCAGGGCGATAATCAGCGCTTTCATCGGCGACCTCCAGAGTGTAAATTGCGGGGATGGGTCCGAGCCAGGCGTGCCGCCTGCAGCCGCGTAACCCGAGCAAAAACTATAGCACAACGTCCTAGTTGTCGACTTTTGCCCCGCTTCGACTATCCTGCAAACATGGGCGAGAAGACGCATGGACGCTGACAGCATTCCGGTGCACCCCACGCCGGTGCGCCTGTTGCATTGGGCCAACGCCATCGCCATGCTGGTCATGATCGCGAGCGGCTGGCAGATCTACAACGCCTCACCCCTGTTCGCCTTCCGCTTCGCCAAGCAAATCACCCTCGGCGGCTGGCTCGCCGCCGGCCTGCAGTGGCATTTCGCCGGCATGTGGCTGCTCGCCATCAACGGCCTGGGCTGGCTCGCCTACGGTCTCGTCAGCGGCCACTTCCGGCGCCACTACCTGCCGCTCGCCCCGCGCTCGCTGCTGCGAGCGTTGGGCGACGCCGTGCACCTGCGTCTGCCGCACCAGGTGGGCGTCTACAATCCTCTCCAGCGCGCGGCCTACCTCGGCGTGTTGGTGATCGCGATGCTGCTGGTAGCTTCGGGGCTGGCGATCTGGAAGCCGGTGCAGCTGCAGGAGCTGACCGCGCTCTTCGGCGGTTACGACGCGGCGCGCTTCTGGCACTTCTTCGCCATGACCGCGCTGGCGGCCTTCCTGGCCATCCACCTGACGATGGTCGCCTTGGTGCCGCGCACGCTGCTGCCCATGATCACCGGGCGCGCCCGGCCTTCCCGGGAGCTCGAATGAAGCCCAAGCCGCGCCTCAGCCGCGATCTGGTCGACCCTTCCTCGCGCTCGATTCAAGCGCTGGAGCGGCGGCTGTTCCTCAAGTCCTCGCTCAGCCTGGGCGCGATCACCCTGCTCTCCGGCTGCAATGTCACCGACAGCGAGGCCGTGCAGCGCGTGCTGTGGGCCATGTCGCGCTGGAACGACCGTGCCCAGGCCGCCCTCTTCGATCCGCAGCGTCTCGCCCCGACCTATCCGGAATCGGCGATCACCCGGCCCTTTCCCTTCAACGCCTTTTACACGGAGGACGAGGTGCCGGAGGTCGACCCCACCGACTACCGGCTCGAGCTCGCCGGCGCCATCCGCGACAAGCGGCCCTGGCAGCTCACCCAGCTCTACGCCCTGCCGCAGATCACGCAGATCACGCGCCACGTCTGCGTCGAAGGCTGGAGCGCCATCGGCAAGTGGGGCGGGGTGAACTTTCGCGTCTTCCTCGAGTTGATCGGCGCCGATCTCACGGCAAAATATGTCGGCTTCAAATGCGCCGACGATTACTACACCAGCATCGACATGGCCACCGCCTTGCATCCGCAGACCCTGCTCACCCTGCGCTACGCCGACCAGGTTCTGCCGCCCCGCTACGGCTTCCCGATGAAGCTGCGCATCCCCACCAAGCTGGGCTTCAAGAATCCCAAGCACATCATGGCCATCTTCGTCACCAACGACTATCCCGGCGGCTACTGGGAAGACAAGGGATACAACTGGTTTTCCGGCCTCTAGACGGCACCCGAGCGGCGCCGCTTCGCGTAGACTGGCTCCCGACCCAACAACAACCGCCCGCCGGGCAGCCCGACCATGACCACCCTTCCCTACGCCAGCCTCGTCACCCTGCTCGTGCTCGCGCTGCTCTTCGCCACCGCCGCCAACGTCGGTCGCGCGCGCGGCCTGTACGGTATCAAGGCGCCAGCGACCAGCGGCCACGAGCTGTTCGAGCGCGCCTTCCGCGTGCAGATGAACACGCTGGAGGCCGCCGTGGTCATGCTGCCGGCGCTGTGGTTGTTCGCCGCCTACGTCGCCGACCGATGGGCCGGCGTCATCGGCCTGCTCTGGCTCGCAGCGCGCGTATGGTACGCGGCGGCCTACGTCAAGAACCCGCCTTCGCGCGAAGCCGCCTTCGGCATCTCCATGCTGGCTTTTGCCGTGCTCTGGCTGGGCGCGGCGTGGAGCGTGGCGCGCGCGTTGCTGTAACGCGAGTCGCTAAGGTCGGCCCGGGTCGAAGCCGGTCTCCTTGTAGATCGATTCGAGCAGTTCCTTGCCGACCCGCCCTTCCATCTCCCGATGGACGCGGCCGAAGGCCCGCTTCCACTCGCCCATCTCCTGCGGCGTTGGGGTGTGGATCTCCATGCGGCCGATCTTCCTGATCGCTTCGAGCGCCTCGTCGTTCTCCAGTTTGGCCATCTGGTAGAAATAGGCGGTGGTATCGTCCAAGGCCGAGGTCAGCAGCTTGCGGATGTCCGGCGGCAGGCTCTCCCAGAACTTCTTGTTGGCGATCACCACATAACCGTGATAGCTGTGATCGGTCAAGGTCATGTATCTCTGCACCTCGTAAAACTTTTGCGTATAGACGTGGGTGATCGGATTCTCCTGGCCATCGACCACACCTGTCTGCAGCGCTTGGTAAAGCTCGCCGAACGCCAACACCTGGGGCAGCGCGCCGACGCCGCGCATTTGGGCGTCGGTCACCTTGGAAGACTGGATACGGATCTTCTGTCCCTTGAGATCGGCGGGACGTCTGATCGGCTTGTTCGAGGTGAACACGCGAAAGCCGTTGTCCCACAAGGCTAGGCCGGCGATGCCCCGCGCGTCGAGCTTGCCGAGCAACTGGCGGCCGATCGGGCCCTGGGTCACCCGCTGCGCTGAAGCGATGCCGTCGAAAAGGTAGGGCAGGTCCAGCACTTCGAATTCCTTGACGCCCATCGGCCCGAATTTGCCGGGCGCGGGTGCGAGCATCTGCACCGCGCCGAGTTGCAGCGCCTCGAGCTCCTCCTTGTCCTTGTAGAGCGAGCTGTTCGGATACAGGTCCACCCGCACCCGGCCTTTGCTGCCTTCCTCGGCCAGTTTCTTGAAGCGCTCCGCTGCCTTGCCCTTGGGCGCGTCGAATGCCGCAACGTGGCTGAACTTGATGACGATGGGAGGCTCGGCCAGACAGGCCGCGCTGGTTGCCGTAAGAACACAGGCGAGCAACAAACCGGAAACCTTCATAAGCCACCTGCTCCACGCTGGGAATCGCCGACTGCGGCTACACTAGTGTTTGCGATCGGAAGGATACCAATGGACCCGGCGATAACCAAGCCCTACGCCGAGCTGACGCCGGACCTGCTGCTCGAGGCGATCGATAGTCTAGGTCTGCGTTGCGACGGCCGCCTGCTGGCGTTGAACAGCTTCGAGAACCGGGTCTATCAGGTCGGCGTCGAGGAGGGCGCGCCGCTGGTCGCCAAATTCTATCGTCCCGGTCGCTGGAGCGACGAGGCCATCCTCGAGGAGCACGCCTTCACGCTGCAACTCTTCGCGCAAGAGATACCGGCCGTGCCGCCGCTGCTGTTCGCCGGGCGCACGCTGCACCGTCACGCCGGTTACCGGTTCGCCGTCTTTCCCAAGCAGGGCGGGCGCGCCCCGGAGTTCGACCGGCCCGAGACGCTCGAATGGATGGGCCGCTTCCTCGGACGCATCCACGCCGTGGGCGGCACGGCGCCCTACCTGCTGCGGCCGACGCTCGACATCGCCAGCTTCGGCGAGGAACCGCGCGCCTTCCTGATGGACGGCGGCTTCGTCGACCAGGAATTGGAAGCCGTCTGGATCAGCGTCGTCGACCAGGCGCTCGATGGCGTGCGGCGCGCCTTCGCGCGCGCCGGACCGGTCGCCAGCCTACGCCTGCACGGCGACTGCCGGATTGTTATCAGATCATCGGATACAACGGTTTTGGCCAGTGCTTGTGCTGGAGCGAAGGAGAAACTGTTGTAAATAACAAGATGCGGTGATGCTGCCATATAAGTGGACAGAGCTGGTCTGCGATTTCCAAGTTAGGCACGCCCGACCTACGCCCCAGCACGACGCCGTTTGACATTGCGGAACAATATCCGCGACAATTATAGTGTATTGTCATATTGTCCTGTTCCTGCGTAGGGACTACATGGGGAATCTCAACAGAGGTGTGACTATGGGGCGGGCCAAAGTCCGAGCGATGGTCTATCTGGCGCTGCTGGTTTCGCTGGCGGCGACGGCCGCCGAAAGGGCACCGGTATTCGATCGCGACGCTGAGTCGGAGGCTAGGAGAATCAAGGCCATTCTGAAGCAGCCAGAAAAGCAAATGGACTTGGCTAGGATCGAATTGACTTTCGACAAGATGGTCGAGCCTAGTGTCGACATTGAAGCGTCGCTGCACCAGATTGAGACCGTGGTCGCGCAGGTGCGCACCATGCTCACCCCTTATGCGCAAAGCGGTGAAAAGCTTTTCGCACTTACCCGCTTTCTCTATGAGCCCGGCCCTTGGAACGGCTATCAGACGTTTCAGTATGACTTCGATGATCCCCTGGGAGGGAATGTACACAATCGGATTCTTGCCCACTATCTCAGGACAAGAAAAGGCAACTGCGTCACGATGCCGTTCCTTTTCGTCATTCTCGGGCAGCGCCTCGGAATTGACGTGACTGCTTCGACGGCGCCGCGGCACATCTTCGTCAAATACACCGACCCCGAAGGGAAGGTATTTAACCTGGAGCCGACCAGCGGAGCTAAGCCCGCGCGCGATGAGTGGCTTCGCGCGCAACATCACATCACAGACAAGGCCATATCGAACGGCATCTATATGCAGAAACTCAGCAAACAGGAAACAGCTGCGATGATGGCACAGACGGTGGCTGAGGTTCTCAGGAAATACGGAGAGTACGAGAAATCAATTGCCGTCGCGGAAGTGACGCTTGCCGTCTACCCGAAGAATATCGCAGCCATTACGCTGCTTGGTAGCGACTACGCCAGTATTTCGAACCGCGACTTCAGAACGAAGTATGAGCGGCCCAGGGACATCCCTCAGTACCTGCGGGCGAATTATCGCTACGTCGAGCAGCAATTTGAGGAGTGGTTCGAGAAAGCGACGGCGCTTGGATGGCGTAAGCCGAGTGGCGTCGAAGAAGCCGAATACCTGAAAGTGGTTCGCCGCGCAACATCATCGGAGTAAGGAGATCAAGATGACGTTGAACAAATCCATGATCATCGCCACTTTCCTGCTGGGCATGGCAATATACAGCGGGGTTGCCCTGGCGCGTTACATCGAAGTAGATCCCATTGGCCTGGCCGGAGGCCCGAATCCATACGTCTATGCAAGCGCGAATCCTCTGAGCAGAATAGACCCGCTTGGCCTATCCGACGTGAGATTCGATCGAACCACCGGCACGATCACGATCTACGATAACAAGGGAAATTCCGTGGCCCAATTTCCGGCCGCCAACAATACGACATCGAACAGCAAAGGGCCATGGCCAAATGGGACGTATGATTTCTCGTATTACGTTCCTCATCCGGAAAGCGGGTCCTATGGCCCGTACGGGTCTTATGGAAACTTCGTGTTCAACGTCCCCGGTCGAATCGGCATGGGGGTGCACTCGGGGCGGAGCGGCCCACAATCGAAGACAGAAGGCTGCATTCGAACAACCGATGATGCGACCGATTTCCTGAACAAACTTAACCGCGTCGATCCGCTGCAAACGATCACGGTGCAATGATGGCGCAAACTGGCGGCAGATCAAGGTTACTGCTCGCGATCTTGTGGGTTTTCGTGGCCCCATGCTCCAGGGCTGGGGACAAGGCGTGCCCCCAGGAAGATGCTCAACTTGCGGAAGCCCAAGCTGCCACCGCCGTATCATGGCAGCAGCTCCATGAGCAATTTGCGCGTTATTCGCAGTGTGACGACGGAGCAATAGCGGAAGGGTTCAGTGATGTCGTCACCCGTCTGCTCGCCGACCAATGGTCCGAGGTCAGCTCCTTGGTGCCTATCCTTAGGGCGTCTCCCGATTTTCGCAAGTTCATTCTTCGCCATATCGACGAAACCGCGCCAGCCAAACGACTGGAACAAATTTCGGAGCACGCGGAAAGGACTTGCCCGCGGCACATGGGGTCGATGTGCCGGCAAATATCTGTTGCCGTGCGTAAGAGCAAGGGGTAGATCTGCCAGCAAGGGAGTACCGCCGTGGTGTGGGCTTGCAGCGCACGCGTTACACTGGAACTTTTGCCTTTGCCGCGACCCCTCTTGAAGAAGCCGCCCGTTTTACCTTATGCCGGCCTGACGCCGGACGTGATCCTCAACGCCGTGGACGAACTCGGTATGCGCTGCGATGGTCGGCTGCTGCAGCTCAACAGCTTCGAGAACCGCGTCTACCAGATCGGCCTCGAAGATGACAGGCAAGTGGTCGCCAAATTCTACCGTCCCGAGCGCTGGAGCGACGCGGCCATTCTCGAAGAGCATGCCTTTACCCACGAACTGGCCGGCAGCGAGATCCCCGTCGTACCCCCATTACCGTTCAATGGCCGAACGCTGCACCATTCCGCGGGGCACCGTTTCGCACTGTTTGCCCGGCAGGGCGGCAGAGCACCGGAGCTGGAGAGAGAAGAAACACTGGAGTGGCTGGGGCGCTTCCTCGGCCGCATCCACGCGGTTGGTGCATGCTCCAATTACCAGGCGCGGCCCTCGCTAGACATCCAGAGCTTCGGAATCGAGCCACGCGATTTCCTGGTCGCCGGCGACTGGCTGCCCCTGGAATTGCGGCCGGCATGGACCAGCGTCGCCGACCAGGCACTCGATGGCGTAAGCCACGCCTACCAGCGCGCCGGTAGAGTCCAGGTGCTGCGCCTGCATGGCGACTGCCATCCAGGAAACCTTCTCTGGACCGACGATGGCCCGCATTTCGTCGACTTCGACGACAGCCGCAAAGGCCCGGCGGTGCAAGATTTGTGGATGCTGCTTTCCGGCGATGAGGTCGATGCCCGCAGCCAGCTTCAGGCGCTGCTGCGCGGCTATGAGACTTTCCACAAGTTCGACGACTGCGAGTTGCAACTAGTCGAAGCGCTGCGCACCTTGCGCCTCATCCACTACAGCGCGTGGATTGCCCGCCGCTGGACCGACCCCGCTTTTCCCGCGGCCTTCCCCTGGTTCGGCACACAGCGCTACTGGCAGGACCGCATCCTCGAACTGCGCGAGCAAGTCCCATTGATGCAAGAACCGCCCCTCATTTGAGCCGCTGACCTCCTCGCACCAGATCGCCGTAGTGCAAGCCTGCGAACGGCCACAAAATGGCCAATTTGACGCAACATGTATGCACGCGTAGTATAGGCTATCGTCATATCGCGCAGGCGCGGGAGGGATGGAGTGCGAACTTGGGTCATGGTTCTTGCGGCGATGGATGGAAGCCGACCTATGGGTGTACGCGCGCACAAAATGAAGACGTGGAAAATCTTTGTAGGAGAACGGAGCAATGGGTGACGACCCACCCGGGCCAAAGCGTTCCATACGCAAGATGGTGATGAAAGCGAGGCCCATGACCATATTGGGCTTGCCGGTGCTGGCGCTGCTTCTGACAGCCATGTCGCCGGCCGCTCGAGCGGTGCAATTGGAGACCTGCGTCAATACAATATGCCTGGGCAACAAGGCGCCCACGTTCGATTCCTTGAGCAAGCAGATTGGCACCTGGAGTCGGGCAACATTGACCGGACTCGATACCGCCCGAACCATTTGCCTATATGACGTCGCCTCCAACGCGTCGGCCGTTTTTTCATTTTCAGGTGACAGCTCGCTAGTTCAGAGCAGACTCGACGGAATATTTGTCACCAGGGGGCCCATATGTGACCCCGTTGCGTCGCCACAACGCCACGCCGCTTCGGTCTTCCGCAGCAAACGTGGCATTGCGCTTGGAGACCATAAGGACAAAGTCATTTCAGTTTTGGGCAATCCTGATGAAATCAGAGATGCGGCGGCGCGCGAAGCTCGGGATTCTCGCTATGCCAATTCCCGACTGGGGCGTAGGTACGGAACGCAAAGACTCCATTACGGAAGTCCAAGTTCCCCACTTCTGTTCAATGAGTACGGACTTGACGAAGAAGGACGCGTGGTCAGTATTTGGCTCAGCGATTCACCATAGTGCGTGGACTGACGGACTCGATCACGTCGAAGCAATGTCCTATCAGCACAAATGTGGCAATGAGGTCATTGCCCAACTCGTCGGTCTTACCGATAGCCGGCTCCCAGATCATGGCAGCCTTGTTCAATGTAGCCTGCTCGGTGAACGGCTCGTTGGTCTGCTCGGCCTGGTAACGTTTGATTTTGGGCGCATCCAGCTGAATCTCGTGGCTCTTGGCCACCTTCGCTGCCTCGCTCACGCGGTAGCTGACGCTATTGAAGTGCGCTCGTAGCGCATCAATGTATCGCGGTTCGGTGATGAACCTACGGCAGCGGACGCAGTTGGGCAAGCTGCTCGCCGGCCACGAACTGTTTGGCGAATTCGACGACCGCGAACTACACTTGATCGAGGCGCTGCGCACGCTGCGCCTGATCCACTACAGCGCCTGGATCGCCCGGCGCTGGCAGGATCCGGCCTTTCCCGCAGCTTTTCCCTGGTTCGGCACGCCACGCTATTGGCAGGACCGCATCCTGGAGCTGCGCGAGCAGATCGCCTTGATGGACGAAGCGCCGGTCAGGCCGCTGGTTTGTTGAAGCGCAAGCCGACGCCAGCGCAGGAGGTGCACGATGACGCGCAAGATAGCGAAGGATTTCGCGCCGGAGGTGCTGCGGCTGTTCGACCAATACGTGCATGGCATCATCCCGCGGCGGCAGTTCCTCAGATCGGCAACGCGCTTCGCGGTCGGTGCGATGACCGCGGAGAGCTTGCTGGAAGCGCTCAACCCGCGCTTTGCCCAGGCGCAGCAAGTCAAGCCGGAAGATCCGCGCGTCAGCACCGCCTTCATCGAATATGCCTCGCCGGCGGGCTACGGGCGGGCGCGCGCCTACCTGGTGAAGCCGGCCAAGAGCAAGGGCAAGCTGCCGACGGTGTTGGTGGTGCACGAAAATCGCGGCCTCAATCCCCACATTGAGGACATCGCGCGGCGACTGGCGCTGGACAACTTCATCGGCCTCGCCCCCGACGCGCTGTTTCCCCTCGGCGGCTACCCCGGCGATGAAGACAGCGCGCGCGAACTGTTCGCAAAGCTGGACCAGACCAAGGCACGGGCCGACTTCGCGGCTGCCGCGAACCTGCTCAAGAACCTGCCCGAAGGCAACGGCAAGGTCGGCGTCGTCGGCTTCTGCTACGGCGGCGGCATCGCCAACCAGTTGGCCGTGCAACTACCCTATCTCGGCGCCGCGGTGCCCTTCTACGGCAACCAACCGACGGCGGCCGAGGCAGCAAAGATAAAGGCGCCGCTGCTGATCCACTACGCCGGGCAGGATGAACGCATCAACGCAGGCTGGCCGGCCTTCGAGGCGGCCCTGCAGCAGGCCAAGGTCGCGTATCAGGCCTACATCTACGCGGGCGTGCAGCACGGTTTCAACAACGACACCACGCCGCGCTACGACGAGGCCGCGGCGAAGCTCGCCTGGTCGCGCAGCATCGCCTTTCTCAACGACAGGTTGCGCTGATGGCGGCGGCGCGGCCCGGCGCCGCGCCTACTCCACGGTCACCAGGGTGCGCACTTTCAAGAACTCGCCCGGCGGATAATTGGTGGTGGTCGTGTAGCGCTTGCCCCGGTAGCTGTAGTTGACCTGATAGCCGGCCGGCGGTCCCGCCTCATAGACCGTGTTGCATTGCTGCTGGGTCGCTTGCCCGGATCCGATTTGATCGCCGACCATGGCGCCGCCGATGGCGCCCGCCACGGTCGCGGCGTCTTTGCCATGGCCACCGCCGAAGCGTGACCCGACCAGCGCCCCGACCACACCGCCGGCGATGGCACCGCCCGGATTGTGCGCCGGCGCAGGCGCGGCGGCGACAGGCGCGCACACCTGGCGGGCGACTTGCGGCCCCGGCAGCGGCGCGTAGTTCAGCACCTTGGCAAACTCGGTGCTGTCTTGCAGGACGCTGGACTGTGCGAACACGAGCGGAGGAAACAACAGCGCTGCGGCGACGAGTAGCGGTTTCATGGTTCTATTCCTCTCAAACGAAGGTTGGTCGAAGCGCTTCGAAGCTATTTTAGCGCGAGCAGAATTTTCCGCTGGCGAGCCGACGCCAATCCTCGTATCGTCGGCGCCATGGATAGAGAAAGCATCGTCGCCGCCGGTGTGCTGCTCGTCGGCGACATCATATTTTCCGGCGGCCTGCGCATCGACGGCGAGGTCAGGGGTAATGTCCGCTCGATCGATGGTCAGGCGGCGACGCTGGTGATCGGCGAGCACGGCTGCGTGGACGGCAACATCGAAGTCAGCCGCGTCGTCATCCACGGCTTGGTGACCGGCCACGTCCATGGCAGGGACACCGTCGAGCTTCAGGCAACCGCCCGCGTCAACTGCGACGTCGAATACACGGCTGCCGAGATACTACCGGGGGCCATCATCCAAGGCCGCCTGATGCACCGGAAGCAGACCGCCCGGAACGAGGAACCCCGGGCAATGCTCGCTGCCTGAGCGTAGCCGCCTGCCCTGAGGCGGCGGCCATCCCTTCCGTTTCTGCGCAGAGCGCATCGTCGTCCTCGCTGAAGCGAACCAGGCGGACGCCCGCCGGCAAGCCAGACTTGCGCTTCGAAAGATCCTTCAGCCAGCGATTTTCGGGTGGGCTGAGGACATCGATAAGGCTGGTGAACTGTCGCTTCATGGGATCTACTACCTCCGCTGTAAGTGTCGAACTCTGGCTCAATGGCGCTTTGCGCTTAGGGTAGATGGGATCGTTGGCGCCGAGTTCAATGGTGGCTTGCAACAGTTTGTTTCGGCGGTGGCCGGGCACGGGAGACGACGCGGACCTCTGATAAAATCCCCGCTTCCAGGAGGCCTTTGGCGATGAAACCCAGTCTGCGTCTCTCAGCCCGATTCCCGTTCGCCCTGGCGCTCGCCGTCTCCATCGGCCTGGTCGCCGGCGGTGTCTTTCTGGCGCAGACACTGCACATTGCCGCCTGCCCCCTCTGCATCGCCCAGCGCATGCTCTATCTGGGCGTGGCCGTTGCCGCCTTGCTCGGCCTGGCAACGTCGCCCATGGGTCTGCTGCAAAGGGCAGCGGCCCTGCTGATGGCCGCCGCGGCAGTCAGCGGCGCCGGCGTCGCCGCCTGGCAGACCTATCTGCAGCGTTTTGCGACCGAGACCAACTGCAGCGGCGCCATGGCCTGGTGGGAGCGGTTGATCGACTGGGCCGGCGAGCACCTCCCGCTGCTCTTCTACGCCAGCGGCCTGTGCTCCGATCCGGGCTGGAAGTTCCTCCAACTGTCGATCGCCGAGTGGTCGCTGTTGGCCTTTTCCTGCCTCACGGCGCTGGCCTGCTACGCGCTGCTACGCCGGCGCGGTCGCTGAACCGCCTCGCCCGCCTAAGGAATCCGCGGTGCCGCCAGCGTCGTCCTGGCGGCGTCGAAGTCGAAGCGTTTGATCTGTTCTGACAATTGCTGCCAACGCTCGCCCAGTTCGGGCGCGAGCTGGCTGGCGTGCAAGTCGAGGAACTCGCTGGCGGCGGTATCGTGCTGCGCCAGCAGCGCGTCGAGCGCACGGCGCAGCTTGGCCGCATCGGGAAGCGCGCCAGCGCTGACGATTTCCGCTCGCGGCGGCAGGACGGCGGCGAGCTGCGCCATTTCCCGACGGATGCTGTCCATCAGCACAATTCGTTGCTCGCCGGCCGCCGTGGCGCCGCTCGCCAAGACCTGTTCCAGCGCCCGCGCCGCTTCCGCCAGGTGGTCCGCCGCTATGGTTGCGGCAGCGCCCTTCAGGGTGTGCGCCAGGAGTTTGGCGCTCGCCTGGTCGCCGGCGAGCAGCATCGCTTGCAGCCGCTCCATATCATCGGCGTGCGCAGCAGCGAACAGGCGCAACAGGTCCAGATATCTTTCGCCATTGCCACGCAGCGCGGCGACGCCGCGTCGCAGGTCGAGTCCGGGCAGGCCGGCCAGACCGGCGAGCGCGGCCGGGATCGGCTGCGTCGTCTGCACCTGTGCCCGCCGGTTGCCGACCGGCTCAGACGCCGCGGTCGTGCCCCGCGCCGGCAGCCACTTGAGCAAGGTGGCGTAGAGCGCGCCCGGTTCCACCGGCTTGGCGATGAAATCGTTCATGCCGGCTGCTTCGCAGGCGCGCCGATCTTCGTCGAAGGCGTTGGCGGTCATGGCAACGATGGGCGTGTCGCCCGCGCCCGGGACGGCGCGGATCGCCCGGGTGGCCTCGAGGCCGTCCATATTGGGCATCTGCACGTCCATCAGGATCAGGTCGTAGGCTTGCGCCTTGGCTCGCTGCAGCGCCTCCATGCCATCGCTCGCGGTGTCTACCGCCAGACCGACCGCGTGCAGCAGTTCCAGCGCCACTTCGCTGTTGATCACATTGTCCTCGGCCAGTAACAGGCGCGCGCCCTTGTGGTCGCGGCGCAGGCGCGTCTCGCAATCCGCCGCGGCGCCGCTCGGCGTCGTGCCGAGGTCGCCGCGACCGCGCTGCAGGCGGCTGGTAAACCAGAAGGTGCTGCCCATCCCAGCCGTGCTCTCGGCGCCCGCTTCGCCACCCATGATCTGCGCCAGTCGCCGGGTGATGGTCAGGCCAAGGCCTGTGCCACCGTACTTGCGGGTGGTCGACACATCGGCCTGCTCGAAGGCGTGGAACAGCCGCCGCAGTTCTTCGGGTGCGACGCCGATGCCAGAGTCGCAAACCTCGAAGCGCACCAATAGCTCGTCACCGTCTTCTTCGAGCAGCCTGGCGCGCAGCCAGATCGTGCCTTGTTCGGTGAACTTCACCGCGTTGCTGGCGTAGTTGAGCAGCGCCTGGCGCAGGCGGGTCGGGTCACCGCGCAGCCATTTGGGAACCGCCGCGGCGTCCACCTCCAGGCGCAGGCCCTTCGCCTGGGCCACCGCTGCCACCATCGAACGCACGTGGTCGAGCACCGAGTCGATGGCGAAGTTGCTCGTCTCGATCTGCAGCTTGCCGGCCTCGATCTTGGAAATGTCGAGGATGTCGTTGATGATGGACAGCAGGTGTTGCCCGGCGCTGTCGATCTTCTCGAGGCGCTCCGCCTGCTCCGGGGTGGCAGCGCCACGTCGCAGCAAATAGGTCAGGCCGAGGATGGCGTTCATCGGCGTGCGGATCTCGTGACTCATGTTGGCCAGAAAGGCGCTCTTCGCTTCGTTGGCAGCGTCGGCGCTACGCATCGCCTCTGCCAGTTCGGTGGTGCGTTCGCTCACCCGCGCTTCGAGCTGCTGCCGCTCCGCCGCCAATTGCTGGTTCTGCCTGTTGAGCAAGCCCTCGCGGGCCCGCACTTCCGTCGCCATGTGGTTGAAGTCGCGCGCCAGCTCATCGAGTTCGTCAGTACCACTCTCGGGCACGCTGACACCCACGTCGCCGGCCGCCACCCGCCGCGCCGCCGCGCGCAGCGTTTCCAGGCGACGCAGCACCAGCCTTTCCATCAGCGATCCCAGCACCAGGAAGATTGCGGCGTAGGCGAACAGGCTCCAGCCGAGCCGGTTGAGCCAGCGGTTCCAGGCGGCGGCCTCGTAGCGCGCCAGCGGCAGCTTGATGCTCATGACGCCGCGCAAATCGCCGACCTTGTAGTCGTAAGCATTGCCGTAGAGCTTGCGGATGCTCGGCGGCGCGACGGCGGCATCGCCATGGCAATTCAGGCAGTAGGGCTCGATCCAGATCGGCGCCGTGTAGTGCAACCAGCCGACCTTCTGCTGATCGACGATGCGCTGGATGCGCTCTTCGGCCTGGGGATGGGCGCGAAACCAGGCCATCGCCTGCAGTTCAAAGCGGTCGGCCAGGTTGTCGGGATTGCGCGGTCGGTCGGAGACGTTGTTGAACGTGATGCCGCTGTTGTCCCAATTGGGGAATTCCTTGGCGATGCGCGACAGCGCGTGCGCCGGCAGGAAGCCGACGGTACTGTCGCTGATCGGCAGTCCGCTGTCGAGGAACTGCTTGTGATAGACGCGCCGCGTCGCCATCAGCATGGCGCGGATGGTGTGCGCATCCGCGCTTTGGTCCTCGAGCTGTTCGGCGGCGATATCCCGGTAGCGAATGCCGAGGTCGAGCGCCAGCACCGCGAGCACGACGCCGCCCAGCACCAGCCACATCTTGGCGCGCAGCTTCATGGCGCTGCGCTCGCGGCGCGCAAGGCGTGGGTCACCGGTTTAACTCTCCGCGTAGCGCCTGGCGATGGCGACGAAATCGTCGAAGCCGGAAAGGAAGGCATCCGTGACATCCGGATCGAAATGCCGGCCGCGTTCGGCGGCGATGATGTCGCGGGCCTCGGTGTAGGGCAGCGCCGACTTGTAGACCCGCGGCGTGACCAGGGCGTCGAACACATCGGCTACGGCCATGAGGCGCGCCGAGAGCGGAATGGCGTCACCGGCCAAAGCGTCGGGATAGCCGCTGCCGTCCCATTTCTCGTGGTGCGAGCGGGCTATTTCCTTGGCCAAGGAGAGAAAGGGCAGAGGCGTTTCGATGTCGCGCTCGGCCTGCTCGATGGCCTTCGCGCCCAACTCGGCGTGGGTTCTCATGATGGCCCATTCATCCGCGGTGAGCGGGCCCGGCTTGAGCAGGATCTGATCGGGCACACCGACCTTGCCGACGTCGTGCAGGGGCGCGGAGCGGACCAGCAGATCGATGTAGCGCTGGGTCAGGGTGGCAGCGAAGCGGTGGTGTCCCTTCAGGCCAAACGCCAGTCGCTTGACATAACCCTGGGTGCGCAATAGGTGGTTGCCGGTCTCCGGGTCGCGGGTCTCGGCGAGGTGGGCCAGGGCGCGGATGCTGACCTGCTGGGTCAGGTCGTTCTCGGTCATGCGTCGGGCGACCTCCGCTTCGAGGTCGGCGTTGCGGTCCTGCAGGCAAT
>JAHFRE010000241.1 GCA_023258955.1 Sterolibacterium sp.
CGCGAAAGGCCTCGATCAGGCTGGCGACGATGGCCGGGGCCAGGCCCTTGGTCGGCTCGTCGACCAGCAGCAGGGTGCGCGGCTCGACCATGGCGCGGGCGATCGCCAGCATCTGCTTCTGGCCGCCGGAGAGGTTTCCCGCCGCCTGGTTCCAGAACTTCTTCAGCGCCGGAAAGAAACCGAAGATCCAGTCCACCCGCGCCTGCTCCAGTTCGCCGCGGCGCGCCGCCAGATAGAGGTTTTCGCGCACCGTCAGGTCGGAAAACACGGCCATGGTCTCCGGCACGTAGGCGATGCCGGCGCGGGCGATCTCCGGTGTGGCGAGCGCCGTGATCTCGCGGCCGGCGTAGAGGATCTGTCCGCGCGAGGCGCGCCACAGGCCCATGATGGTGCGCAGCGTGGTGGTCTTGCCGGCGCCGTTGCGGCCCAGCAGCACCGTCATGCCACCCTTGGCGACGCACAGATCGACACCCTGAAGGATGTGGTATTCGCCGATGTGCGTATGCACGGCGGTCAGTTGCAGCAGGGGCTCAGCCATGCGGCGTCGGCGTCGCGCCGAGATAGGCCTGCTGCACCACGTTTGATGCCATCACCCGCGCCGGATCGCCGTCGGCCACCAATTGCCCGTTGTGCAGGACGACGATGCGGTCGGCGAGCTGGCGCACCACGTCCAGCTTGTGCTCGACCAGCAAGATGGTCTTGTCGCCCTGGGCCCTGACCTGCTGGATCAACTCGAGCAGCACCGGCACTTCATCCACGCTCATGCCCGCGGTCGGCTCGTCGAACATCAGCACGTCGGGCTCGAGCGCCAGCAGGATCGCCACCTCCAGCTTGCGCTTGTCGCCGTGCGCGAGCGCCGCCACCATCTGGCTGCGCTTGTCGCCCAGGGCGACCCGGCCCAGATAGTGCTCGGCCCGCTCCACCAGTTCGACGTGGCGGCTGCACAGCGACAGCAGGCTCATGCCCAGTCCGGCGGCGCTCTGCACCGCCAGGCGGACGTTCTCCTGCACGCTCAGGTGGGGAAACAGATTGGTCAGCTGAAAGGCCCGGCCGATGCCGCGCCGCGTCCGCTGCGCGGCGCCCAGCGCGGTGATGTCCTCGCCGTAGAGGCGAACCTCGCCGGCGCTGGCCGGCAACTGGCCGGAGATCAGGTTGAAGTAGGTGGTCTTGCCAGCGCCGTTGGGGCCGACGATGGCGGTCAGGGTATCGGCGAAGAAATCGCAGCTGACCGCGTCGACCGCGAGGTGGCCGCCGAAGCGGATCGACAGGCCGCGGGTCGACAGCACCGCTGCGGCGTTGGCGGTCACGGCGGTCCGGGCCGGGCTCAGCCGCCGCTACGCCGACGGCGCAGCGACGGCGGGCTTGACGATGAAGCGCGCCAGGACGATGCCCAGTTCGTAGAGCAGGCACAGCGGCAGGGCCAGCATGAACTGCGAGACCACGTCGGGCGGAGTGAACACGGCGCCGACCACGAAGGCGCCGACGATCACGTAGGGGCGGATCTCCTTCAGCTTGGCGATGCTGACCAGACCGATCTTGACCAGCACGATGACGATCACCGGCACCTCGAAGGTGACACCGAAGGCGAGAAAGGTGGACAGCACGAAGGACAGGTATTTGTCGATGTCGGTCATCACCATGACCCCCTCCGGGGCGAACTTGTTCACGAAGGCGAACACCGTCGGAAAGACGATGAAGAACGCGAAGCACATGCCGGTGAAGAAGAGCACGAGGCTGGCGACGATCAAAGGCGGCACGAACTTCTTCTCGTGTTCGTAGAGACCCGGCGCGACGAAGGCCCAGATCTGGTAGAGCACGTAGGGCAGAGCGATGAGAAAGGAGAGCATCAGCGTCACCTTCATCGGCACCAGAAAGGCGCCGGCGACGTCGGTGGCGATCATGTGTCCGCCCTTGGGCAGGGAGGCGAGCATGGGGCCGGCGAGCAGGCTGTAGATGTCGCGCGCCCAGGCCGCGAGGCCGAGGAAGATGACCATCACGGCGGCGATGGAGCGGATCAACCGGTCGCGCAGTTCGACCAGGTGCGAAATGAAACTATCCTGGGGCTCTTCCATGCTCAACCGTTGCGCCGCGGCGGTTCGCCCAGCCCCAGTTCCAATTGCTGCGCCGGCGCCGGCTCGGTCACCGCCTGCAACGCTGCCGGCGGCGCTGTCGGCGCTGCCGGCGTCGCGAGCGGCGCCGGATCAGCCGCGGCAGCGATGGGTTGCTCCAGTTCGGCGAGCGAGGCCTCGACCGCCTTCATTTCGCTCGTCACCGTCGTCTCCAGCGCCCGCGCCTGCTCCGTCATCTGCTGCTGCAGCTTCTTCAGTTCGTCCAAGTGGATTTCGCGATTGATGTCGGCTTTGACGCCATTGACGTAGCGCTGCAGGCGGCCCAGCAGCACCCCGGCGGTGCGCGCCACAGCCGGCAGGCGTTCGGGTCCGATGACGATCAGGGCGACCACGCCGATGACCACCAGCTCGGAAAAGCCTACGTCAAACATCTTGCTGGGCGCAAAAAAGCGTCTGCCGGCGAAGCCAGGCCTGCTAGCTCTTGACCTTTTCCTTGATCTCGCCCTCGAGGGTGTGGCCAGCCGGGGTCGGCTGCTGTGGCTCGGCGCTCTTCTCGGTATCGCCCTCGCGCATGCCTTCCTTGAAGCCCTTCACCGCACCGCCCAGGTCCTGGCCGATATTGCGCAGCTTCTTGGTGCCGAACACCAGCATCACGATCAACAGCACTATCAGCCAATGCCATATGCTAAAGCTTCCCATATCGGTCTCCTTATTTGCGGATCATCGTTCCCAGAGGCTGGGGTCCGCCGAGGATGTGTAGATGCAGATGATACACCTCCTGCCGACCGATCCGCCCGGTGTTGATGACGCTGCGGAAGCCGTCGCTGAGACCCTGTTCGCGCGCCAGGCGTGCGGCGATTCCCAGCATCCTGCCGAGCAGGGCCTGGTGCTCGGGTTGGACCTCGACCAGCGAGGCAATATGCAATTTGGGTATGATCATGAAATGCACGGGAGTAGCCGGCTCGATGTCGTGAAAGGCGAACAGCTCCTCGTCCTCGTAGACCTTGCGGCTCGGAATGTCGCCGCGGGCGATCTTGCAGAAGATGCAATCTGTCATGTCGGCCGACTCGCCTTCTCGTCGATGCCGGAAATTCCCTCACGGCGGCGCAGTTCGAACAACACGTCGTCGACCCCCAGGTCAAAGTGGCTGAGCAGGATCAGGCTGTGGAACCACAGGTCGGCGACCTCGCGCACCAGATGCAGGTGGTCGCCGTCCTTGGCGGCCATGATGGTCTCGGCCGCTTCTTCCGCCACCTTCTTGCAGATGCTGTCGGTGCCCTTGGCGTAGAGGCCGGCGACGTAGGAACTGTCGGGCGCGGCCGCCTTGCGCTCGACCAAGGTCGCCTGCAGGCGGTGCAGAACTTCAAGATTGATCATGGGATTCCCCGGCGTCGATATGCGCCCATGATACCGCCGGGCGCCGCCAGGACAAAACGGCGCAAAACCGCGAATCAATTACTTGTAGATGTCTTTCGGGTCCTTCAGCACCGGATCGACGGCCACCCAGTGACCCGCCTCGTGGCGCTGGAAGAAGCAACTGCGCCGTCCGGTGTGGCAGGCGATGCCGCCGGTCTGCTCGATCTTCAGCAGGATCACGTCGTTGTCGCAGTCGATGCGCATCTCGCGCACCTTCTGCGTATGGCCGGACTCCTCGCCCTTGTGCCACAACTTGCGCCGCGAACGCGACCAATAGACGGCCTCGCCGGCAGCCGCGGTGCGCTCCAGCGCCTCGCGATTCATCCAGGCGAACATCAGCACCTCGCCGCTGGCCGCGTCCTGGGCGATCACCGGTACCAAGCCTTGCGCGTCCCACTTCACCTCGTTCAACCAATGCGTATTCATAACCTGACCTCTATGCCCTGGGCGCGCATGCATTCCTTGGCTTGGCGCACCGTGTATTCGCCGTAGTGAAAAATGCTCGCCGCCAGCACCGCGTCGGCGTGGCCGGCGAGCACGCCGTCGGCCAGGTGCTGCAGATTGCCGACGCCGCCGCTGGCGATCACCGGAATATCCACCGCGTCGCAAACCGCCCGCGTCAGCGCCAGGTCGAAGCCGTTCTTGGTGCCGTCGCGGTCCATGCTGGTGAGCAGGATCTCGCCGGCGCCCAGCCGCTGCACCTGCTCCGCCCAGCCCACCGCGTCCAGTCCGGTGCCGCGGCGGCCGCCGTGGGTGAACACCTCCCACCTGCCAGGCGCCACCTGCTTGGCATCGACGGCGACGACGATGCACTGGCTGCCGACCTTGGCCGACGCTTCGGCGACCAATTGCGGCCGCTCCACCGCCGCCGTGTTCATGCTCACCTTGTCGGCGCCGGCGTTCAACAGGCGGCGCACGTCGGCCACGACGCGCACGCCACCACCGACGGTGAGTGGGATGAAGACCTGATCGGCGACCTGCTCGACCACCTGCAGGATGATGTCGCGCTGATCGGAACTGGCGGTGATGTCGAGGAAGGTCAGTTCGTCGGCGCCCTGCTCGTCGTACTTGCGCGCGATCTCGACCGGATCACCGGCGTCACGCAGTTCGACGAAGTTGATGCCCTTGACGACGCGACCAGCGGTGACGTCGAGGCAGGGGATGACGCGTTTGGCGAGCATGGGAAAGCCGGCGGCGGCGGCCTAGCCGCTCTTGGCCGTGGGGATGCGTTTGTCGGCTTCCACCTGGGCTTTCTTGAAATCGAGGCTGCCCTCGTAGATGGCGCGGCCGGTGATCGCGGCCATGATGCCCTCCTGCTCAACCGCACAGAGCGCCTTGACGTCTTTCATGCTGGCGATGCCGCCGCTGGCGATCACCGGGATGCGCAGCGCCTGGGCCAGACGCACCGTCGCCTCGATGTTCACGCCGGAGAGCATGCCGTCGCGACCGATGTCGGTGTAGATCACCGCTTCGACCCCGTGGTCCTCGAACTTCTTCGCCAGATCGACGACGTCGTGCCCGGTCATCTTCGACCAGCCGTCGACGGCGACCTTGCCCTCCTTGGCGTCGAGGCCGACGATGACATGGCCGGGAAACGCCACGCAGGCGTCGTAGAGAAAGCCTGGCGTCTTCACCGCCGCCGTGCCGATGATGACGTAGGAGACGCCGTCGTCGAGGCAGCGGCCGATCGTGTCCAGGTCGCGGATGCCGCCGCCCAGCTGCACCGGAATCTCCTCGCCGACCTCCTCCAGGATGGCCTTGATCGCGGCCTCGTTCTTCGGCTTGCCGGCGAAGGCGCCGTTGAGATCGACCAGATGCAGGCGACGCGCCCCCTGGTTGATCCAGTGCCGTGCCATCGCCGCCGGGTCCTCGGAAAAGACGGTCGCGGCGTCCATGTCACCCTGCTTGAGACGCACGCAGTGGCCGTCCTTGAGGTCGATCGCGGGTATCAGCAGCATGGCTGGAATAGGGTAGGGGAAGTGATCAGGGCTGCCAGCGCATGAAGTTCGCCAGCAGGGTCAAGCCGTCGCGCGCACTCTTTTCCGGGTGGAACTGCACGGCGAAGATATTATCCCGGGCCACGGCG
>JAHFRE010000242.1 GCA_023258955.1 Sterolibacterium sp.
CCTGTTGAAGTGGATGATCGCCCAGGGCTACGAGGACAAGCGCACCCTGGCCCGGCGCATCGAGGCGATGCAGGCCTGGCTCGCCAAGCCTGAACTGCTCGCCCCCGACGCCGACGCCGAGTACGCGTACACCATCGAGATCGATCTGGCAGACATCAAGGAGCCGATCGTCGCCTGCCCCAACGACCCGGACGACGTCAAGCCGCTGTCCGAAGTCGCCGGCGACAAGATCGACGAGGTCTTCATCGGCAGTTGCATGACCAACATCGGCCACTTCCGCGCTGCCTCCAAGCTGTTGGAAGGCAAGACCGACCTGCCGGTGCGCCTGTGGGTCGCACCGCCGACCAAGATGGATCAGAAGCTGCTGACCGAAGAAGGCCACTACGGGGTCCTCGGTCGCACCGGCGCCCGCATGGAGATGCCCGGCTGCTCGCTGTGCATGGGCAACCAGGCCTCGATCAAGAAGGGCTCGACCGCGATGTCCACCTCGACCCGCAACTTCCCCAACCGATTGGGTCTCGATACCCGCGTCTATCTCGGTTCGGCGGAACTGGCTTCGGTCTGCGCCCTGCTCGGCAAGATGCCGACGGTGGCGGAGTACATGGCCAACATCGGCATGCTGGCGAAGAACGCCGGCGACATCTACCGCTACATGAACTTCGACAAGCTGCCGGAATTTGCCTCTATCGAAGGGAGCAATCGATAGCTCTATGCGATCTGCAATGCTTTCAGGATAGGCAACTGCTTATCGGCAAAGCCGTTGGCTTGCGTCGTCAGTTCCGCAAGGTTCTCGTCCGGGGTATCCAGTGTCTCGCCTTCCTTGACGAGCTTCCGCCCCTGCGCGATGAGTATTTGCCAAGCTAGTGCTGCCCATTCGACAGGCTGCTTCTTGCCTTGGCCGATTGCCAGGAGAAACAGCTGCTGGAAGTGATCGACAGTGATACCGCCCCCGGTGACTGGACTGGCGAGGCAATGGATGTCGTTGCTGCCACGCGCCTTGTTCATGATATAGGCATTGATGCTATCGGTGCTCTTCTTGGCTGTGCTGATGACGCTTTCGTCCTGCACTGCGGCAAGACTACCGGAGCCTGCAAGGACCATGATCGCCTGGGTCAGTTGGGCAAAGTTGACGCCCTGGTGTTCCAGTGACTGCTCCAACTGACCAAGGGTCTTGGCTTTGTTGTCAGCCAGAACGTCCAGAATGGGATTGTAGACCGCTGCTTGCATGGTGGCCTCTCCCAAACTACCAGTAACCTTCAAGCTGACCTCGGGCCGGTGCGCGACCAGCATGACTTTCTGCGCCCGGAGTTGTTCGTCCCGCTCAAGCGGATGGAGCTTTCTGGCGCCTTTGATCCAATAGTCTCTGCGGAACTGCTGATTGACCATAAAGTCGCGGGCGCCTTCGCGGAACATGGCATCTGGAATTCCCTTGAGGAACGCTTGTTGCTCCGCGGTAAGGTTCAGGGCATTGACGTGGTCGAGATAGTGGGCCGAGCAGGCATAACCGACTTTGGCGGGTCCCAGCCAATCGGCCATGGTGGCGAAATGCATAGGGTGCCAATCGCGGTTGAAGTATTCGTGGGCAAGGTAGTGCCTGTCTTGGTCCTTGATTGTCTTGATTCGTTCGGATATCTGAGGATTTGCCTGGAGGTAGATTGGATTGGTGGCGAGCAGCTTCTCGGCAAAATCGAGAGCGCCTTCGATGCGACTGACAATCCCGGTGCCTTCAGCGCCGATGATGGCAGCGTGTTCGGTCATCAGGTGACGCATCGGGGAAAAAGCCGCCCAACCGGGCAAGGTGTTGTAGCTGATGTAGAGCACGCCGCCAACTTTGAGCTTTTTGCGGATGAACTCGACGATGACGGCGCGGTTCGTGTCGCTGATCCAGCTCCAGATGCCGTGGACACCGATGTAGTCGAAGTCGGGGAGATCAGCGCGATTGGCGAAGTCGGCGAAGGCGTCGTCGCAGAGTATGGCCCCTGAACCTGAGGCGGTGGCAAGTTCTTGGGCAAAGCTGGCTTGACTGGGATTGAAGTCAGTGCCGTGCCACTGCGTTGCCGACGCAGCGGCGTGGACGTTGGCACTCATGCCTTGGCCGAAGCCCAGTTCGCAGGCCGTAGTCGTCTCGGGGGGGACCAAGCCTGCATAGAGCAAGGCGAGCTTGGCCCGAAGGGGATTAAGTTCGCTGTAATAGCCACAGGTGTAGCCGACGTCGGCGATGTAGCCTGCTGTCCAGCCGGTCATGGTGATTTCCTTGTATGCGGATAGGTATGTTCTCATTATCGCGCAGGGAATAACGGATCTAGCTATATAAGCCCGCTTTGGCAGGACGGCAAAGCGTAAGCGGAGAAGACCCCGCAGCCGTAAGTGACCTAAGTGTCGTCTCAAGACCGCCTTGACACTCAGCGCTTGAGTTGTGCGAGACGAGCGTTGACGTCAGCGGTCGATCCGCGACTGCTCTTCGATACGCTGGTGAAATGACTGGAGCGCTGATCGCGGCCGGGGCCAGGAGGACAGCCTGCGCCTCTTGCCTGGGCGTCCGAGACCGGCCTAGGCGACGGGATCAGCGGCGCGGTCGAGCGCGGTGAGTTCCACCGTGCGTCCGCCGTAGGCGATACGCTGTCCCGGACGCAACTTGGCACGCTTGCGCGTTTCGACCTGGCCGTCGACCTTCACCCGCCCGAGATCGACCTCGGCGTGGGCGGCACCGCCCGAGGCGACCAGACCAGCGGCCTTGAGCAGGTGATCGAGCTGGATGAAGGCGCCGCGCACGGCGAAGACGATGGCCGGGGCGCTCATCAGAGTATCTTCGAACCGAGCCACCAGGCGGCGGCCGAAATCAGCGCCGAGGCCGGGATGGTGAGGATCCAGGCCCAGACGATATTGCCGGCGATGCCCCAGCGCACGTTGCGCATCCGCGTCGCCGAGCCGACGCCGACGATGGCGCCGGTGATGGTGTGGGTGGTCGACACCGGGATACCCAAGGCGGTGGCGAGGAACAGGGTGATGGCGCCGCCGGTCTCGGCGCAGAAGCCACCGACCGGCTTCAGCTTGGTGATCTTCTGACCCATGGTCTTGACGATGCGCCAACCGCCGAACAGCGTCCCCAGGCCCATCGCCACGTAGCACATGACGATCACCCACACCGGCATCGGCGCGTTGGCGGCGGTGTAACCGGTGGCGATCAACAGCATCCAAATGATGCCCATGGTCTTCTGCGCATCGTTGCCGCCGTGGCCGAGGCTGTACATGGCCGCCGACATCAGTTGCAGGCGGCGAAACCAGCGGTCCACCTTGACCGGGGTCGAGTGGAAGAACAGCCAGGACACCGCGACCATCATGATCGACCCGAGTAGGAAACCGAGCAGGGGCGAGATGATGATGAAGGCGACCGTCTTCAGTATGCCCGACCAGACCAGCGAACCGCTGCCCGACTTGGCCAGCGCGGCGCCGACCAGGCCACCGATCAGGGCGTGCGAGGAACTGGAGGGAATGCCGAAATACCAGGTGATCAGGTTCCAGGAGATGGCACCGACCAGCGCTCCGAAGATCACCTGGTGGTCGACGATGGCCGGATCGATGGTGCCTTTGCCGATGGTGGTCGCCACCGAGAGCTGGAACACGAACAGCGCCACCACGTTGAACACGGCCGCGAAGGCCACCGCCTGGTGCGGCTTGAGCACGCCGGTGGACACCACCGTGGCGATCGAATTGGCGGCGTCGTGAAAACCGTTGATGAAGTCGAAGATGAAGGCCAGGGTGACCAGCAGGACCACGACCCAGAGGCCCATCGTGATGGATTGCATGGGTGAGCCGTCAGGAATTCTCGAGGACGATACCCTCGACGATGTTGGCCACGTCTTCGCAGCAGTCGGTCACCGTCTCCAGCAGTTCGTAGATGGCCTTGAGCTTGATCACCTGGCGCACGTCCGGCTCGTCGCGGAACAGCTTCGATACCGCCGAGCGCATGACACGGTCGGCGTCGGATTCGAGCTGATCGATCTCGCGGCAGGTCTTGAGGATGCTCTGCGCGTGTTCCATATTGTTGAGCATGCCCACCACCGACTTCACCCGTTCGCAGCAGGACTGGGCGATGTCGGCGAGCTGCCGCGCCTCCTGCGTCACCTTGCGCAGGTCGTAGAGCACCAGCGACTCGGCGACGTCCTGGATCAGGTCGAGGATGTCGTCCATCTTGCTGATCAACTGGTGGATGTCGTCGCGGTCGAGCGGCGTGATGAAGGTGCGGTGCAGCAGGGCGACCGTCTCGTGGGTGATCTTGTCGGCGCGGGTCTCGATGCCGTCGATGATCTGGGCGTGCACATCGGCCGTGGCGACCGAGTCGCCGATCTTGCTCATCAGTGTTGCCAGTTCTCGTCCACCGGCGACGATCTGTTCGGCGTGGGCGTTGAAGAGATCGAAAAACTTCCCCTCGCGGGGCATAAAGCGAGCAAACATGAAGGGCCGCTGGCTGGACGAAAGTGCGCATGTTACCAACAAATGGACGGTACGTCGGTTGTCGCGCGACATTCATGGCCGGGGCTGCAACTGCTATCATGCACGGTTCGAAGACAAGGTGGCCGCCATGAAACGCCCAAGAACCGCGAAGCGCGCCAAGCATTCGCCCGAAACCGAGAATCTGCTCCACCTGGCGACGGGCCTGGGCCAGTCCAACAGCCGCATCGAAGACGCCTTCTGGACCACCCGGCTGGCGACCCTGGTCGAGCGCCTGCTCAAGGACCAGGACGAGGCAGCGCTGATCGCCGCCCTCGATCAACTCTACGGCAACAACAACCGCGCCTACGATGCGCTGGCCGACCTGATCGAAGCCGGTGCCGAGAGCCGCCAGGCCAAGGATGGGGAGTTCGATCTGCTGCTCTTCGTGGTGCCGATTCTTGCCTGGTCGCGCTACTCGATTCCCGCCGGCAGCATTTCCCGCGAGGTGCTGGCCAACGCCCGGGTGCAATTGGCGGCGCACGTCATGGCCAAGGAGGTGCGCCTGGGCTTGGCCGATTTTCTTTACAGCCCCGACCAACTGCCGCAAAGCTATTGCGACACGGCGGCGCTCACCGAAAAGCTGACCAAGGCGGCGCTGCACAATCGGGATCTGCACATCGATCCGAAGCTGGCGCCGCAAACCAACGTCTTCCTCTCCGACACCCGCTATCTGATCGGCGTCGTCGCCGGCGGCCACGGCACGCCGTTGTTCCGCTGGCAAGAGGAAGGCGGCGAGCGCACCCAGGTGCAGAAGGTCTGGAACGCCCAGGGCGGCGAGGCCCTGCGCCCATTGCTGCCCGGCTGCGCCAGCGAGTTGCTGCTGCCGCAGTCCTATCACGCCGGCTGTCGCGACGCCGACCATTTCTCCCGCCCCTATTCGTTGCGCGCCTCGGTGGCCTTCCTCAGCACCACGCTCAACATCACGCCGAGCCAGTTGCGCTGCGTGGTCGCCTCCTACCACGAACAGCAGCTCGAGGAGTTCCGCGTCGGCTTCATCCTGCGCGAATCGGGCGAACTGGTGCACGGCGCGGTCTGGCCGCTGCTCGACGGCGAAGACGAAGGCAGCGAGA
>JAHFRE010000243.1 GCA_023258955.1 Sterolibacterium sp.
GCGATCTGGGCGTCAAGGTCGGCGTGCGTTTCACCCTGACCCAGGACAACGCCGCCGACCTGCCGCTGTTGCTGCGTCTGGTCGAGGACGAAGGGGTGCAGCGCTTCTATTTCTCCCATCTCAACTACGCCGGGCGCGGCAACATCAACCGCGCCAGCGATGCCCATTTCCGCATGACGCGGGCGGCGATGGACCTGCTCTTCGACACCTGCTGGCGCTACCAGCAGAGCGGCCTGAAGAAGGAGTTCACCAGCGGCAACAACGACGCCGACGGCGTCTATCTGCTGCTGTGGGTGAGAAAGCATTTCCCCGAGGCCGAGCCGCGAATGCGCGAAGAACTGGTGCGCTGGGGCGGCAACTCTTCGGGCGTTAACGTGGCCAACATCGACAACCTGGGCGAGGTTCATCCCGACACGATGTGGTGGCACCACAGCTTGGGCAACGTCCGCCAGCGACCGTTTTCCGAAATCTGGTGCGACAGCAGCGATCCGCTAATGGCCGGCCTCAAGGCCAGGCCGCGGCGGCTCAAGGGGCGCTGCGCCGATTGCGCCCAGTTCGACATCTGCGGCGGCAACACCCGGGTGCGCGCCCAGCAGACCAGCGGCGACCCCTGGGCGGAGGATCCTGGGTGCTATCTGAGCGACGAGGAGATCGGCATATGAAGTGGATAACGACGCTGCGCCGCCTGGCCCTGCTCGGCGCCATCACCTGCGCTGGCGCGGCCGGCGCTGCCGACGCGCCGGACAACTACGCCAGGCATTGCGCCAGCTGCCACGGCGCCGACCGGCAGGGTGCGAGTGGTCCGGCGCTGCTGCCGGAGAGTCTCGAGCGGCTGCGCAAGCCCGAGGCGCAAAAGGCGATCGCCGAGGGCCGTGCCGCGACGCAGATGCCGCCCTTCGCCGGCAGCCTGGCGCAGCCCGAGATCGAGGCGCTGGCCGCCTGGCTCTACACGCCGGGGTCGGCAGCGCCGGTTTGGCGCGAGGCGGACATCAACGCGTCGCGACTCGTGCATTTCGCCCCCGGCAGCCTGCCCGACAAGCCCAAGGCGTTGTTCGCCGGGGTGGACCTGATGAATCTGTTCCTGGTGGTCGAGACCGGTGACCACCACGTCACCGTCCTCGATGGCGACAAGCTCACGCCCATCCATCGCTTCGCCAGCCGCTACGCCTTGCACGGCGGGCCAAAATTTACCCCCGACGGGCGCTACGTGTTCTTCGCCTCGCGCGACGGCTGGATAGCCAAGTTCGACATGTGGAATCTCGAGGTCGTCGCCGAAATTCGCGCCGGCATCAACACCCGCAACCTCGCGGTCTCGGCCGACGGCAAGCTGGTGGCGGTGGCCAACTACCTGCCGAACACCATCGTCCTGCTCGACGCTGATTTGCAGCCGTTGAAGGTGCTGGCGGTGAGCGACAAGGACGGCAAGCAGAGTTCGCGCGTTTCCGCCATCTACGACGCCGCGCCGCGCCACAGTTTCGTCGCGGCGCTGAAGGATCTGGCCGAGGTCTGGGAGATTTCCTACGACCCCAAGGCCGAGGACATTCCTGCGGGCATGGTGCACGACTTTCGCTACAAGGAGGGGTCGTTCGTGCCGGGCTATCTCAACCCGCGCCGCACCGAACTGGCCGCCGTGATCGACGACTTCTTCTTCAGCCAGGACTACAGCAATCTCATGGGTGCTGCCCGCGACGGCAAGGGGCAGGTGGTGAACCTCGATGTCAGACGCAAGATAGCCGACCTGGAGTTGCCGGGAATGCCGCATTTGGGCTCGGGCATCACCTGGGAGTGGCAGGGACGGACAGTGATGGCGACGCCCAATCTCAAGGAGGGGGTGGTCAGCGTCATCGACATGAAGACCTGGAAGACGCTGAAGAGCATCGCCACCCTGGGCCCCGGCTTCTTCATGCGCAGCCACGAGAACACGCCCTACGCCTGGGTCGATTCGATGATGTCCAAGGGCAAGGATACGCTGCAGGTGATCGACAAGCGCAGCCTCGAGAAGGTCGCAGAGGTGAAGGTGGCGCCGGGCAAGACGCTGGCGCACATCGAATTCACGCGCGACGGCAAGTACGCGCTGGCCAGCCTCTGGGAGCGCAAGGCCGACGGCGGTGCCATCGTCGTCCTCGACGCGGCGAGCTTCAAGGAGGTCAAGCGTATTCCGATGGACAAGCCGGTCGGCAAGTACAACCTCTACAACAAGATTTCCCGCTCCGAGGGTACCAGCCACTGAACGGAGGAGAACCGCAGCAAGCGGTCCTCCTCCGGATCTATCAGGGACGCGCTTCGGGACGCGTCTCGACCATTTGCAGGGGCTCGTCGGCGATCACCGGCACCGCGCGCGGTTTGCGACCGAGCGGCGTCGGGGCCTCGAACGCAATCGCTGCGGGCACCGTCTTGCCCGTGGTTTCCACCATCTCCAGGCCGACCTGCTGCAGCGTCGTCGTCAGATCGGCGGCGGGGGCCTGCGGCGGTGCCGCGACCACGGGCTGAACCGCCACCGCTGCGGGCGTTTCGACCACGGCAGGGGCAGCGACGACGATTGCTTCGACCACCGCTGCTGGCGCTGCTTCGATCGCCGGCGCGGCCTCGGGCGAGGGTTCCGCCTCGACCACCGGTTCGCTGGCGACGGCGGTTGTGGCAGCGACGACGGGGGCCGCCAGCGGTGCCGGCGGAACCTCGACCTCGGCTGCAGGTGCCGCTACCAGCGGATGCAGCGCCGGCTCCATGCTGACGGGCAAATTGACGCTGGCCAGCGCTTCGCTGGGAGGCGCGGCAGCGGCGGCTGCCTCGACGCTGATCGCGTCGTTGTTGGCGGCGACCAATTCACCGTTGGTCGTTGCCTCGAGCTCGCCAGCGGCCATTTCCTCGCCGCGCTTCTCGCGCCGTCCACCGCGGCGGCCGCGGCGCGGGCGCTGCCCTTCCTCGGTCACCGCCTCAGCTCCCGGTGTTGCGACGGGCGGGGCGCCGGCCACCGCTGCGTCGACCGCGGCTTGCTGCCGTGGCGGGCGTGGCTGGCGCGGAGGACGCGGCTCGCGCGCCTCTTTCGGCTCGCGAACTTCCTTGGCGTCGGCAGGGCGCTCCTTGTCGTTGCGCGGGCGACGCGGCGCGGCTTCCGCCTTCTCGGCTTTCTCCGGGCGATCGGCCGCGATTTCGGGTCGCGGCGGGCGCTCGCTGCGTGGACCGTCGCGCGGACCGTCGCGGCGGCTTCTGCCGCCACGGCGTGCATCGCCGCGGCCTTCCGGACGCGTTTCCCGCCGCGGCGGTCGCTGCGGCTTCTGGGTGTCGGTGCTGGCTTCGGCGGTCGGCCCGGAGAACCAGGCGACGATTTTCGACCACAGGCCAGCCTCGGCCGGCGGCTTGGCCTCGGCTTTCGGTTCGACGATCGGCGCCGGTGCGCCAACATTGACCGCTTTGACGGCGGCTTCCTGGCGCGGGGTCTTCGCCTCGGTTTGCGCCGAGGGCGGGGTGTAGCTCTGTTCCGGCGGCAGATCGACCATCTTGTAGCTGGGCAGCGCCGTCTCTTCCTGGTTCAACTGGTCGTGGCGCAGGCGCACGATCTGGTGCGCCGGCGTCTCCAGGTTGATGTTGGGGATCAGCACCAGGTTCACCTTGTGCCGCATCTCGATCTTGGAGATGTCGATGCGCTTCTCGTTCAAGAGGAAGGTGGCGACGTCGACCGGGATCTGGCAGTGCAGGGCGCCGGTGTTCTCTTTCATCGCCTCCTCTTCGAGGATGCGCAGGATGTGCAGCGCCGACGATTCGGTGCTGCGGATGTGGCCGGTGCCGCTGCAGCGCGGGCAGGGGATGTAGCTCATTTCGGCCAGCGCCGGACGCAGGCGTTGGCGCGACAGTTCGAGCAGGCCGAAACGGCTGATCTTGCCGGTCTGGACGCGGGCGCGATCGAAGTGCAGGGCGTCGCGCAGGCGGTTCTCCACTTCGCGCTGGTTGCGCGTGCTCTCCATGTCGATGAAGTCGATCACGATCAGACCGCCCAAGTCGCGCAGGCGCAATTGGCGCGCCGTCTCGTCCGCCGCTTCGAGATTGGTCTTGAACGCGGTTTCCTCGATGTCGGCACCACGGGTGGCGCGGCCGGAATTGACGTCGACCGAGACCAGGGCCTCGGTGTGGTCGATGACGATGGCGCCGCCCGAAGGCAGGGTCACCTGGCGCGAGTAGGCTGATTCGATCTGGTGTTCGATCTGGAAGCGCGAGAACAGCGGCACGTCATCGTGGTAGCGCTTGACCCGGGATACGTTGCCCGGCATCACGTGGGCCATGAACTGCTGCGCCTGTTCGTAGATGTCGTCGGTGTCGATCAGGATTTCGCCGATGTCCGAGGTGAAGTAGTCGCGGATGGCGCGGATCACCAAGCTCGATTCCTGATAGATGAGGAAGGCTCCCTTCTGCGAGTTGGCCGCACCTTCGATGGCGGTCCACAACTGCAGCAGGTAGTTGAGATCCCACTGCAATTCTTCGTAGGTGCGACCGATGCCGGCGGTGCGCGCGATCAGGCTGGTGCTCGCCGGGACTTCGAGGCGGTCCATGATCTCGCGCAATTCCTGGCGGTCTTCGCCCTCGATGCGCCGTGAGACGCCGCCGCCGCGCGGATTGTTGGGCATCAGCACCAGGTAGCGGCCGGCCAGGGAGATGAAGGTGGTCAGCGCCGCCCCCTTGTTGCCGCGCTCGTCCTTGTCGACCTGGACGATCACTTCCTGGCCGACGTGCAGGGCGTCCTGGATGCGCGCCTTGGCCGGGTCGCCGTCGGAACGGAAATAGCTGCGGGCGACTTCCTTGAACGGCAGGAAGCCGTGGCGTTCGGCGCCGTATTCGACGAAGGCGGCTTCGAGGCTGGGCTCGAGACGGGTGATGATTGCCTTGTAGATGTTGCCCTTGCGCTGTTCCTTGTTGGCCGATTCGATGTCGAGGTCTACCAGTTTCTGACCATCGACGATCGCGACGCGGAGTTCCTCGGCCTGCGTCGCATTGAACAACATGCGTTTCATATGTATGGCTCCCGCGCGCACGGCACGGGTCAGACGAACCTCTCGAATCTCACTTGAATCTTGTCCAGCCTTCAAAAAGGCGCCGGCCGATTAGCCGGGCGGGAAGGATAGACGTCGCTGCATCGTGGTGATGTCCTAGGAAAAAAAGGTGTCGTCTTCAATGCTCAGGTCCCGAGCCCGGCGGCGGACCGCTGTCTCGGAACACCAGTATTCATGCGGTGCTCTGTGCGCGCAAATCAAGTACCATCGCTGCTTTTGGTGAGCGAGAAAACCTTCGTGTCTGCAGAACAGCCCGGTCGGAGCCAGAGCCGCTCCCGGACTGCGGGGCGGTGGGCCTCCCATGCACTGTTCCATGACGCCCCGCTTGGGCTAGACCGCCGGCGATGCCGGCAGCGATGGCGGAAACGGCTTGCGACAACGATCCGGGTTGCGCCACCGGAGTCACTTCGGACTACCGGGCACGCTGGCCACGAATCGGCAAACTGCGGCACAGTATATTGGAAATGAAAGGCTTAAGCAAAGATTCGGCGACTATCCTGGAAGTCGG
>JAHFRE010000244.1 GCA_023258955.1 Sterolibacterium sp.
CGTTCAAGGCGCGCCCCAGGGCGTCGAGCTCGGCCGCCAGCAGCGGGCCGGCGCAGGCGATCGGCGCGTACCTGGCGATGCCGTGGGTGGTCGCCTCGGCGCGATGGGCGGTGCCGAAGGCGTCGTTGGCGTAGATGTCGCAGAGCTTGGCCATCTTTCGCGCCAACGCCTCGTCGTCTTTCTTCTCGCCCTTGTTGACGCGGCAGTTCTCCAGCAGCACCACCTCGCCCGGCGCCACCTCGACCCCGTCCACCCAGTTCTGCAGCAGGCGCACCGGTCTGCCGAGCAGCTCCGCCATGCGTTTGGCGATCGGCGCCAGGCTGTCCTCGGGCTTGAACTCGCCCTCCTTGGGGCGGCCCAGATGCGAGGTCACCATCACCGCGGCGCCCTCACGCAGCGCCAGTTCGATCGCCGGCATCGAGGCGCGGATGCGCGTGTCCTCGGTGATGTTGCCGGCTTCGTCCTGCGGCACGTTCAAGTCGGCGCGGATGAAGATGCGCTTGCCCTTGAGTTCGAGTTCGGCGAGGCGTTTGAATCTCATGGCGATCTCCGCTTGCTTGGCTGCTGCCGACTACTTGGTCATGACGCGGACCATCTCCAGCACCTTGCAGGAGTAGCCCCATTCGTTGTCGTACCAGGCGACCACCTTGACGAAGGTCGGGTCGAGCGCCATGCCGGCCTCGGCGTCGAACACCGAGGTGCAGCTTTCGCCGCGGAAGTCGGTGGACACCACCTTGTGGTCGGTGTAGGCGAGCACGCCCTTCATCGGGCCCTCGGCGGCTGCCTTCATCGCGGCGCAGATCTGCTCGTAGCTGGCTTCCTTGTTCAGTTCGACGGTGAGGTCGACCACCGAGACGTCGGAGGTGGGAACGCGGAAGGACATGCCGGTGAGCTTCTTGTTGAGCTCGGGGATGACCTTGCCCACCGCCTTGGCCGCACCGGTCGAGGAGGGGATGATGTTTTCGAGGATGCCGCGGCCGCCGCGCCAATCCTTGTTGGACGGGCCATCGACGGTCTTCTGCGTGGCGGTGGCGGCATGCACCGTGGTCATCAGGCCGCGCTTCAAGCCGAAGGAATCGTTCAGCACCTTGGCCACCGGCGCCAGGCAGTTGGTGGTGCACGACGCGTTGGAGATGATCTTCTCGCCGGCGTAGCTCTTGTCGTTAACCCCATAGACGAACATCGGCGTGTCGTCCTTGCTTGGCGCCGACATGATCACCTTCTTGGCCCCGGCGGCGAGGTGTTTCTCGGCGCTCTCCTTGGTCAGGAACAGGCCGGTCGCCTCGACCACGACATCGGCGCCGATCTCGCTCCACTTGAGTTCGGCCGGGTCCTTGACCGCGGTCAGACGGATCTTCCTGCCATTGACGATCAGGGTGTTGCCTTCGACCGAGACCTGACCCTTGAAGCGGCCATGGACCGAGTCGTAGCTCAGCATGTAGGCGAGGTAGTCGGGCTCGAGCAGGTCGTTGATGCCGACGATCTCGATGTCCTTGAACTCCTGCGCGGCGCGGAACACCATGCGGCCGATGCGGCCGAAGCCGTTGATGCCTACCTTGATTGCCATGACTAACTCTCCTTAGGGTCTACTCCGTAGCTAAATCGAGGCCCGCACCGCCGCCACAACCGCATCGACGGTGAAGCCGAATTCCTTGAACAGGGCGCCGGCCGGCGCCGACTCGCCGAAGCGGTCGAGACCGATCACCCGCCCCTCCAGTCCCACGTACTTGTACCAACCGTCGGACACCCCCGCCTCGACGGCGATGCGCGGCACGCCGTGTGGCAGAACCTCGGCGCGGTAGGCGCCGTCCTGGCGATCGAAGACGTTGGTCGAGGGCATCGAGACGACGCGCACCGGGATGCCGGCATCCCTCAATTGGGCTTGCGCCTTCAGCGCCAAATCGACCTCGGAGCCGGTGGCGATGATGATCGCGCGCGGCGCGCCGGCGCAGTCGGCGAGCAGATAGCCGCCGCGGCGGACGTTGGCCAGGGTCGCGGCTTCGCGCGCGACGAAGGGCAGGTTCTGCCGCGACAGGCACAGCGAGCTGGGACCATGGTTGCGTTCGATGGCGGCGACCCAGGCGACCAGGGTCTCGACCGTGTCGCAGGGCCGCCACACGTCCATATTGGGGATCAGGCGCAGGCTGGCCGTCTGCTCCACCGGCTGGTGGGTCGGCCCGTCCTCGCCCAGGCCCACCGAGTCGTGGGTGAACACGCAGATCTGCCGCTGCTTCATCAGCGCCGCCATGCGCAGGGCGTTCCTCGCGTATTCGGAGAACATCAGGAAGGTCGCGGTGTAGGGGATCAGGCCGCCGTGCAGGGCAAGCCCGTTGGCCATCGCCGTCATGCCGAATTCGCGCACGCCCCAATTGATGTAGTTGCCGCCGCTGGTCGCCGACACGCTCTTGGAGCCCGACCAGAGCGTCAGGTTGGAGCCGGCCAGGTCGGCCGAGCCACCGAGGAGTTCCGGCAGCTTCGGCGCCAGCGCCTCGATGCAGTTCTGGCTGGCCTTGCGCGTGGCGATGGTCTCGGCCTTGGCGATGAACTTGGCGAGCACGGCTTCGACGTGAGCCGACCAGTCGCCGGGAAGCGCCCGCGCGACGACGCGGCGCTCGAACTCGGCGGCGAGCTGCGGGTGGGCTTGGGCGTAAGCGGCGAAGCGCTTGCGCCACTCCGCTTCCCAGGCCGCGCCCTTGGGCTTCGCATCCCATTCGGCGTAGACCTCTTGCGGGATGACGAAGGCGGGGTGCGACCAGCCGATCGCCTTGCGCGTGGCGGCGATCTCGGCCTCGCCCAGCGGCGAGCCGTGACAATCGTGGCTGCCAGCCTTGTTGGGCGAACCCATGCCGATGACGGTCTTGCAGATGATCAAGGTCGGCCGGTCCTGCCGCTTGGCAGCGACTATGGCGGCGTCGACCGCATCGGTGTCGTGGCCCTGCAGCGGGCCGATCACATTCCAGCCGTAGGCCTGGAAGCGCCTGGCTGTATCGTCGGTGAACCAGCCCTCAACGTGGCCGTCGATGGAGATGCCGTTGTCGTCGTAGAAGGCGATCAGTTTGCCCAGGCGCTGCGTGCCGGCGAAGGAACAGGCCTCGTGCGAGACCCCTTCCATCATGCAGCCGTCGCCGAGAAAGCAGTAGCTGTAGTGGTCGACCACCGTATGGCCGGGGCGGTTGAACTCGGCGGCCAGGATCTTCTCCGCCAGCGCCATGCCCACGGCGTTGGCGATGCCCTGGCCGAGCGGGCCGGTGGTGGTCTCCACCCCCGGGGTGTAGCCGTATTCGGGATGGCCCGGCGTCTTGCTGTGCAACTGGCGAAAGTTCTTCAGGTCGTCGAGCGACAGATCGTAGCCGGACAGGTGGAGCAGGGCGTAGAGCAGCATCGAGCCGTGGCCGTTGGACAGCACGAAGCGGTCGCGGTCGGGCCAGGCGGGGTTGGCCGGGTTGTGGCGCAGGTGGCGATTCCACAGGGCGTCGGCGATTTCGGCCATGCCCAGCGGGGCGCCGGGGTGACCGGAGTTGGCTTTTTGCACGGCGTCCATCGCCAGGGCACGGATGGCGCCGCTACGCTCGTTGAAGCGGGGCGCCTGGACGGCGGAGATTGTTAGCTTGGCTGCGGCGGTTTGCATCGGCGGTCCTTCGGCTGGTGACGCCCGATCGAAGAACTCGCCATTATCGACGAAACCGGGCTGGTTTGGCTAGGGGTGGTCGGGATAAGTGTGGGGAAAAGGCAGCGCCGGCTGTTCACGCGCGCCTGCGGTTTTCCATCAGACGCAGGATCAGCGGGGTGAAGATCAGCTGCATCGCCAGTTGCATCTTGCCGCCGGGCACGACCAGAATGTTCGGCCGCGACATGAACGAGTCGTGGATCATGGTCAGCAGGTAGGGGAAGTCGATGCCCTTGGGTTTGGCGAAGCGGATTACCACGAAGGATTCGTCGAGCGTCGGAATGTCGCGGGCGATGAAGGGGTTCGAGGTGTCTACCGTCGGCACCCGCTGGAAGTTGATGTGGGTCTGCGAAAACTGCGGCGCGATGTAGTTCACGTAATCGGGCATGCGCCGCAAGATGGTATCGACCACGGCTTCGGTCGAATAGCCGCGCGCCGTCTTGTCGCGGTGCAGCTTCTGGATCCACTCCAGATTGATGATGGGCACCACACCGACGAGCAAGTCGGCGTGGCGGGCGACATCGACCTTGTCGGTGACCACGGCGCCGTGCAATCCCTCGTAGAACAGCAGGTCGGTGCCGGCGCCGATCTCTTCCCACGGGGTGAAGGTGCCCGGCTCCTGGGCGTAGGGCGTCGCCTCTTCGGCGTTGTGCAGATACTTGCGCGCCCGCCCCGTGCCGCGCTCGCCGTAGTTGCGAAACAGCGCCTCGAGTTCCTCGAGCTGGTTGGCCTCGGGCCCAAAGTGGCTGAAATGATGGTTGCCGGCAGCCGCCGCTTCGGCCATCGCCGCCTTCATTTCCTTGCGATCGTAACGATGGAAGGAGTCGCCCTCGATCAGCGCGGCGTTGATCTCCTCGCGCCGGAAGATGTGCTCGAAGGTCTTGGTCACCGAGGTGGTGCCGGCGCCCGAAGAACCGGTGATGGCGACGATGGGATGCTTGACCGACATATTGCCTCCTGTCAATTGCGGAACAGCGAACGCGTGCCGAACAGCGGCGAGCTGTTCTCCTCCGGTTCCCGGCCGCTGGCGTATTCCTGGTGGTAGCGGTTGATGCGCTCGACTTCCCTGCTCGAACCGAAGACGAAGGGTACCCTCTGATGCAAGGATTCGGGCGAAATCCCCAGGATGCGCTCGCGACCGGTCGACGCTGCCCCGCCCGCCTGCTCGATGATGAAGGAGATCGGATTGGCTTCGTACATCAGGCGCAAGCGACCCGGCCTGGTCGCATCCTTGCTGTCCTTCGGATACATGAAGACGCCGCCGCGGATCAGGATGCGATAGGCCTCGGCGACCAGGGAGGCGATCCAGCGCATGTTGAAATCCTTGGCCCGGACGCCGCTGCCGCCGGCCAGGCACTCCTCCACGTAGCGGCGCACCGGCGGCTCCCAGAAGCGCTCGTTGGAGGCGTTGATGGCGAACTCCTGGGTCTGCTCGGGAATGCGCATCTGCGGATGGGTGAGCACGAATTCGCCGATGTTCTGGTCGAGGGTGAAGGCGTCGACCCCCTGGCCGGTGGTCAGCACCAGCATGGTCGCCGGCCCGTAGAGGGCGAAGCCGGCGCAGACCTGCTCGGTGCCCGGCTGCAAGAAGTCCTCGAGGCGCGCCGCCGCGCCCGGGTGCGGGCTCTTCAGCACCGAGAAGATGGTGCCGACGGCGATGTTGACGTCGATGTTGGACGAACCGTCGAGCGGGTCGAACAGCAAGAGGTAGCGGCCGCGCGGATGAACCGCCGGTATGGCGATGATCTCTTGCTGCTCCTCCGAGGCCATGCCGGCGAGGTGGCCGGCCCACTCGTTGCCGAGGCGCATGGCGTCGTCGGCGATCAGATCGAGCTGCTTCTGTTCCTCCTCCTGCACGTTGCGCGCGCCTGCTGCGC
>JAHFRE010000245.1:0-2858 GCA_023258955.1 Sterolibacterium sp.
GCCCTCGGCGAACAGCGCGAAGCCCAGACAGGAGGCAGCGGCCAGCAGGCAGGAGGCGAAATAGACGCGGCGCGCGTCCACCCTGTCGGTGAGGCTGGAGAGTATCGGCACCGCCAGCATGTAGCCGGCGAAGAAGGCGCCGCCGATCAGCCCGGCGGCGGCACCGGACAGGCGCCAGGCCTCCTGCAGTTGCGGCAGCAGCGCCGGCCAGGCGGCGAAGCCGCCCATGCTCAAGGTCTCCGCCAGACAGAGCAGGCCCAGCAACCTGGCATCGGAGAACCGCGGCATGGATCAGCGCCAGCGCGCCGCGATCATGAAGCGAGCAGACGCTCCAGCGCCTTGCGGATCGGGTCCGGGATCGGCGTCGGCTTGTTCGACTGGCGCTCGACGAAGACATGGACGAAATGCCCGGTCGCCGCCGCCTTGTCTTCGTCGCGGCGAAACAGGCCGATCTCGTAGCGCACCGAACTCTTGCCCAGATGGCCGACGCGCAGCGCCGCGTCGATGGTGTCGGGAAAGGCGAAGGGACGGTGGAAGCGGCAAAGGCTCTCGGCGGCGTAGCCGACCACCGGTCCCGCGTGGATGTCCAGGCCGCCCTCGCGGATCAGGTAGTCGTTGATGACGGTGTCGAAATAGGAATAGTAGACGACGTTGTTTACGTGCCCGTAGATGTCGTTGTCCATCCAGCGGGTGGCAATGGCCAGGCTGTGTCGGTAATCGCTGCGGCGTTCGGTACGGGTTTCCATCGTGCGCCTCGGGCTGTTGCGGACGCAAGATGATAGCAGGCGGGTGCGGCCCGCCTGCGGAGGGGCGGCGCCTACTCCTGGTTCAGGTAGACCGAGCGCAGGAAAGCCTCGGCGTCCAGGCTGGCCGTCGTCGCCGTCGTCGCCGGCCGCGTTTCCTGCAGGCCCAGCATCACCGGCGGCAGCCACTGCGCGTAGAGGACCTCCTCGCGGAACGCGCCGAAGTCGTCGTCGATTCTCTTGCCCGATTCCATGTCGATCACCATTTTCGGTCTCCCACGATAGGGCTACACACTCAGCTTAACGGGTGAACGCGACAAAGGTTGAAGCAATATGTGTGATTTGTGATGCGGAACACAAAGGCAATCAGCCGCCTGTTCGGCTGACTGCGCGGCTGACCGCGGACGAGCGCCAGGGAGCGACCCGCAACAGCAAGACCATGCCCGGCACGGCGAGCGCGGCGCAGAGCAGGAAGAAACCGTACCAGTCCAGGCGCTCGACCAAATACCCGGCGGCGGCATTGATGAAGGCGCGCGGCAGCGCGGCGAGGCTGGTGAATAGCGCGAACTGGGTCGCCGTGTAGCGCGGGTGCGTGGCGCGGGCGATGAAGGCGACAAAGGCCACCGTGCCCAGACCAACGCCCAAGGCTTCGAGGCCGATGACCCCGGCCAGCAGCGCCAGTTCGGGACCGCCAATGCTCGGCTGTGGTCCGCGCCAGGCGAGCCAGGCGAAGCCGAAGATGGAGGCCAGTTGCACCACGCCGAACAACCACAGCGCGCGATTGATGCCCAGCCTGACCATGGCCAGGCCGCCGGCCAGCCCGCCGATGACCGCCGGCCAGAGGCCGGCGTTCTTGGCCACCAGGCCGATCTGGGTCTTGCTGTAACCCATGGCCAGATAGAAGGGCGTGGCCAGCGCCGTGCACAGGCTGTCGCCGAGCTTGTAGAGAAAGATGAAAGCCAGCATGGTGAGCGCCGCGCGCAGCCCGGCGCGCTCGACGAACTCGGTGAAGGGTTCGACCACCGCCGCGCGCAGGCTCTTCGGCGCGACGCCGACGGGCAGCGGCTCGCGCACCAGGAGCACCATGGCCATCCCCGGCAGCATGAACAGGGCGGTGACGACGAAAACTTCGCTCCACGGCAGGCGGTCGGCGAGGATCAGCGCCAGCGAACCCGGCACCAGACCGGCGATGCGGTAGGCGTTGACGTGCACCGAATTGCCCAGCCCGAGTTCGTGGTCGGCGAGAATCTCGCGGCGGAAGGCGTCGATGGCGATGTCCTGGCTGGCGGAGAGGAAAGCGAGCAGCGCCGCCAGGACGATGATCGAAGGCAGGTCCAGGCGCGGCGACAGCTGGCCGAGACCGACGATGACGCAGCCGACGCCCACCTGGGTGGCGAGCATCCAGCCGCGGCGTCGGCCGAGGCCGGGCAGGGCGTAGCGATCGAGCAGGGGCGACCAGAGGAACTTCCAGGTGTAGGGCAGTTGGATCAGCGCCATGGCGCCGATGTCGCGCAGGCTGATGCCTTCGGAGAACAGCCAGGCGGGCAACAGGTTCAGCAGCAGGTAGAGCGGCAGGCCGGAGGAGAAACCGGTGCACACGCAGATCGCCATGCGCCGCGTAAACAGCGCCCGCAACCATTCGGGAGCGCCCATCTAGCGCCGCGTGATGCGGTACACCGCCAGGCTGCCGAGGAAGTTGTGCTCCTCGGTGATCAAGCGTCCCTCGTCGAACACCCGCCGCTCCTTGACCACGATGTCGCGCTTGGCGCAGAACTCGTCGAAGTCGGCGATGGTGCACAGGTGCACGTTGGGGGTGTTGTACCACTGGTAGGGCAGCCGCTCGGACACCGGCATGTGGCCGTCAAGGATGTCCAGGCGATGCTTCCAGTAGCCGAAGTTGGGGAAGGAGACCACCGCCTCGCGCCCGACGCGCAGCATCTCGAACACGATCTCCTCGGTGTGGCGCATCGCTTGCAGGGTTTGCGACAGCACCACGTGGTCGAAGGAGGCGTCCTCGAATCCCGACAGTCCCGCCTCGAGGTCGCTCTGGATGACGTTGATGCCGCTGGCCACCGCCGCCAGCACGTTCTTGTCGTCGATCTCGATGCCGTAGCC
>JAHFRE010000245.1:2958-5532 GCA_023258955.1 Sterolibacterium sp.
TGCATGCCGCCCAGGCTGCCACCGATCACCGCCGCCCAGGCGTCGATCCCGAGGCGATCGGCGAGCCGCGCCTGGGCCTGCACCCAGTCATCCACCGTCACCACCGGAAAATCTGCGCCCCAGGGCTTGCCGCTGGCCGGGTTCGGCGAAGCCGGACCGGTCGAACCGTGGCAGCCGCCCAGGTTGTTCACGCCGATGATGAAGAAGCGCTCGGTGTCGAGCGGCCGCCCCGGGCCGACGATGTTGTCCCACCAGCCGGCACTCTTGTCCACGCCGGCGTAGTGGCCGGCGACGTGGTGGGTGCCGGAGAGCGCGTGGCAGACCAGGATGGCGTTGGACTTGGCGGCGTTGAGCGTGCCGTAGGTTTCGTACACCAACTCGTAGGCGGGAATGACGGCGCCGCTGCGCAGCGCCAGCGGCGCCTCGAAGTGGGCACGCTGCGCCTCGACCAGACCGACGCCCTGTGCCAACTTGTCCATTACCGCTATCGCCATGCCTCCCCCATCTTCAGGCCGCATTCATCTTCGCCAGCTGCTCGAACACGCGCAGCGGATCGTCCTGGCGCAGCAGCCGCTGCACCCGCCCGCGCAACACCGAGCAGTCGCTCTGCATGACCCGCTGCTTGATCTCGAACAGCTGCGCCGGGTTCATCGAGAACTGGCGCAGCCCCATCCCCAGCAGCAGTCGGGTCAGCGCCGGATCGCCGGCCATCTCGCCGCACACCGCGACCGGAATGCCAGCGCGCCGTCCGGCGGCGATGGTCATCTCGACCAGGCGCAGCACCGCCGGATGCAGGGGATCGTAGAGATAGGCGACGGCGTCGTCGGTGCGATCGATGGCCAGCGTGTATTGGGTCAGATCGTTGGTGCCGATGGAGAGGAAGTCCAGCTTGTCGAGGAAGGGACCCAGCGCCAGGGCCGCGGCCGGGATCTCGATCATGCCGCCCACCTCCATGCGCTCGTCGAACTTCACCCGCGCATCGCGCAGCTCGCTCTTGGCCTGGTCGAGCAGCACCAGGGTCTGGGCGATCTCGTGCGCGTGCGCCAGCATCGGCACCAACAGGCGCACCCGCCCGTAGTGCGAGGCGCGCAGGATGGCGCGCAGCTGCGCCAGGAAGATCTGCGGCTCGGTCAGGCAGAAGCGGATGGCGCGGCGCCCCAGCGCCGGATTGGGCTCGACGCGGCCGCCTTCGCGCAGCGAGCGGGCGGTCTTGTCGGCGCCCAGATCGAGACTGCGGATGGTCACCGGCTTGCCCGGCAGGGCCTTGACCACCGAACGGTAGGCTTCGAACTGCTCGTCCTCGCCGGGCAGGTCGTCGCGGTTCATGAACAGGAACTCGGTGCGGAACAGGCCGATGCCGGCGGCGTCGACCTCCTTCACCTTGTCGATGTCCTGGGGCATCTCGATGTTGACCGCGAGCTCGATCTCCTGCCCGTCGAGGGTCACCGCCCGCGCCGACTTGAGCCGCTTGAGCTTGCTGCGCTCGAGCTCGAGCTGCGCCTTGCGCAGCCGGTACTCCTCCAGCACCCGCTCGTCGGGACCGACGATCATGACGCCGCGCACGCCATCGACGATCACCAACTCGTCTTCCTCGACCAGTGCGCGGGCGTGCTGCAGGCCCACCACGGCGGGTATGCCGAGGCTGCGCGCGACGATGGCGGTGTGCGAGGTGGCGCCGCCCAGATCGGTGACGAAGCCGGCGATGTTCAGCTGCTTGAACTGGATGGTATCGGCGGGCGACAGATCGTGGGCGACGATGATCAGGTCCTCTTCGCGACCGCGCTTGCCGATCCGGCGGCGGTGGCCGAGCAGCACCTTGACCACCCGTTCGACCACCTGCACGATGTCGTGCTGGCGCTCGCGCAGATAGGCATCCTCGATCTCGTCGAACTGCGCCGTGATCTGCCCCAGCTGCTGCACCAGCGCCCATTCGGCGTTGCAGCGCCGCTCGCGGATCAAGCGCTTGGGCACCTCGGTCAGCAGCGGATCGGAGAGGATCATCGCGTGCAGGTCGACGAAGGCGGACAGCTCCGCCGGTGCCCCCGGGGAGACCCCAGCCTCCAGCTTCAGCGCGCCCAGGTCGAGACGCACCGCCGCCAGCGCCGCATCGAAACGCGCCACTTCCGCCTCGATGCCGCGCTCGGAGACGTGGTATTGCGCCACCTCCAGCGTCGCGTGCGAGACCAGGCTGACCTGGCCGATGGCGATGCCCGGAGAGACGGCGAGGCCGTGCAGGGTAAAGCTCATGCTGGCTCCACGCTATGGCACGGAGCGTCGGGCGAAGGGCCGCCCCGAGCCCGGCGCCGCGTAAGACATGGAGTCCCGCAGGGACGAACCGTAGTCACCCCCTTCCGCGGGAAGGGGGTTGGGGGGAAGGTTGTCATTCGCCTTCCCCGAATTTGTCGTCGATCAGCGCCAGGATGGCGACCATGGCTTCCTCGGCGCCCTCGCCCTCGGTCTCGATCGTCACCTTCGACCCCTTGCCGGCGGCCAGCATCATCACCCCCATGATGCTCTTGGCGTTGATGCGGCGGCCGTTGCGCTCCATCCACACCTCGCAGGGAAAGCTGCCGG
>JAHFRE010000246.1 GCA_023258955.1 Sterolibacterium sp.
CCTCCGAGGCCATGCCGGCGAGGTGGCCGGCCCACTCGTTGCCGAGGCGCATGGCGTCGTCGGCGATCAGATCGAGCTGCTTCTGTTCCTCCTCCTGCACGTTGCGCGCGCCTGCTGCGCCCAAGGTGCCGGCGAGCGCGCCGCGACCGATGCTGTTGGCGATCACCTTGCAGGCGGTGGCGATGTCGTTGAGCAAGCCGGAGAAGTCGCCGGTCGCGGCGGCGCAGCGGCGCTGCGCCTCGATGATGAACTGGGTCAGGGTGATGCGCTGTTCGGCCATGGTCGTCGCTGCCGCCATCAAACCAGGTTGAGGGCGCGGCGCCAGCCGGGGAACAGCTTGTCGGCGTCGGCGGGGAAGGACTCGAAGGCGCGGGCGAACTCGCGGTGGTCGCGCGCGTGGGCGAGCGGGTCGGCGCCGGCCTTCCAGCACTCGTAAGCCTGGCGCAGAGAACGGGCGCCGGCCGCGGCGCCGTCGATGTGGCCGTAGGCGCCGCCGCCGGCGGTGAGGATCACGTTGCCGTGGCCCAGGTTGTTGAAAAAGCCGGGGATGCGCAGCGCGTTCATGCCGCCCGAGATGATCGGCGTAGTTGGGCGCATGCCCGCCCACTCCTGGTGGAAATAGGGGCCGTCGGCGGCGTCGCGCTCGATCATGTAGGCGATGCCGCGATCGTCCTTGCCACCTTCCATCTTGCCGTAGCCCATGGTGCCGGTGTGTATGCCCGAGGCACCCGACAGGCGTGCCATCTTCGACAGCACGAAGGCGCTGTAGCCGCGCTTGGACTGGGCGCTGGTGACCGCCCCGTGGCCGGCGCGGTGGTAGTGCAGGAACTGCTGCGGAAAGTAGCGCCGGGCCAGGGTCACCGCGCTCGGGCCGGCGACGTAGCCGTCGACCAGGAAGGCGACGTGGTTGGCGTTCTCGGCGAAGGTCTCGAGGATGTATTCGCCGCGGGCGATCATCTCGAACGGATCGTCGGCGGTGATGTTGGCGGAGAAGAGCTTGGCCTGACCGGTGCTGTCCTGGGCGCGGCGCATGGCGTCGGCGACCAGGGCGATGGTGCGACGCAGAGGAGCGAACACCTGGTTGCCCTGCGGCTCGTCGTTCTTGATGAAGTCGCCGCCCAGCCAGAAGGCGTGGGCCGCCGCGGCGAAGGGCTCGGGCTGCAGACCGAGCTTGGGCTTGACGATGGTGCCGACCACCAGGCCGCCGTCGGTGACCGGTCGACCGAGCACCCGCCACAGGTCGGCGATGCCCGCGGACGGACCGTCGAACAGTTGCAGCAGCTTGGGCGGCACGTAGAAGTCGTGCATCTTGGCGTATTCGACGTCGGCCATGCCCTGGTTGTTGCCTATGGTCAGCGTCAGGAAGGAGGCCACCATGGCGCGGCCGTCGATGATGTTGCGGTCGAACAGATTGATCGGATAGGCGATCTTCATCAGCTCGCGCGCCTCGTCCACTTCGTAGACCAGGGCGTCGACCGTGCGCGTGAAGTCGTCGGTGGTCGACACCTCGACGTTGGTGCCGGTCGACGACTCGGCGGCGAAGTGCGCCGCGGTCTCGAGGTAGGCGTGGCCCGCCCGCGGCTTCATGACGTAGGCGCAGAGCACGTGGCCGCCGGCGCGGATCAGGTCGGCCTCCTTGAGGGCGAGATTGGCGTAGCGTTGCGACTGGTCCATGCGGCTCTCCTTGGTCTTTGTTTAATTGGCGGTGGCGAAATGCTCGGCGTGGATGCGTTGCAGGTCCTGCGGCTGGCAGGCCGCGAGATCGGGCAGCCGCGCCGCCGCACCGGCGAAGTCCTCAGCCAGGCAATAGGCGCTGGGCGTGACCAGCGTCGCCAGGCCGGCGGCACGGGCGGCCGCCAGGCCGATCGCGCTGTCCTCGATGGCGAGGCAGGCGCTGGCCGGCAGCGCCAGCCGCGCCAGGCAGTGGAGGTAGACGTCGGGCGCGGGCTTCTTCGCGCCGAAGGTGTCGCCGGCGGCGATCACCTCGAACCAGCCGGGCGCCTCGGCACCGAGCTGGGCGCGGAGCAGGGCGCTGACGTTGTCCGGGGTGGTGGTCGTGGCGATGGCCAGGCGCAACCCGGCGGCACGCGCGGCTTTGAGCAGCGCGCCCACCCCCGGGCGCAGTTGCAGGTCTCTCACCCGCTCCAGGTAGTGTCGGGTCTTGGCCGCGTGCAGCGCCGCCACCAGGGCGTCGAAATCGCCGCGTGCGGCGCGCGCCGCGTCGTTGGCTCGCGCATAGTGACGGATGCGCTCGCGCCCGCCGGCGACCCGCAGCAGCTCGGCGTAGCGCGCCGCGTCCCAATGCCAGGGCAGGCCCAGTTCGGCGAAAGCGGCGTTGAACGCCGGCCGATGGCCGTCGCGTTCGGTTTCGGCGAGCGTGCCATCGACGTCGAAGATCAGGGCTTGCAGTTCCATGGGGCGCACTCTAGAGCTTCTAGTGCATAAGCGATAGTCACTAATATTTATAATTATGATAAGCTTATCTTATGAAGAACGTCACCCTGCGCGGCCTGCGCATATTCGAGGCGGTGGCGCGCCAGCGCTCCTTCTCGCGCGCCGCGGCGGAGCTGCACCTGACCCAGCCGGCGGTGTCGATGCAGGTGCGCGCGCTGGAAGAGGAGGCCGGTCTGCCGTTGACCGAACAGATCGGCAAGAAGATCTTCCTCACCGACGCCGGTGCCGAACTGGCGCGCCACGCGCGCCTGATCGCCAGCCAGCTGGCGGCGGCGGAAGAGGCGCTGGCGGCGCTGCGCGGCCTGGCCGGCGGCCGCCTGGCGGTAGGCGTGGTCAGCACCGCCAAGTATTTCGCGCCGCGTCTGCTGGCGCAGTTCCGCGCCCGCCATCCGGGCATCGCCCTGCAGTTGGAGGTGCACAACCGGCAGACCATCGTCCGCCAGTTGGCCGACAACGAGATCGACCTGGCCATCATGGGCCGGCCGCCCGAGGAACTCGCCACCGCCGCCGACGTCTTCGCGCCCAATCCGCAACTGATCATCGCCGCCCCCGAGCATCGCCTGGCGCGTCGGCGCCGGCTCGCCGCCGTCGACATCGAGGCCGAGACCTTTCTGGTGCGCGAGTCCGGCTCCGGCACGCGCAGCGCCATGGAACGCTACTTCCTCGAGCAAGGCATCGCGCCGGCGCAGCGCTTCGAGATGGCCAGCAACGAGACCATCAAGCAGGCGGTGATGGCGGGCATGGGCATCAGCTTCCTATCGCAGAACACGATCGGCCTCGAACTGGACTCCGGTCTGCTGGTGCGCCTTGCCGTCGCCGGCACGCCGGTGGTGCGTCAGTGGCACGTGGTGCGTTTGGCGCAGAAGCAGCTCTCGCCGGTGGCCGCCGCCTTCCGCGATTTCCTCTGCCTCGAGGGCGCCGCCCTGCTGGTCCGGCATACAATCAAACAATGATTCCCCGCCTGCATTGCCGGCAGACCATCAGCGGCCGCAGCCACAGCCTGGCGCCGGCGCAGGCGCACCACGCGCTGCGCGTGCTGCGCCTGCGCGCCGGCGACGAGGTGGTGCTGTTCGACGGCAGCGGCGGCGAGTGGCCGGGGCGCTTGCGCGAAGAGGGTCGGGGCTTGCAGGTCGAGCTGGGAGCGTGGCGCGCGGTCGAACGCGAGGCGGCGCTGGCGCTGACGCTGGCCCAGGCCCTGCCCGGCGGCGACAAGATGGATTGGGTGGTGCAGAAGGCGGTCGAACTGGGCGTGGCGACGATCCAGCCCTTGGAGGCCAGCCGCAGCGTGGTGCGCTTGAGCGGCGAGCGCGTCGAGAAGCGCCACGCCCACTGGCAGCAGGTGGCCATCGCCGCCTGCGAGCAGTGCGGGCGCAACCGCGTGCCGGCGCTTTCTCCCCTGCTGCCGCTGGCCGGTTTCCTGGCGCAGCCGGCTGCCCCGGGCGAGCTGCGCCTGCTGCTGGCGCCGGGCGAGGGTGCGCGCCTGGGCGCCCTGCCGCGGCCGATAGCGCTTACTCTATTGGTCGGGCCGGAGGGCGGCTTCAGCGAGGCAGAGCGGGAAATGGCGCGCGTCGCCGGCTTCCAGTCGCTGACCCTGGGTCCGCGGGTGTTGCGCACCGAGACCGCCGGCCTCGCCGCCGTCGCCGCGGCGTTGGCCCTGTGGGGTGATTTCTGAGGGATGAAAGGGGAGCCAAGACATGTTTGAATCGGCAGAGCTCGGGCACAGCATCGACAAGGAAACCTACCGGCGGGCGGTGCCGGAGTTGCGCGCCTGGCTGCTCGACGCACAGTACGAGCTGAAGGAGCAGGGCAGGATTCCGGTCATCGTCCTGATCAGCGGCCAGGACGGCGCCGGCAAGGGCGAGACGATCAACGTACTCTACGAGTGGATGGATCCGCGCTACATCTCGACCCTGGCCTTTTCGGCGCCGACCGACGAAGAGCGGCTCCATCCCTTCATGTGGCGCTACTGGCGGGCGCTGCCGCCCAAGGGCCGGATCGGCATCTTTGCCGGCTCCTGGTACTCGAGCCCGATCCACGACCGTATCGACGGCAGCATCAGCCGCGCCGCGGTCGACGCGCGCATCGACCAGATCAACCGCTTCGAGCAGATGCTGGTGAATGAAGGCGCGCTGATCCTCAAGTTCTGGTTCCACCTGACCAAGGACGGCCAGAAGCGTCGCCTGAAGGCGCTGGAAAAGGATCCGCGCACCGCCTGGCGCGTCACCAAGTGGAACTGGGAGCGGATCAAGACCTACGACAAGCTGCAGGACGTCGCCGGCCACGTGCTGCGCCTGACCAATACGCCGTGGGCGCCGTGGATCATCGTCGAGGGCGAGGACGACCGCTACCGCTCGCTGACTGCAGGCAAGATCCTGCTCGACGCGATCAAGAGCCGGCTCGGCGGCGGCTCCCTGCCGACGCCGCCGGTTGCCGCACCTGTGCCGGTGAACCTCGACGGTCGCGACCTGCTCTCCGAGCTCGACCTGAATCTGTCGCTATCGAAAAAGGACTACGAGAGCCAGCTCGCCAAATGGCAGGGCAGGCTCTCCGAGCTGGTGCGCAGCCCGCGCTTCCAGAAGTCGTCGCTGATCTGCGTGTTCGAGGGCGCCGACGCCGCGGGCAAGGGTGGCGCAGTGCGCCGCATCGCCGCCGCGATGGACGCGCGGCAATACCAGATCGTGCCGATCGCCGCGCCGAGCGAGGACGAACGCGCCCAGCCTTATCTGTGGCGCTTCTGGCGCCACATTCCGAAGGCCGGCCGGGTCGCCATCTTCGATCGCTCCTGGTACGGGCGGGTGCTGGTCGAACGGGTCGAGGGCTTTTGCGCCGAAGCCGACTGGTTGCGCGCCTACTCCGAGATCAACGACTTCGAACACGAACTGGTCGACGCCGGCGCGGTGGTGGTCAAGTTCTGGTTGCAGATCGGCAAGGAGGAGCAGTTGCGGCGCTTCAAGGAGCGCGAGAAGATCGACTTCAAGCGCTTCAAGATCACCGCCGAGGACTGGCGCAACCGCGACAAGTGGGACGCCTACCACAGCGCCGTCTGCGACATGGTCGACCGCACC
>JAHFRE010000058.1 GCA_023258955.1 Sterolibacterium sp.
GCCGCACAGCGCCCGCGAAATCGCCAAGAGCGGCGAGAAGGTGCCCAAGGACGATCTGCAGCCCGGCGACCTGGTGTTCTTCAACACCATGCGCCGCGCCTTCTCCCACGTCGGCATCTACCTGGGCGAGCACCGCTTCGTGCATGCGCCGGCCTCGGGCGGCGAGGTGCGGGTCGAGGACATGCGCGCCAGCTACTGGGCCAAGCGCTTCTCCGGCGCCCGCCGCATCGAGCGCGACGGCTCCTAGCGCAGCTTGGCCAGCTTGGCCTTGAGTTCGGGCAGGATCGCCGCCACCGCGCGTTCCCCTTCCAGCACCGCCAGGTGCCGGTCCTGGAAATTGGTGGCGCTCAATTCGGGGGTGTAGGGGCGGACCACCACGTCGGCCTCGGCCAGTTCGCTCATCGCGATCCCCTGGCTCATGATGGAAAAACTCTGCAGCAGCACGTCGATGGTGCTTTGGATCTTGCCGTGCTCGGGCCGCGCCGAAATGTCGACGGCGATCACCAGACCGGCGCCGAGGCTGCGTGCCACCCGCACCGGCACCGGGCTCACCAGGGCGCCATCGACGTAGTCGCGGCCCTTGATCGCGACCGGTTGAAAGACACCGGGGACGGCGCTCGAAGCGCGCACCGCCATGCCGGTGTTGCCGGTGCGAAAGACCACGGCGCGGCCGCTCTGCAGATCCGTGGCCACCACCGCCAGCGTCTTGCCGAGCTTCTCCAGCGGCCGGTCGCCGCATGCGCGATTGACGAAGTCCTGCAGCGCCTCGCCCTTCAAGACGCCGCGATCGGGCAGGGTCCAGTCGGAAAATTGCGCCTCCTCCAGCAGCAAGACCTGCCTTTGCAGGTCGAAGCCGCTGGCCCCCGCCGCGTAGAGGGCAGCAACCACCGCCCCGGCGCTGGTGCCGACGACGATCTCCGGCACGATGCCTTGGGCCTCGAGCGCCTTGATCACGCCGACGTGGGCGAAGCCGCGGGCGGCACCCCCGCCCAGGGCCAGGGCGATCTTCAACGGCGGCTTGGGCTGCGGCGGCACCACGGCCACGGGCGGCGCCGGCGGCGCGTGGCTGCAGGCGCAGAGCAGGAGCGCCGCGGCGATCGCGAGGAGACGGCGCTGTATCATGGCGCAGGATTCTACACTCGCCCTGCCGATGATCCCCTGGTTGCCGCCGCAGCCCCGCTTCCCACCGCTGGAGTCGGCCCTCGCCGAGCCCAACGGTCTGCTCGCCGCCGGCGGCGACTTGCGCCCCGAGCGCCTGATCAAAGCCTATCGCGCCGGCATCTTTCCCTGGTACGCCGAGGGCGAACCGATCCTCTGGTGGAGCCCCGATCCGCGCCTGGTGCTGTTCCCCGACGAGTTCAAGCTGTCGCGCTCGCTGGCCAAGACGCTGCGCCGCGCCGACTTCGAAGTGCGCTGCGACAGCGACTTCGAGCAAGCCGTGGCCGCCTGCGCGGCGCCGCGCCAGGGGGCCGGCGGCACCTGGATCAGCCCCGAGATGCAGCGCGCCTACCTGCGCCTGCACCAACTCGGCTACGCGCACAGCGTCGAAGTCTGGTCGGCGGGCCGCCTGGTGGGTGGACTCTACGGCGTGGCGCTGGGCGCGGTGTTCTACGGCGAGTCGATGTGGAGCGCTGTCCGCGACGCCTCCAAGATCGCCCTGGCGCACCTCTGCCGCCATCTTGAAAATCACGCTTACGCCGTGATAGATTGTCAGATGACCACGTCCCACCTGTGCTCGCTCGGGGCGCGCGAGCTGGCCCGCAGCGAGTTCGCGGCGCTGCTCGAGCGACACGCGGGCAGCGCGAGCAATGCGGCCCAGGCGCCGGGGCGCTGGCGCGAGAACGCCATGCAAGATCTGTTCGTCCAAGCCTCATGACCCGCCTCAACGAATTTCCGCTGAAGCTGCTGCAGTTCTACGCCACCGCGCCCTACGGCTGCTCCTATCTGCCCAATCGGGTGGCGCGTTCGCAGGTGGCCACCCCCAGCCACCTGATAGACACCGATGCCTACGGCGACCTGGTGCGGGCCGGCTTTCGCCGCAGCGGCGTGTTCACCTATCGGCCATACTGCGACGCCTGCAGCGAGTGCGTGCCGGTGCGCATCGCGGTCGAGCGCTTGCAGCCCAGCCGCAGCCAGCGCCGCGCCTGGGAGCGCCACAGCAGCCTGGTCGCCTGGCAGCGGCCGCTGGCCTTTCGCGAGGAACACTACGCGCTCTATCAGCAGTATCAGACGGCGCGGCACAGCGGCGGCGGCATGGACCGCGACAACCGCGAGCAGTACGCGAACTTTCTGTTGCAGACCCACATCGACAGCCGCTTGATCGAATTTCGCGCCGACGGCGAGTTGGTCATGGTCAGCATCATCGACCTGCTGCCCGACGGGCTGTCCTCGGTCTACACCTTTTACGACGCGGCCCTGCCCGGTGCCAGCCTCGGCACCTACGCCATCCTCTGGCAGGCGCTGCAGTGCCGCGAGCTCGAACTGCCCTACCTCTACCTCGGCTATTGGATTGCGGGCAGCCGCAAGATGGCCTACAAGGCCAACTTCCGGCCGCTGGAGGGTCTGGTCGGCGGCGCCTGGATGCCTCTGCCGCCTACACCCTGAAGCGGTCCACCGAGGCCTTGAGCGTCGCCGCCATGCCTTCGAGCTGGGTGGCGGCCTCCGACGACTCCTTGGCCGAGAGGCCGTTCTTCTCAGTCATGTCGGCGATGCGCTCGACTTCGCGCGCCAACTGGTTCGATGCTTCGCTCTGCTCGCGCAGGGCCGAGGAAATCTCGTTGACCGCATCTTGCACCTTGCGCGTGCTGGCCTCGATCCGGCTCATCGAATCACCGGAGCGCGCCGCCATCTGCACCCCCTCCTGCACCTGGGTGCTGGAGAGTTCCATTCCGGCCACCGAGCTCTGGGTGCTCGACTGGATCGACTCGATCATCTTGGCGATTTCCTGGGTCGATACCGTGGTGCGCTCGGCGAGCTTCCTGACCTCGTCGGCGACGACGGCGAAACCGCGTCCCTGCTCGCCGGCGCGCGCCGCCTCGATCGCCGCGTTCAGCGCCAGGAGATTGGTCTGGTCGGCGATCTCCTTGATCACGTTGACGATGTTGGAGATCTGGTTCGACTTCTCGTCTAGGTCGCGGATCATCTGCGTCGAGTGGCCGACCGACTCCGAGATCTTGCTCATCTCGCCCACCGCCTCCTGCACCGCGCCGGCCCCCTCGTTGGACAGCTTGCCCGCCTCCAGCGCCATCTCGTAGGCGTGGGTCGAATTGCCGGCGACGTTGGTGATGCTCGCCGTGATCTGCTCGATGGCGCCGGCCATCGAGGCCGTGGCCATGCTCTGGCTAGCCGAACTGGCGGTCACCTCCTGCGAGCTGGTCGCCAGTTGGCGGGCAGTGATCGACACCTTTTCGGCGCTCTCCTTGACGTCGCGCACCACCGACTGCAGCTTGTCCATGAAGCTGTTGAAGATGGACGAGGTCTTGCCGATCTCGTCGTGCCGCTCGACGGTCAGGCGCCGGGTCAGATCGCCCTCGCCGGCGGCGATCTGCGACAGGTTGCTCGACAGGTGCGCCAGGGGCACCGAGACCGAGCGGTTGACCACGAAGAAGATGAAGCCGATCACGATCAACAGCAGAACGACGGCGACGCTAAGCACCTTGAGCGTCGCTTCGCGCACCGCGGCGTTGATGCCGGCCAGCGATACGTTCATGCTGACGGCGCCGAGCACGATGTTCTCCCCGCCCTCGTGGCAGCTGGTGCAGTCCTTGCCCAGATACTTCTTGTAGTTGAGCGTCGGGATCACCGCCCGCAACATCTCGCCCTGGGCGGTCGATAACAGCGCGTAGTAGGGCTTGCCGCTGGCGAGCACCTGCTGCTCGACGCTATCGGGCTTGACGTCGGCCGACTTGCCCGGCCCGTACTGCTTGTTGGTACCCTCGCCGCGCACCAGGTGTAGCTCATTGATGTTCTCGCTCTTCTGGATCTGGTCGAGATAGACGGCGCGATCGTCCATGTTGCCCTGGATCATCATCGCCGTCATCGCCGCGATCGTCATCTGATTGACCGAACCGGAGAAATCCCGGGCCTGGCGTATGCCCATCTCCTCCTGCTGCACCATCACCAGCCAGATGATGCCGGCCCAGGCGAGCACCAGGATGGTCGAGATGCCCAACACCAGACGCAACCATATCTTCATCGTGCTATGCGAGCCCATACGACGATCCCCCTGGAGTTGACCCTGGCAACCTGTCGAATACTACGCAGTTCAGCGCCCCCGCGCAAAGCGCTTGAAGGCCCCTAATGCCGCCCATTTCTGCCCTTAGCGCCCGGCCTAGTACAATTCGGCCATGGTCCCCTACGCCCTGCTGCGCCCCTTGCTGTTCCGTCTCGACGCCGAGACCGCGCACGATCTGACCATCGCCGGGCTCTCGCGCTTTTCCTGCCTGCTGCCGCGCACGACGCCGGTCGCCGGGCCGCCGATCCGGGTCATGGGCCTCGACTTTCCCAACCGCGTCGGGCTGGCCGCCGGCCTCGACAAGAACGGCGAGGCCATCGACGGCCTGGGTCGCCTCGGCTTCGGCCACCTCGAGGTGGGTACGGTGACGCCGCGGCCGCAGGCGGGCAACCCCAAGCCGCGGCTGTTCCGCCTGATCGGTGAGCGGGCGCTGATCAACCGCATGGGCTTCAACAACGGCGGCGTCGACGCGCTGCTGGCCCACCTCGAGCGCGCCAGCTACCGCGGCATCCTTGGCATCAACATCGGCAAGAACGCCGACACGCCGCTCGACCACGCCGCCGAGGATTACCTCGCCTGCCTCGAGAGGGTCTTCCCACATGCCAGCTACGTCACGGTCAACATCTCCTCGCCCAACACCCGCGACCTGCGCAAGCTGCAGGACAGCGCCCAGCTCGAGGCCCTGCTCTCCCAGCTCAAAGCGCGCCAGGCTGAGCTCACGCAGCGCCACGGCCGCTACGTGCCGCTGGCGCTGAAGATCGCCCCCGATCTGGACGCTTCGGGCATCGGCGCCATCGCCGACGCCCTGCGCCGCCACCGCATCGACGCCGTCATCGCCACCAACACCACCGTCGCCCGCGACGGCTTGGCGCAGCTGGCCGAAGCCCGGCAGCCGGGGGGGCTGTCCGGGGCGCCGCTGTTCGAACGCGCCACCGCCGTGCTCACCCTGCTGGCCGGCGCGCTGGCCGGCGAGATTCCGCTGATCGCCGTCGGCGGCGTGGACAGCGGTGCCGCTGCCGCTGCCAAAATCGCCGCCGGGGCGCAGCTGGTGCAGCTCTACACCGGACTGATCTTCCGCGGTCCCGAACTCGTGCGCGAGTGCATCGCGGCGACCAGATGAACGCCCTTCCCCCCAGCCCCCTTGCCGAGGAAGGGGGTGACGGCGGCTCGCGCGGCGGTGCCCGCGCCGCCCTGATCGACGAGAGCCGCTGCATCGGCTGCACCCTGTGCATCAAGGCCTGCCCCTTCGACGCCATCGTCGGCGCCGCACAACTGATGCACACTGTCATCGCTGACTATTGCACCGGCTGCGGGCTTTGCCTGCCGCCCTGCCCGGTCGACTGCATCGCCCTGGCGACTGCGGCGCAGCGGGTCGATCTGCGCGCGGCGAAGCTGCGGGCGCAGCGGCGCCACGCCCGGCTGCAGCGTGAAGAAACGGAAAAGGCGGAGCGACTGGCGCGGGCGGCGCGCGAGAGCAGCGCCGCCACCAGCGCCGACGCCGCCAAGAAGGCGCTGGTCGCCGCGGCGCTGGCGCGGGCGCGCGGCGCAACCAAGCCATGACGCCGCAGAAGACCCGCGCCCTGTTCGAGCGCCTGGCCGCCGCCAATCCTTCGCCGGACACCGAACTCCACTACCAGACGCCCTTCCAGCTGCTGGTGGCGGTGATCCTCTCGGCCCAGGCCACCGACAAGAGCGTCAATCTGGCGACGCCCGGTCTGTTCCGCGTCGCAGCGACCGCGCAGCGACTCGCGGCGATGGACGAACAAGCCGTGGCGGACAAGATCAAGACCATCGGCCTGTATCGCAACAAGGCGAAGAACCTGGTGGCGATGGCCAAGGGTCTGCTCGAGCGCCACGGCGGCGAAGTGCCGCGCGCGCGCGCGGAACTGGAGGCGTTGCCCGGGGTCGGGCGCAAGACCGCCAACGTGATCTTGAACACCCTCTACGGCGAGCCGGTGATCGCCGTCGACACCCACGTCTTTCGCGTCGCCAACCGCACCGGGCTGGCCCCGGGCGAGAACGTCAGAGCGGTGGAGGACAGGCTTGCCAAGGCCGTTCCGCAAGACTTCCGCCGCCACGCCCACCATTGGTTGATCCTGCACGGCCGCTACGTCTGCCGCGCGCTCAAACCCGCCTGCGCCAGCTGTCCGATCGCCGATCTGTGCGCCTGGCCGGACAAGGCCAAACATGTTCAGCCCTAGCCGCGATCAGGCGCGGCGCTTTCTGATCGCCGCCTGGGACAAGCGGCGAGCGGGCATGCCGCAATCGCCCCTGGAGACCCTGGCCGCCGACATCGTCGCCCTGCACCCCGAATACCAGGCGCTGCTCGAAGCCGGAGAGGACGCCCTGAGCCGCGAATGGACGCCGGAACAGGGCCAGACCAACCCCTTCCTGCACCTGTCTCTGCACCTGGCGATCGAGGAGCAATTGTCGATCGACCAGCCGCCGGGCATCGTCGCCGCCTTCAACGCTCTCGTCGTCCGCCACGGCGATCGCCACGCGGCCCTGCACCAGGTGCTCGAGTGCCTGGGCCAGGCGATGTGGCAGGCGCAGCGCGAGAGCCGCCCGCCCGACGCCGCAGCCTACCTGGAGAGCCTGCGGCGGCTGATATAATTGAAGCCACAATTGTTTGATAACCAAGGTTGAACAACCAAGGATAGGCCCATGCGTTTCAAAGGCAGCGACCAATACGTCGCCACACCCGACCTGATGCTGGCGGTCAACGCCGCCATCGCCCTCGAGCGACCGCTGTTGATCAAGGGCGAACCGGGTACCGGCAAGACCATGCTCGCCGAGGAGGTGGCGGCGGCGTTGCAGCTGCCGCTCTTGCAGTGGCACGTCAAGTCCACCACCAAGGCGCAGCAGGGGCTCTACGAATACGACGCGGTGTCGCGTCTGCGCGACTCGCAGCTGGGCGACGGGCGGGTGCACGACATCGGCAACTACATCGTCAAGGGCGTGCTGTGGGAGGCGTTCGACGCCGAAGAGCGCAGCATCATCCTGATCGACGAGATCGACAAGGCCGACATCGAGTTCCCCAACGACCTGCTGCGCGAACTCGACCGCATGGAGTTCTACGTCTACGAGACGCGGCAGCTGGTCAGGGCACGGCACCGGCCGCTGGTGTTCATCACCTCCAACAACGAGAAAGAGCTGCCCGACGCCTTTCTGCGCCGCTGCTTCTTCCACTACATCAAGTTTCCCGACAAGGAAACGATGCAGCGCATCGTCGATGTGCACTTCCCCGGCATCAAGGACGCGCTGCTGAAGGAAGCGCTGCGGGTGTTCTTCGAGCTGCGCGAGGTGCCCGGCCTGAAGAAGAAGCCATCGACCTCGGAGCTGCTCGACTGGTTGAAGCTGTTGCTGGCCGAGGACATCCCGCCGGAAGCGCTGCGCTCCCAGGACAAGAAGGTGGTGGTGCCGCCCTTGCACGGCGCCCTGCTGAAGAACGAGCAGGACGTGCATCTTTTCGAACGCCTGGTGTTCATGGCGCGGCACAATCGCTGAGCCAGCCCGCTCGTGCTGATCGACTTCTTCCTCCATCTCAAGGCAGCCCGACTGCCGGTGTCGACCAAGGAGTTTCTGGCGCTGCTGGAAGCGCTCCAAGCCGGCGTCATCGAGCACAGCATGGACGACTTCTACGTTCTCTCGCGCGCCTGCCTGATCAAGGACGAAGCGAACTACGACAAGTTCGACCTGGCCTTCGGCGCCTACTTCAAAGGCGTGACCGCCCTGCCCGGCCTCGAGGCCGACATCCCCGAGGACTGGCTGAAGCTGATGGCGAAAAAGCACCTGTCGCCGGAGGACAAGGCGAAGCTGGAGAAGCTCGGCTGGGACAAGCTGATGGAGGAGTTCAAGAAGCGCCTGGCCGAACAGAAAGAGCGCCACGCCGGCGGCTCGAAGTGGATCGGCACCGGCGGCAGCTCGCCCTTCGGCCACGGTGGCTACCATCCGGAGGGCTATCGCATCGGCGGTGAATCGGCGGGCAACCGCACCGCGATCAAGGTCTGGGAGAACCGCGAGTACAAGAACCTCGACGATTCGGTGGAGCTGGGCACGCGCAACATCAAGGTGGCGCTGCGCCGCCTGCGCCGCTTTGCGCGCGAGGGAGCGGCCGAGGAGCTCGATCTCGACGGCACCATCCGCGACACGGCCAACAACGCCGGCTGGCTGGACATCAAGATGCGCCCGGAGCGCCACAACAAGGTCAAGGTGCTGCTGTTCCTCGACATCGGCGGCTCGATGGACGACCACATCAAGCTGTGCGAAGAGATGTTCTCCGCCGCCAAGACCGAGTTCAAGCACCTCGAGTATTTCTATTTCCACAACTGCGTCTACGACTACGTCTGGCGCGACAACCGCCGCCGCCACGCCGAGCGCTTCCCGCTGGCCGACGTGATCCACAAATACGGCGACGACTACAAGCTGATCCTGGTCGGCGACGCTACCATGAGCCCTTACGAGGTGCTGCAACCGGGCGGCAGCGTCGAGTACAACAACGACGAGGCGGGCGCCGTGTGGCTCGGTCGTCTGCTCGAGAAGTATCCCAAATCGGTGTGGCTCAACCCGGAACCGGAGCGGCTCTGGGAATACCGCCACTCGATCCAGATCCTGCGCGACATCATGGGCGCGCGCATGTACCCGCTGACCATCGAGGGCCTCGAGCGGGCGATGCGCCAGTTGAACAAGTGACGGCCTAAGCCCAGGCTATCAGTTCGCCGAGCTCGGCGAGGTCGCTTACCCAGTGGTCGGGCGGCGCCGCGGCGAAGTCGGCCTCGCCGCACTCGCCGCCGCGGATGATGGCCACCGCCAGTCCCGCCGCCCGCGCACCGAGAACGTCGGCCATGCTGTCGCCGACGAACAGCACCTGTTCGGGCGGCGAACACCAATGCTCGATCACGCGCAAGATGCCTTCGGGACGCGGCTTCATGTGGGTGATCTGGTCGCGGCTCAACACCGGCGACAGGCAGCGGGCGAGTCCGAAGCGTTGCAGTGCCGCGTCCAGCGCAGCGCCGCCGACATTGCTGACCATGCCGGCGCGCACGCCGGCGCCGGCAAGGCGCTCCAGCAACGCGGTCGCACCCGGACGTGGCGCCCAGCGGGTCAGCGCGTCGGCGTCCCAGCGGTCGTAGATCGGGAAGAGCGCAGCGCGCAACTCGGCGATACCCCCTTGCGGCGCCAGTCGGTCGACGGCAGCGTTCCACATCCGGGCATAGTTGCCGCGGGCGAACTCCTCGTCGTCGAAACCGAAAGCGGCGAAGGCCGCGCGCAGCTCCGCCTCGGCCGGCGCCAGCCGCCACTGAAAGTCCACCAGCGTGCCCTCGAAATCGAAGATGACGGCGCGGCGTTTCATGGTCGCGCCTCGGCCAGCTGCGCGCGCGCGATCGCCCTGGCGGTCTCGGTGATCAGCCAGGTGTCGATCTGGCCCTCCAGCCAGAGCAGGTGGGCCTCCCTGGTCGAAGCGAAGCGCCGGTGGTCGACGTCGACACCCGCCGGCGTGAAGCGCCACAGCTTGTCGGCGTCCTTGACCAGGGCGTCGTCCAGCGACAGCGCCGCGTCACGACTGTCGTGGCCATCGACGATCCTGACGACAGCCTCGCGCTTCAGCGGATCGTAGGCCGCGCGCGCGAGGATATCGCCGGCGATCCGGGCGCCTTCGACCTCGTGCAGGCGGCGCAGATCCTGGTTGCTCATCTTCGGCCCGAAGGCGCTCAGCTGCAGCTCTTCCGGCACCATCTTCCAGCCGACGTCGTGCAGGATCACCGCCGGCATGACGACGGCCGCGTCGGCGTCCGGGTGACACGCCAACAAACGCGCCGCCATCGCGCAAGCGACAACCGTATGCAACTCGTTCTCGCGCGTGTCCAGATAGGGCCGGGCGAGCGCGAACAGTTCTTCGTAGCGCGGCGACATCGGCCGATTGTAGCCGAAGCCTCGGCCCGCCTTGCCGCTGTCAGCCCCGCCGGGGTGACGCTCCTGGGTTGACCGGTCGACAAGGACCGCGGCGGCGATTAGACTTGACGGCGCACCACTCGTCCAACACCCACCATGAAAATTTCAGCGAACTTCGCCGCCATTGTGCCGGTCAAGGCAACGCCCGGCGCGGCCGCGGCGGCGCGCAGCGTGCCGGCATCCGAGTCGGCCCAGCCCGTCCCGAAACCGTCCCAACCGGTCGAAAGCCGCGCGCCGGTGGACAACCCGCTCAAGGGCGAGCGGGTCACCGGCAGCGCTGCCGCCACGGTCCGGGCGCAGCACATCCAGCCGACGCCCGAGGCCCCCAGGCCCGTTGAAACCAAGCATGTCGATCTCAACCTGGGCTCGCACAACGCCAGTCCCGGTAGCCAAGCCTATCAGGCCGTGGCAGCGTCCAGCGAACAGGTGAAGAAGGGCGCCAAGGTCAACACCAGCGCGTAGCTGGCGCCAGCGCGTGGTAGACGCTAGCGCGCGGTAGGCGCCAGCGCGCGATTGCGCCGCTCAATAGCGGCGCGACCTGCCATAGCCATCATCGATCAAGGCGAAGGGCGGAACTCGCCCCACCAGGGTCTCGATCAACAGCAGCTCCTCATCGGTGTGATTGATCATCGGCGCCGACCTGATGCGCGCATCGCCGGTGCTGGCGATATAGCGCGGATCGTCGTGGTGCTTCGCTTCGATCCGCTCGCTCTGTGCCGTTCCGGTGGCGTTGATGTCGACGATGCCGTAGCAGGTGCAAAGGTAGCAGAGCTCGGCCTGGGCCTCGGCGTAGATGCCGGTGCCGCGTATGCCGACGGTCGCCGTCGGCACGACCAGCTGGTGCTCGCCCTTGCCGAACACCGACAGCAGGGCACCGGTGAGCAGGCGCAGGGTCTGCACCACGGCCTTGCTGCCCGCCAGCGTCAGCGTGCTGTTCTCGCGAAGCAGAAACGCGTCCTTGCCGACGACGAAGATCAGCTGGGCGCGGGCGCCGGTGGCGATGGTGGCGTTGGCCGAGATCAGGGTCTCGGGCGTCGCCGCGGCGCCATCCACTGTCACCTGTCCGCGCAGGTCGTAGATCGATTGCCCCGCCGGCAGTTCGTGCGGCGTCTTGCCCAGCAATTGGGCGGCGGCAGGGGGAACGACGCAACCCAGCGCGCCACCGGCCAACGCCCGCAGCAGGCGGCGACGCTGCGCCGCGGTTGCGCTTCCTGTTTGCATGCGCTGTCTCCTGACAATTTTTCGGTAAGATGAGAGCATGCGCGCAATCGCCGATCCCATCAAGACCAGCCCGCGGCGAGGCGTCATGCGCTGTCTGGCCTGCATCCTGGTGCTGGGCGGGTGCTGCTGCAAAGCGGCGGCAGCGCATTCGTCGCAAGTCGATGCTGAAGTGTTCGCTGGCCACGCGAGCAACCCGGACCGCGCCCAAAACGGCAAAGGCGTGGCCGCCGAGGACGTTCGCGGTGCCAACCTCAGCGCGTACACCACGACCCTGATCGACCCGAACAGCGGCATCGAATTTCAAGGCGCGGCGAGCCTGCTCACCCATTCGGCCTATTCCGGTCTGAACGAGGTCGGTCTCAAGGCCAGGGTCAAGTACCGGGTACAGCCGACGGTCGGCTATACCCAGCCCTGGTACGAATTGTCGCTCGGCCTGGAGCGTTACCAGCACGCCAGCAGCGCCATTCGCGACGCGACCGACGCAACCCTGGGCCTGACCCTGGGCAAGCGCTACACGGATCGGATCGCAGGCACGGGCGGCGTCGCCATCCGGCGCGAGTTGCCGGACCACGGCAGCGTCTTCGACAGGACCGAGGGCCAATTGTGGGCCGCCGTCGATTACCGCTACGGCATCGACAACAGCCTCTACGCGCGGCTGTCGCGCAGCTGGGGCGATCAGGTATTCGGCGGTCAGGAATACACGACCTACTATCGCAACGTCAAAGCCAGCGCCGACGATCCCGCCTTCGGCGAGAGCCGCTACGCCTATCGCATCCACGCCTGCACCACCTTGGCCGAAGTGGGCACCAGCCTGCCCTTCCCCGGCTACGGCACCTGGGATCTGCGCGCGACCCGCTCCCGCTCCCTGGCCTACGCCGGGATGAACTACAGCACGACGCTGCTGGTGCTCGCCTGGCGCGGCCGCTTCTTCTAGCGTCGCCGCATCGGCCTGCGCAACATTGGGTAGAATGGCCGGCATGACCCAACCGATAACCACCGCCATCGCCGGCAGCCTGCCCAAGCCGGCCTGGCTCGCCCAACCGGAAAAGCTCTGGGCCCCCTGGCAACTCACCGGCGAGGCGCTGCAGCAGGCCAAGGCCGATGCGATGCGCCTGGCCGTCGACGACCAGTTGCGCGCCGGCATCGGCATCATCGGCGACGGCGAGCAGACGCGGCAGCACTTCGTGACCACCTTCATCGAACAGCTGGCGGGCGTCGACTTTCTGCAGCGCAAGACGGTGCGCATCCGCGACCGCTACGACGCCGAGGTGCCGGTCGTGGTCGGCCCGGTGTCGCGGCCACGCTCGGTGTTCGTCGAGGACGCGCGACGCCTGCGCCTGCTGACCGGCGGGCCGATCAAATTCACCCTGCCCGGCCCGATGACCATGATCGACACGCTCTACGATGGTCACTACGGCAGCCGCGCCAAGCTCGCCTGGGCCTTCGCCGAGATTCTCAACCAGGAGGCGACGGAGCTGGCCGCCGCTGGTGTGGACATCGTCCAGTTCGACGAACCGGCGTTCAACGTCTTCTTCGACGAGGTGCGCGACTGGGGTGTGGGCACGCTCGAACGCGCGGCGCTCGATCTGCCCTGCAAGACCGCGGTGCACATCTGCTACGGCTACGGCATCGAGGCCAACATCCAGTGGAAGCAGGGACTGGGCGCCGAATGGCGGCAGTACGAGCAGACCTTCCCGCTGCTCGCCGCCAGCCGCATCGACCAGGTCAGCCTGGAATGTCAGAACTCGCGCGTGCCGATGGAGTTGATCGGCCTGCTCGACGGCAAGGAGGTCATGGTGGGCGCCATCGACGTGGCCACCAATCGCGTCGAGAGCCCCGAAGAGGTCGCAGCGACCCTGCGCAAGGCTCTGCAATGGGTGCAGCCGCAGCGCCTGATCGGCTGCACCAATTGCGGCATGGTGCCGCTGCCGCGCGCCGTCGCCCGCGGCAAACTGCAGGCGCTGGCAGCCGGCGCCGCGATCGTGCGCGCGGAACTGGGCTGGTCCTAGCGCAGCGTCGGTCGAGCGATCATGATCGCTCCGGCGTAGCGACCGCGTCGGCGCCGACCCCGTCGACCAGGAGCAGCGTCGCTCGGCCGTAGCGCTGCCGCGCCGCGATGAAGGGCCGATACTCGGGAGAGCCGTACCAGGCCAGTGCCGCCTCGCGGTCGGGGAATTGCATTACCACCATGCGATCGTGTTCCCAGCGGCCTTCCAGCGCTTCGACCTTGCCGCCGCGGGCAAGGTAGGCACCGCCGAAGGCCTCGACCAGCGCCGGATAGCTCTGTTGGTAGCGCCGCATGCCTTCCGCATCGACGACATCGATCAGCGACACGATATAGACCGCCATGAACATCCCCTCGGCGAATTGGCCCCAGACGGGGATTCTAGGACATATTGCTTCAGACATAGGGACTTGGCTCGTGAGACAATAGATGCGATGAGCGCACAGAAGCGACTGAACGCCAGTTCTCCTCGCGTGCAATGGCTGTTTCTCGCCACGGCCTTGCTGACCGTCGCCGGCGTCATCGGCTGGAACCTCTATGCGGAACGCCTCGCCATCGAGGCCAGCGAACGCGACCGACTCGCCTCGCAGGCCAAGGTCATCGACGAAAACCTGAGCCGACAACTGGTGTCGACCAACCGCGCGCTCGATTCGATTCGCCGCGACCTCGCCTTTCTGCGCGCCCAGAAGGACGCCAAGGCGCTGGTCAACGGTCGCCTGGAAGCGATGCGCGAAGCCATGCCCGGAATTCGCGCCATCACCCTCTTCGATGCGCAGGGCACTTTGCTCGCCCGCAGCCCGGACCAGTTCGTCGGGCAGAACTTCAGCAACCGCGAGTACTTTCAGATCGCCCGTCAGGGTGGCGATCCGGCCGTCCTCTACGTGGCGCCGCCGTTTCTCGCCGCCACCGGCGAATACGTGATCAACATGGCCAAGGTGCTGCTCGGCGATCGCGGCAAGTTCGACGGCATCATACTCGCCAGCCTCGATCCCAAATATTTTTCCATCCTCCTCGATTCGGTGCGCTACGCGCCCGATATGTCGACCGGTCTGACCCACGGCGATGGCAAGCTGTTTTTGATCATCCCGCCGCGCCCCGGCATCGAGGGTAGCGATCTGGCCAAGCCCGGCACCTTCTTCTCCCGCTTCCGCGACAGTGGCCAGAAGGAAATGGTGGCGGTGGGAACGACCTACGCGACGGCGGAGGAACAGATGATCGCCCTGCGCCAGATCCAGCCAGCCGACTCGGCGATGGACAAGGGGTTGACCCTGGCCGTCACCCGCGATCTGTCGGGCATCTTCGCCGACTGGCGGCAGGGCATCTACGAACAAGGCACGCTGCTGGCGCTGCTGGTGGTCGCGACCACCCTGGGCATGCGCTCGTATCAACAGCGGCAGCGCGCCTATGAGCGCCTCCTGGATATGCAAGAGGCCGAGCGCCAGCGCGCCGAGGCGGATCTACGCATATCTGCGGTCGCCTTCGAGTCGCAAGAGGCGATGATGGTCACCGACAGCGATAGCCGCATCCTGCGCGTCAATAGCGCTTTCACCGAGACCACCGGCTACACACCCGACGAGGCTGTCGGACAGACGCCGCGCCTGCTCAAGTCCGACCGTCACGGCAGGGATTTCTATCGCAAGATGTGGGACAGCATCGATCGCACCGGCGGCTGGCAGGGAGAAATTTGGGACCGGCGCAAGGACGGCCAGGTGTACCCGAAGTGGCTGACCATCTCCGCGGTCAAGGATCGCGATCGCACCGTGACCCACTACATCGGCGCCCACTACGACATCACCGAACAAAAGAAGGCTGAGGAAAAGATCAAGGAACTGGCCTTCTTCGATCAGTTGACCGGTTTGCCCAATCGCACGCTGCTGTTGGATCGACTGCGCCAGGTGATGACGATCGGCAACCGCAATCGCACCTTCGGCGCGGTGCTGTTCATCGATCTGGACAACTTCAAGTCCTTGAACGATACCGTCGGTCACCACATGGGGGATCAGCTGCTGCGCCAGGTGGCGCAGCGCCTCGTCGCCTGCGTACGCGAGGGGGACACGGTGGCGCGCCTGGGCGGCGACGAATTCGTGGTCGTCCTCGGCGTTCCCAGCCATTCGGCCAAGGAGGCGGCCACCCAGACCGAGACCGTCGGCAGGAAGATCCTGGCCGCGCTCAATCAAGCCTATGAGCTCGAGCGAATGGTTCACCGCAGTACCGCGAGCATCGGCGCCACCCTCTTCTCCGGGCACGAAACCTCGATCGACGAGCTGTTGCAGCAGGCCGATTTGGCCATGTACAAATCGAAAGAATCGGGGCGCAACGCCCTGCACTTCTTCGATCCAGCGATGCAGATCGTGGTGGTGCAGCGGGTAGAGATGGAGACGGCGCTGCGTCAGGCGATCGAATCGCAGCAGTTCGTGCTCCACTATCAGGCCCAGGTCGCCGATCAGGGCCGCGTCATGGGGGCCGAAGCGCTGATTCGCTGGCAGCATCCGCAACGCGGCGTGGTGGCGCCCGGACAGTTCATCCCGCTGGCGGAGGAATCCGGGCTGATCGTTGCCTTGGGCAACTGGGTGTTGCACAGCGCCTGCGGGCAATTGGCGCGCTGGGCGCACCAGCCCGAGTTGGCCCAGCTGACCATCGCGGTGAACATCAGCGCCCACCAGATGCGCCAGGTCGATTTCGTCGATCAGGTGTTGCTGGCGCTCGCGGCGAGCGGCGCCAATCCGCAGCGGCTGAAGCTGGAACTGACCGAGAGCCTGCTGGTATCCAGCGTCGACGAGGTCATCGAGAAGATGTTCGCGCTGAAGGCCAAGGGGGTTGGCTTCTCGCTCGACGACTTCGGCACCGGCTATTCCTCGCTTTCCTACTTGAAGCGCCTGCCGCTCGACCAGTTGAAAATCGATCAGTCCTTCGTTCGCGACGTCCTGGTCGACCCGAACGACGCCGCGATCGCCAGGACCATCGTCTCCCTGGCGCAGAGTCTCGGCCTCGGGGTGATGGCCGAGGGAGTGGAGACGGCGCTGCAGCGAGACTTCCTCGCCGCTGCGGGTTGTCACGCCTACCAGGGCTACTTCTTCAGCCGGCCGCTGCCGGTCGAGGGCTTCGAAGCGTTCGCAAAGGCGCTCCACGGCCCCGGCGCGCCGCGCGAAGCGCTCGAAGCGCGGCTCGGCGTGCCCAGCTAGCGGACGATGCCGGTGCCGGAGCAACGTTACGCCTGGGTCGTCGTCTGGGCAGCCTTCTTCTGTCTCGCGGTCATCTTCGGCGTCGCCTATTCCTTCGCCGCCTTCTTCGAGTCCTTCGCCGCCCAGTTCTCGGCGCAACGCGCCGATGTGGCCGCGGTGTTCGGCCTCACCGGCCTGCTCTGCTTCGTCCTCGGCGCCGCCGGCGGCATGCTGGCCGACCGCTTCGGTCCGCGCCGGGTGTGCGGCGCCGGCATGCTGTGCATCGCCGCCGGCCTGGTCGCCACCAGCCTGGCGCAAACGCTGGCGGCGGTCTACCTGTGCTACGGCGTCGGCGTCGGCCTCGGCATGGCGCTGGTCTATTCGCCTTCGATCGCCTGCGTCCAGCCCTGGTTCGGCCGCCGTCGCGGGCTGGCAGCGGGGATCGCCAGCGCCGGCATCGGTGCCGGCACCCTGGTGGTGCCGCTCATCGCCGCCAGCGCCATCGCCTGGCTGGACTGGCGCCAGGCGCTGCGCCTGCTGGCGCTGGGCGTGCTGGGGTTGGGCCTGGGTGCAGCGACGCTGCTCCGGCGCGCGCCGCCAGACCCTGACCCGGCGACCGGCAGCGCGCCAGGCGCGAGCCTGCGCCAGGCCTTGCACAGCCGTGCCTTCTGGTGGCTCTATCTGGCGACGGTGGCAGCCGGGCCGACGATGTTCATTCCCTTCGCCCACGCCTCGGCCGCCGCCCGCGATCTGGGCGTGGGCGAGGCGCGCGCGGTCGGCCTGGTCGGCCTGATCGGCATCGGCAGCCTGCTCGGCCGTCTGGCCATCGGCGCCCTGGCCGACCGCATCGGCCGTCGCCTCACCCTGGTGTTGATGCAAGCCGCGATGGGCGCCTCCTACCTGCTGTGGGCGGCCGCCGACGGCTACAGCGCCTTGGCGCTGTTCGCGCTCGGCTTTGGTCTGTCCTACGGCGGCATCGTCGCGCTGCTGCCGGCGATCTGCATGGACCTGTTCGGTGGGCGCGCGGTCACCAGCATCATCGGCACGCTATACACCGGCGCCGCCCTGGGCAACCTGGTCGGACCGGTGATGGCCGGCGCCGTCTTCGACCGCAGCGGCAGCTACGCGCCGGTGATCTGGTGCTGCATCGCGTTGTCGGCCTTGGCCACCCTGGCCGCGTCGCGCTTGCTCGGTGCGGCGCCGCGGCGCTGAGTGCGGAGCAGCAACTCGATCGCGACCACCGCGGCAAAGTCCCTGGGGCTTCTTTGCTATGATGCAACGATGCATCCCAAGGAGAACGATCATGAGCAAATTCATCCTGCCAGCGCTTCTCGCCCTGCTCGCCGGCTGCGCCACGCCCACCATCGAACAGCGTTCCGCCCAGATGCAGAGCGAGGTGGACCAGATGGTCCAGGTCTACGGCCCCGCCTGCGAGAAGCTCGGCTACAAGCCCGGTGAGGACGCCTGGCGCGAATGCATCCTCAAGCTCAACACCAGCAAGACCATCGAGAGCTACAGCACACGTCGTGCCACGACCGAATGCTTCGGCCATCGCGGCTTCTTCCAGTGCTCCTCGTTCTAAACGACGCCCGGGCCGGGCTGCGCCCGGTCCGCCTCACCGACACAGGCCCAATAAATTCTTACAACATTCTGCGCGCCCCAGACGGCGCGCCGACCCGGCATCGGGCTACCATTGCCGGGTGAGTACCCGATAGATCAAGGAGTCGCAATCATGAGAATGCCCGCTATCGTCTTCGGCGCTGCGTCGAGCCTGCTGCTGGGCGGCTGCGTCTCGGTGCCGACCGGTCCGAGCACGATGGCGCTGCCCGGCGCCGGCAAGAGCTTCGAGCAGTTCCGCGC
>JAHFRE010000247.1 GCA_023258955.1 Sterolibacterium sp.
AGCATCCCCTCCGACGTGACGGCGGTGAACGCCGACCTCGACGCGCAGAACCTGCTCGATCGCGTCTATGTCGGCGACACGGCGGGCAATCTCTACCGCTTCGACATCGACGATGCCCTGGCCGCAAACTGGACCGGCGGCAAGATCGCCCAGCTCTCCGATGCCTACACCCTGCCCGACACGGCACCCAACCGCAAGATCCTCTTCCCGCCCACCCTGGTGAAGCAGCGGGGGATGGAGGCGGGTGCATTGGTGGCCTTCGACGCCGTCTATGTCGGCAGCGGCGACCGCGAGCATCCGCTCAAGACCGACGGCACGGCCGACCGGATGTTCATGATCAAGGACAAGGTGGGCGTCGACAAGAGCTACACACTGAACGCTACCCTCAGCGATCTGGTCGACATCACCCACCTCGCCACCGCCGAGGCCTACACGCCCCTCAACACCGCGAGCACCAAGGGCTGGTACTACTCGCTGCCGGGGGCCGGGGAAAAGGTGGTGAGCATGCCGACGGTGTTGAACAACGTGCTGCGCTTCTCCACCTACGCGCCGCTGGAAAACATCAACTCCTGCGTGCCGTCGGGGCGCGGCCAGCTCTATGGCATGGATGCCTATTCGGGCACGCCCCTGGACGGCGTCAAGTACAAGATGCTGGCCACCAACCCGCACATCTTCGCCGGCTTCTTCTCGCAGGGCTACATCGGTCACGCCGTGCCCATCGTCTTCGGCGACAAGCTGTACGTGCTGCAGGTGACCGAGAGCGGCCAGATCCTGCCCGGTGCCGCCGAAATGGGCACCATCGCCAAGGTCTATTGGTACAGGGAGGCCGAAAGGTAAAGAAGCTCTCCCCCCAGCCCCCTCTCCGCAAGAGGGGGTGATTGCGGTTCGCCCCGCCGGGGCGTCGCGTATTTAAGCCAGTTCCCTAGGCAGGGAGAAGACGACGTTCTCCTCGATGCCGGCGAGCGTCGTTACCTGGGTCGCGCCGAGTTCGCGCAGGCGGGCGATCACGGCGTCGACCAGCACCTCGGGGGCAGAGGCGCCGGCGCTGACGCCGATGCGGGCGCGGTCGATGAGCCAGGCCGGATCGATCTGCTCGGCGCTATCGACGAGGTGGGCGGCGATGCCGCGATTTTGCGCCACCTCGCGCAGGCGGTTGGAGTTGGAACTGTTGGGCGAGCCGACCACGATCACCAGGTCGCAGCGCGCGGCCAGCGCCTTGACCGCGTCTTGCCGATTCTGCGTGGCGTAGCAGATGTCGTCCTTGCGCGGACCGCTGATGCCGGGAAAGCGCTGGCGCAAGGCCTCGATGATCGTCGCCGCGTCGTCGACCGACAGCGTCGTCTGGGTCACGTAGGCGAGGCGCTGGCCATCGCGCACCTGGAGGCGCGCGACATCGGCTGTGTTTTCGACCAGATGCATACCGCCCTTCACCTGGCCCGTGGTGCCCTCGACCTCCGGGTGGCCGCGGTGTCCGATCATGATCAGTTCATAGCCCAGTTCGTGCATCTTCTCGACCTCCGAATGCACTTTGGTGACCAGCGGACAGGTTGCGTCGAAGATCCTGAAACCGCGCTGCTCGGCCTCGGCGCGCACCGCCTTGGGCACGCCGTGGGCGCTGAAGATCACCGTCGCGCCGTCGGGCACGTCGGCCAAGTGGTCGATGAAGATTGCGCCCTTCTTGCGCAGGTCTTCGACCACGTAGCGGTTGTGCACCACCTCGTGGCGCACATAGATCGGTGCGCCGTAGCGGGCCAGGGCGCGTTCGACGATCGCGATCGCGCGTTCGACGCCGGCGCAGAAGCCGCGCGGCTTGGCGAGCAGAATTTCAATGGCTGGAGTCGGCATCGGTCGGCCTGCGCTTCTAGGCTTCGCCGCGGGCGACCGGCCGCGCCGAATCGGCGCACCACTCGCTCCACGAGCCGGGATAGAGTCGCGAACCGGCGAGGCCGGCGATCTCCATCGCCAGCAGATTGTGGCAGGCGGTCACGCCCGAACCGCAGGTCTGCACGACGCTGTGCGGATCGCGGCCGGCGAGGATGGCTGCGAAGTCGGTGGCGAGTTGCGCCGGTTCTTTGAAGAAGCAGCCGTCGTCGTCGAGGTTGTCGGCGTAGAAGCGGTTCACCGCGCCGGGAATGTGACCGGCGACCGGATCGAGCGTTTCGTTGTCGCCGCGATAGCGCTCGGCGTTGCGCGCGTCGAGTAGCAGCAACTCACCGGAGGCGCGTGTGGCCAAGACCGCCTCGACCGTCACTGGCTGGTCGCCGGGGCGGGCATTGAACTGTGCCGCCGCGACCGTCGGCGCCCGCTCTTCGAGCGGCAGCTTGGCCCTCTTCCAGGCGGCGAGTCCGCCATCGAGCACGGCGACGCGTTCGTGGCCCAACCAGCGCAGCAGCCACCAGAGGCGGGCAGCGAAGATGCCGCCTTCGTTGTCGTAGGCGACGACCTGGGTCGCAGGTCCGACGCCGACCCGCGACATAGTCGCCGCGAAGGCGGCGGCCTCGGGCAGCGGATGACGGCCGTTGCTGCCGGTCTTGGCGCCGGACAGGTCGCGGTCGAGATGCAGATGCACCGCGCCGGGGATGTGGCCACGGGCGTAGGCCTGGGTCCCGTAGTCCAGGTTCTTCAGATCGTGGCGGCAGTCGATGACGCGCCACAGGTCATCGTTCAGGTGCTCGGCCAATTGCTCGACGCCGACCAGGGTCGCGCTCACTCGCCTTCCTCCAGCCAGGCGCGGGCTTCTTGCGCGTCGGCGAACACGCGCAGGTCGGCAGCGACGAAGCTCTGCGACAGCCATGCGCTCCAGGTCACCCACTGGCTGTCGGTGAGCACGGCGATGCGCTCGAAATCGCGGGGGTGACGCCGCGAAAACTTGATCTCCTCCCACGCCAAGTCGAGTGTGAAATCGGCCATCTGACGCAGGTCGAAGAGCAGCCGCAACGGGCCGCCGTCGCCCGCGCTGGCGATCTCCAGGGCCTCAAATTCCTGGAAATCGGCGAGCGTGAATTCGCCGAAAACGCTGACCAGAAGCAGCCTGCCCTGGCGGTCTATGGTGATCATGTTTCGTTCTCCGGTTAGCTGTAGATACTTTACTTCAATCCTGTGCCATAGGGGCACTCAATCCTGTGCCATAGGGGCACTCGGTCCTGTGCCATAGGGGCACTCGGTCCTGTGCCATGGGGGCACTCAATCTTGCACCAGCGGGGTGGCGCGCGCCAGGACCGTGGTGAGCGCGCCGCTGGCGACGATCACCGCGATCCCGAGCCAGGCGAGCGGTGGCAGGCGCTCGTTCCAGAGCCAGACGCCGAAGACGCTGGAGAAGATCACCGTGCTGTAGGCGAGGCTGGCGGTGACCACCGTCCTGCCCTCCTTGTAGGCCCGGGTCATGCACAACTGGGCAGCGGCGCCGAAGCTGCCCACGCCGGCGAGCAACCAGGCGCCCTCGACGTCGATGCCGTGCAGCGGCAGGCTAGCCAGGGCCCAGGGCAGACCGCCCAAGGTGGTCACCAGGGAAAAGTAGAACACCGTTCGCCACTCCGGTTCGCCCAGTTCGCCCAGGCGGCGGACGTTGAGGTAGGCGACGCTGGAGATCACCCCCGAGGCCAGCCCGGCAATGGCGCCGCGCGCTTGCTGCGAATCGAGCGACGGTTGTAGCAGCATGGCAACGCCGACGAGGCCGGCGGCGACGGTCAGGAACATTGCCGGCCGTACCGGCTCGCGCAGCCAGAAAGCCACCAGCAGGGAGAGGAACAGCGGCGAGCTGTAGTTGAGCGTCACCGCCGTGGCCAGGGGCGCCTCGATGATGGCGTAGAAATACAGCACCAACGAGGCGAAGCCGGCGAAGCCGCGCGCGAGGTGGGCGCGCCAGTGCACCGTGGCGAGGCTCAGGCCCGCTGAGCGCACGTAGATGGCGAGCAGCAGGCAGGCGATCAAGCCGCGATAGAACACCAATTCGCCGGCCGGAAATTTCGCGGCGCCGAGCTTGACGCAGACGCCCATGCAGGCGAACAGCAGGCTCGCCGCGATCATCCAGAGCGAGGACATGCCCTAGAGGTGGGGGGCGACGATGCGGCGATAGAACTCGTGGAAGTGCTGCATGCCGTCTTCCATCGGCGACTGGTAGGGGCCGACCTCGCTCTTGCCCTGGTCGAGCAGGGCGCGTCGGCCGCGATCCATGCGTTCGCCGATGTCGTCGTCCTCGATCGCCGTCTCCATGTAGGCGGCTTGCTCCGATTCGACGAATTCGCGCTCGTGGTGCACGATCTCTTCGGGATAGTAGAACTCGACCACATTGAGCGTCTTGTTCACCGCCTGCGGGATCAGCGTCGACACGACCAACACCTGTGGGTACCACTCGACCATGACGTTGGGAAAATAGGTCAGCCAGATCGCTCCCTGCCGCGGTCGATCCCCCTGGTAGCGTTCGAGCACAGCCTGCTGCCAGCGCGCGTAGCGCGCCGATCCCGATCTTGCCAGAGAGGTGATGCCGACGCTCTGCACCGAATACCACTCGCCGAACTGCCACCTCAGATCGTCGCAGGTGACGAACTGACCGAGGCCGGGATGGAAGGGCACGACGTGGTAGTCCTCGAGGTAGACTTCGATGAAGGTCTTCCAGTTGTAGTTGCAGGGGTGCAGTTCGACGCGATCGAGCTGGTAACCGCCGAAGTCGAATTGGCCGCCGATGCGCATGCCGGCGAGATCGTCGCGGGCGCTGCGTGGGCCGCTGAACAGCAGGCCGTTCCAGCTCTCCAGCCGTTGCCGGTCGAGATCGAGGCAGGGGTTGCCCGGGAAGTGCGGTGCGCCGAGCAGGTGGCCAGCGCTGTCGTAGCTCCAGCGGTGCACCGGACAGACGATGTTGCGCAGCTTGCCCGAACCCTGGAGCATGATCGCCTGGCGATGGCGGCAAACGTTGGAGACGCAATCGACGCCGTCCTCCTGGCGCACCAGCAGCTTGGCGTGGTCGCGCCACTCGAGGCTGCGGTAGTCGTGCAGCGCTGGCACCATCAGCTCGTGCGCGACGTAGCCGGGGCCGCCGTCGAAGAGCAGGCGCTTCTCCAGTTCAAACTGCTGCTGGTCGAAATACCATGACACTGGAAACTGCGAAACGGCGGGCGCCAGGCCGGCGGCGCTTTTGGGAATGTCGCTCATATGCCCCAGGTCCGAAGAAAATGGCGGAAAGCACAAACCCAGCAAGTATAATCGAGGGGCCTCGGCTTTAACTTCTTTGCAGCTATGGGCAGTACCGATTCCGTTCCAATATCCTTCGAGGCGGCTCTGGCCGAGCTCGAATTGATCGTCCGCGAGATGGAGGCGGGCAAGCTGCCGCTCGAACAGTCGCTGGCTGCTTTCGAGCGCGGCACGCTGCTGCTCAAGCACTGCCAGGAAGCGCTGGCCGCCGCCGAGCAGAAGCTGCAGATACTCGACGCTGGTCAAGCGGCAGAAGGCAAGTAGCGCCCATGGAATTCTCCGCCTGGATGAGCGCGATACAGAACCGTTGCGAGACCACGCTCGATCG
>JAHFRE010000248.1 GCA_023258955.1 Sterolibacterium sp.
CGCCGGCGTCGAGCTTGCTCACGTCGAGCAGGTCGGTGAGCATCTCGCTCAAGCTCTCCACGCACTCTTCGATCCGCCCCGCGAGGTCGCCGTTGGCCGGCGCGCCGCGGCTCTTCAGCAAGCCCACGTAGAGCGACAGCGCCGCCAGCGGCTGGCGCAGATCGTGGCTGGCGGCGGCGAGAAAGCGCGACTTGGCCTGGTTCGCCTTCTCCGCCACAGCGCGGGCCGCGATCAGTTCCTGTTCGACACGGCGGCGCTCGCTGATGTCGCGCACGATCGCCCACATCGCCTCCGGCTGGCCCTCGCCGTCGCGCAGGAGAAAGGTTCGCAGCTCCACCGGAATGACACTGCCATCCTTGCACCGGTACTCCTTCTCGTAGATCTCCGACTGCCCCAGCGGCAGGATTTGTTCGGCGACGATCTTGGCCTCGAAGGCGTGCCACTTCTGCGGCGTCAGGTCGACGTAGGTCAAACGTTGCAACTCGTCTTCCGAATAGCCGAGCAGCTCCTGGAATGCGGGCGTGTATTCGATCAGGGCGCCGGACATGTCGACCATGGCGAAGGCTTCGCTCAGGCTGTCGTGCAAGCGACGATACAGATCGTCCTTGACATGGTGTGCGGATTGCTGCCGCCAAGCGATGCTCGCATCGGCGATCGAAGCGCTGCTGCTTTTTTGACGTCCCGACATCTTCCTTGGCCCAGGCTGGTTCGAGCGCAATTGCTCACAGGCTTGTCCACAGATTTTGTGGGCAACTTTTCGTCAGCTGGTCGTGCATGATACAGCGCCGCGTAGCCAAAGTGCTTATATGCTTAATGCCTATTGCTCAACGTCACCGGCTCGACGGCGTGCCAAGCCGCGCACCAAAGCCCCTTCGAGCTCATGGTTGACGCCGGTGACTGGCGCACCTACATTGATCTCACTGGGTGCCGCCGAGCGGAGGTGATGCGATGGGTGCAAGCGATGGGCGCAGGGAGTTTCTCAAGCTGGCCGGCCTGGGCGGCGTCGTCTTCGCCTCGAGCCTCGGCGTTTGGGGCCAGGCGCTGGCCGCGGCGGGACAGGACTTCTTCTTCGTGCAAATGTCGGACAGCCACTGGGGCTTCGAAGGCCCCGCCAATCCCGAGGCGAAGAACACCCTGAAGCGGGCTGTCGCCGCGGTCAACGCGCTGAAGACGCCGCCCGATTTCGTCATGTTCACCGGCGACCTGATCCACGCCGCGCCGGACGAGGCGGTTCGCCGGCAGCGCATGACGGAATTCAAGGCGATCGTCGCCGCGCTCAAGGTCAAGGACCTGCGCTTCATTCCCGGCGAGAACGACGCCGGGCTCGACGGCGGCGAGCTGTACCGATCGCTGTTCGGCGCGAGCAACTACAGCTTCGATCATAAGGGCGTGCATTTCGTCGCGCTCGACAACGTCTCCGACCCCAACGGCGCCATCGGCGAAGAGCAGCTGCAGTGGTTGCGCACCGATCTGGCGAAGCACGACAAGGCGCAACCGATCGTGGTGTTCGCCCATCGGCCGCTGTTCGACCTCTACCCCGCCTGGGACTGGGCGACCAAGGACGGCGCCAAGGCGATCGCGTTGCTCACCCCCTACGACAACGTGACGGTGTTCTACGGCCACATCCATCAGGATCACCACCAGATGACCGGGAAGATCGCCCACCACGCGGCCGATTCCCTGATGTGGCGCTTCCCTGTCGCCGGCTCGCAGCCGAAGCGGGCACCGCTCGCCTGGGACGCGACCCATCCCTATGCCGGCCTGGGCTACACCGCGGCCCAGAGCGAGGGCAAGGCATTCAAGGCGACGGTCACCGCGCTGGCTTGAGCGCGCGCCGCGTGGGCGTCGCAGCAAGCGGCCTGGCGCTGCTGCTCGCCATCCTGATGGCGATGCCAACGGCGCGCGGCGCCGACGCCGCTGCGCTGGAGCGGGGTCGCTATATTTACGACGCAGCGGGCTGCCAGGGCTGCCACGGCGGACCCGGCGGCAGCGCCGCGGGCGCGGCCAAAGCCAAGCTGCCCTCGGGCGGCCTCGGGCTCGACACCCCCTTCGGCACCTTCCGCGCACCCAACATCACCCCCGACCCACACTACGGCATCGGATCCTGGAGCGAGGCGCAATTCAAGGCCGCCCTGCGCCAGGGCATCGGCCACGACGGCGAGTATCTGTTCCCGGTGTTTCCGTTCACGGCGTTCTCCAAGCTCGACGATCGCGACGTCGCCGACCTCTACGCCTACCTGATGAGCCTGCCGGCGGTGGCGCTGGCCAATAAGCCGCACGAGGCGAAGCCGCCATTCGGCTGGCGGCCGCTGCTGGTCTTCTGGCGCGCCCTGTTCTTCGCCGGCGTGCCGCTGGCCAAGGATCCGGCGCGGGGCGAAGACTGGAATCGCGGCAACTATCTGGTCCACGCCGTCGCCCATTGCGAGGAGTGCCACACGCCGCGCAATTTCCTCGGCGCGCTGATCCCCAGCCGGGCGTTTTCCGGCAACATCGACGGTCCCGACAAACAGAACGCGCCGAACATCACCAGCGATGTCAAGACCGGTATCGGCGCCTGGTCGCTCGCCGACATCGAACAGCTGCTCAAGACCGGCATGACGCCGGACATGGACATCGTCGGTTCGGGCATGAAGGCGGTGGTGCAGGGAACCGCCAAGCTCAGCGACGCCGACCGGCACGCGATCGCCGTCTACATCAAGAGCCTGGCGCCGATCCAGGTCGAAGCGCCGCCGCCGAAAACCGCGGCGGCCAAATGAGCTGCAGCGCGCCCCCGCGGTCGGGTTGCGCCCGGTCCGCCACGTCGTGGACGTCAGACAGACGCGCGGTGGCCCCACCTCTTGTTTAGACGCGGCCGGGGCTTCACCTATAATCCGGCCCCATGGTGAACCCGTGCTGAGCAAGCTCAATCCGGCACAGCGCGAGGCGGTGCTGCATCTCGACGGGCCGCTGCTGGTCCTGGCCGGCGCCGGCTCGGGCAAGACCCGCGTCATCACCCACAAGATCGCCTACCTGGTAGAGGTCTGCGGCATCGCCGCGGCGCGCATCGCCGCCATCACCTTCACCAACAAGGCGGCGCGCGAGATGCGCGAGCGCCTGGCGAAGCTGCTGCCCGAGGCGAAGTTGCAGGGGCTCACCGCCAGCACCTTCCACGCCCTGGGTGCGCGCATGCTGCGCCATGAGGCGAAGCTGTGCGGCCTCAAGGCCAGCTTCTCCATCCTCGACGCCTCCGACAGCGCGGCGATACTGGCCGAGGTCGCGGGCAAGATCGACAAGGCGCAAACGCGATTGCTGGTGAGCCGCATCTCGCAGTGGAAGAACGCGCTGACGACGCCGGCCCAAGCCACTGAGCAGGCGGAGGACGCGCTCGAGCTCGCCGCGGCCCAGGCCTACGCTGCCTACGAGCAAACGCTGCGCGCCTACCAGGCGGTGGACTTCGACGACCTGATCGCCCTGCCGACGCGACTCTTGCAGAACGACGCCGAAGCCTTGGCGCGCTGGCAGGGCCGCTTGCACTACCTGCTGGTCGACGAGTACCAGGACACCAACCACTGCCAGTACCAGTTGCTGAAGCTGCTCGCCGGCAGCCGCGCCGCCTTCACCGCGGTCGGCGACGACGACCAGGCGATCTACGCCTGGCGCGGCGCCAGCGTCGAGAACCTCAAGGCGCTGTCCACCCAGTATCCGCAGTTGACGGTGATCAAGCTCGAGCAGAACTATCGCTCGACCACCAACATCCTCGGCGCCGCCAACCGCCTGATCACCAACAACCCGCGCCTGTTCGAGAAGCGCCTCTGGTCCGAACACGGCCACGGTGATGCGGTGGCCGCGGCGGTCTGCCGCGACGGCGAGCACGAGGCGGAGCTGGTGGTGATGAAGCTGATGGCGCACCGCTTCGATCACCGCGGCGCCCACCGCGACTACGCGATCCTCTATCGCGGCAACCACCAGGCGCGCGCCTTCGAGCAGCAGCTGCGCACCCACAACATTCCCTACCTGCTCTCCGGCGGCCAGTCCTATTTCGATCGCGCCGAGATCAAGGACGTCACCTGCTACCTGCGCCTGATCGCCAACGGCGACGACGACCCGGCCTTCATCCGCGCCATCACCACGCCGCGGCGCGGCGTCGGCGGCACGACGCTGGAGGCGCTCGGCCGCTACGCCGGCAGCCGCAATATCGGCCTGTTCGAGGCGGCGTTCGAGGCTGGCGCCGACAGCCACCTGGCCGCCAAGCAGCTGGCCAGCGTGCGCGAGTTCGGCGAGTTCATCAACCGCCTGGCGGCGCGCGCGGCGCGCGAGCCGGCCGGTCGCCTGCTCGAGGAACTGGTCGCGGCCATCGGCTACGAGCAATACCTGTTCGAGACCTGCGAACCACGGGAGGCGGAGAGCCGCTGGAGCAACGTGCGCGACCTGATCGGCTGGCTGAGCAAGAAGGGCGAGGACGAGGGCAAGAGCCTGCTCGAACTGACCCAGACCATCGCCCTGATCACCCTGCTCGAGCGGCGCGAAGAAGAGGTCGACGCGGTGCAATTGGCAACCCTGCACGCCGCCAAGGGGCTGGAGTTCAAGCACGTGTTCCTGGTCGGGGTCGAGGAGGGCAGCCTGCCGCATCGGGCCTCGATCGACGCCGGCAACATCGAGGAAGAGCGGCGCCTGATGTACGTCGGCATCACCCGCGCCCGCCTCTCGCTGCACCTGTCCTGGTGCCTGCGCCGGCAACAGGGCAAGGAGTGGCGGGACTGCGAGCCCTCGCGCTTCGTCGCCGAGATGGGCGAGGGCTTGAAGATCAGCGGCGGCAAGGACGGTGCGCCCCAGGACAAGAGCGCCGGACGCGCCAAGCTGGCGCAATTCAAGGCGCTGCTGGGCAACGCCTGAAGGCGGACGCCTATTGCTTCTTCAGCGCCGATTCCTTGAAGTTGGCGCCCGACCTGTTGGCCATGTAGACGATGGTGCGCGCCAGCTCGTTGTCGGTGACGTCGGCGCCGCCCTTGGGCGGCATGGCGTTCTTGCCGGCCAGTGCGGACTTCAGCAAGCCGTCCAGACCGACGCCCAGGCGCGGCGCCCAGGCCGACTTGTCGCCGACCTTCGGCGCACCGGCGGCGCCGCTCTCGTGGCAACCGGCGCAACCGGCCTTGTAGATCTCTTCGCCGCTCTTGGCGCCCTTCGGGCCGCTGCCGGCGGCGGGCGCCATCTCCAGCTTGGCCACCGGTGCCAGGCGGGCGGCAACAGCGGCGTCGTCGCGCTGCGGTTTGCCGCCCATGGCGAGGGCGGTGCTGGCGACGAGCGTGGCGACAAGAGCGGCGAGCGTGGTGCGAGACATCGTGATCTTCCCGAAGAGTCAGAGCCGGCCAGATTATATCGGTTTGCGCCACGGCCCGCTGCACATGGACGGCGCCGGGCAAAACGGCTATGCTGACGGCCCTCGCGCTCGTAGCTCAATGGATAGAGTACTGGCCTCCGAAGCCAGGGGTTGTGGGTTCGATCCCCGCCGAGCGCGCCA
>JAHFRE010000059.1 GCA_023258955.1 Sterolibacterium sp.
CCGTCGATAAGCCCGGCTATCAGGGGGCGCCGAGCACCCGCCGCGAAGGCGAGAAGACGCGCGACAACTCGATCCGTGTCGACACCGCACGCCTCGACCAGGTGCTCAATCTTTCCGGCGAAATCGGGCTGACCAAGAACCGCCTGACCTCGCTGCGCAGCGACATCTTGAACGGCCGCAGCGACACCGACACGCTGCACGCTCTCGACCAGGTGGTGGGCCAGCTCGACCTGCTCGTTTCCGACTTGCAAAGCGCGGTGATGAAGACGCGGATGCAGCCGATCGGTAGGCTGTTCCAGAAGTACCCGCGGATCGCCCGCGACCTGGCGCGCGCCCTGGGCAAGGAGGTCGATCTGGTGCTGGTCGGCGAGGAAACGGAAATCGACAAGACCATGATCGAGGACCTCTCCGACCCGATCATCCACCTGATCCGCAACGCCGTCGATCACGGGGTCGAACTGCCCGAGGAGCGGCGCGCCCACGGCAAGCCGGAGAAGTCGCAGGTGCGCCTCGAGGCGCGCCAGGAGGGCGACCACATCGTGCTGCTGGTGGCCGACGACGGGCGCGGCATGAACGCCGAGCGGTTGCGCGCCAAGGCGGTGGAGAAGGGCCTCATCACCGATGAGGAAGCCAACACCATGGACGAGCGGCAGAGCTTCAATCTGGTGATGCTGCCCGGCTTCTCCACCAAGGACGTGGCGTCCGACGTATCCGGCCGCGGCGTCGGCATGGACGTGGTGAAGACCAACATCCAGAAGCTGAACGGTTCGATCGAGATCAAGTCGGTCGCCGGCCAGGGCACCAGCTTCGTCATCTCGCTGCCGCTGACCCTGGCGATTCTGCCGGTGCTGGTGGTGCGCCTGGGCGACCAGCCGTTTGCCGTGCCGCTGTCGATGGTGCGGGAGATCCTGCCGATCGACGCCAACGCCATCCAGGAGATCGGCGGTCGCGCCACCATCGTGGTGCGCGGCGAAGTGCTGCCGATGCTGCCCCTGGCCAATCTGCTCGACTGGCCCCAGGACACCCCGCCCGAGTACGGCGTGCTGATGCAGACTTCCGAATCGAGTTTCATCCTGGCTGTCGACAGCTTCGCCGGGCGCGAGGACGCGGTGATCAAGTCGCTGGAAGATTTCCGGCCCAAGGGCGTTGCCGGTGTCACCACCCTGCCCAACGGCCAGATCGTGCTGATTCTCGACATGAAGGAACTGCTCACCAACGCCGGCGATCATCGCGGCGTCTCGCGCGCGGTGTTCATGCCCAGGGCGGCCTAAGCTCCGCCGCAGGCTGCCTGCGCACGGTCTGCGCCCGCATCTCCGCAATGCACCGTTGCCCGGCGATCGATCGGGCTGCAGCGCCAAAAATGCGCAGTGCAAATAATAGAAGCTAAAAATATTTGCAGCTGAAATAGTAGTTGACTGCATCAGTCAACTGCGGCATCCTTCGACCATGGACTGCGGGTGTGCTGACCGGTGCTGGAAAAGCGCGCGGCAAGGTCCTAAGGAAGGGACTAAGAAAGCCAATCATGGCTCCCTGCAGATATTCCGTAGAGCATCGCCAGCCCGCTTCGAGGGTGGAGGGGTTCCGCGTCGGAGCGTGCGGATTCCGCCAGCGAAGCGCAGGACGATCTTGCGGTGCAGATGACAGATGACACGAGGTTCTGCAAAATGTCCAAGCAAGCACAACCGATCGTCGTGCCTCGCCTCGCAACCCTGTGGGCATTGACGCTGCTCAGCACAGCGGCAGAGGCTGCCTACGAGGTAAATTTTCAGCAGCCGGCGACGCTGGTGGCGCAGGAGGTCTACGACCTGCACCTCTGGATGATGGCGATCTGCGCCATCATCTTCTGTCTCGTGTTCGGCGTGATGACCTATTCGCTGATCAAGCATCGCAGGGCCTCAGGTGGTGCGGCGGCCCGCTTTCACGAAAACACCAGGGTCGAGATGCTGTGGACCGCCATCCCCGTCGTCATTCTGATCGGCATGGCCTGGCCGGTCACCAAGACCTTGCTGGTCATCCGCGATTCGTCGAACGCCGACATCACGATCAAGGTGACCGGCTACCAATGGAAGTGGGGCTACGACTACCTGAAGGGCGAAGGCGAGGGTATCCGCTTCATGAGCGTCCTGGCGACACCTCAGGATCAGATCGACGGCAAGGCGCCCAAGGGCGAGCACTACCTGCTCGAGGTCGATCGGCCGCTGGTGGTGCCGGTAAACAAGAAGATTCGCATTCTGACGACTTCCAACGACGTGATCCACTCCTGGTACGTACCGGCGTTGGCGGTGCAACAGGACGCCGTGACCGGCTTCATTCGCGATACCTGGTTTCGCGCCGAGCGCGAGGGCGTCTTCCGCGGTCAGTGTTCGCAATTGTGCGGCAAGGGCCACGGCTACATGCCGATCGTGGTGGAGGTGGTGTCGGCGGAAAAGTACGCCGCCTGGATCGCCAAGCAACAGCAGGAGATGGTGGCCGGCGCCGAGGACAAGGACAAGGTCTGGCAGCTCGCGGAGCTGATGCAGCGCGGCGAGGCTGTCTATGGCAAGAACTGCTCAGCCTGCCACCAGCCCACCGGCAAGGGCATTCCTCCGGCGTTTCCGGCCCTGGACGGCTCCAAGGTTGCCACCGGACCCAAGGCGGCGCACATCGCGACGGTGCTGAATGGCAGGCCGGGCACGGCGATGCAGGCGTTCGCGGCGCAGTTGTCGGATACCGACATCGCTGCGGTGATCACCTACGAACGCAACGCCTGGAGCAACAAGACCGGCGATGTCCTGCAGCCCGCCGAGATCAAGGCAGTGCGTCGTTGATGGCGCTGCGCTTGAGCGACAACAGAGCAACGCAAATCAGGGGAACCCGATGAATGCAACGGCAAACGGCCACTCCGACCATCGCCCCTCGGGCTGGCGGCGCTGGCTGACGACCACCAACCACAAGGATATCGGCACGCTGTACCTGTGGTTCAGCTTCGTCATGTTCATGCTCGGGGGCATCATGGCGCTGCTGATCCGCGCCGAGTTGTTCCAGCCCGGCCTGCAGTTCCTGGAGCCGGAGCGCTTCAACCAGATCGTCACCCTGCACGGCCTGATCATGGTCTTCGGCGCGATCATGCCGGCCTTCGTCGGCTTTGCCAACTGGATGATTCCGCTGCAGATCGGCGCCTCCGACATGGCATTCGGCCGCCTCAACAACTGGAGCTTCTGGCTGCTCATCCCTGCCAGCCTGCTGCTCATCACCTCCCTGTTCGTCCCCGGCGGCGCCGCCGGCGTCGGCTGGACGCTCTATCCGCCGTTGTCGGTGCAGATGGGCATCGGCATGGACCTGACGATATTCGCCGTGCATATCCTCGGCATCTCCTCCATCCTCGGTTCGATCAACATCATCACCACCGTTCTCAACCTGCGCGCGCCCGGCATGACGATGATGAAGATCCCCATGTTCACCTGGACTTGGCTGATCACCGCCTTCCTGGTGATCGCCGTCATGCCGGTATTCGCCGGGGCGGTGACCATGATCCTGACCGACCGCCATTTCGGCACCAGCTTCTTCAGCGCCGCCGGCGGCGGCGATCCGATCCTCTACCAGCACGTGTTCTGGTTCTTCGGCCATCCCGAGGTCTATATCGTCATTCTCCCGGGCTTCGGCATCATCTCCCAGGTGGTTCCGGCGTTTTCGCGCAAGCCGCTGTTCGGTTACACCTCGATGGTGTACGCCACCGGTTCGATCGCCATTCTCGGCTTCTTCGTCTGGGGCCACCACATGTTCACCTCGGGCATGCCGGTGACGGCGCAGCTCTTCTACATGTACGCGACCATGCTGATCGCGGTGCCGACCGGGGTCAAGGTGTTCAACTGGATCGCCACCATGTGGCGCGGGCAACTGACCTTCGAGACGCCGATGCTGTTCGCTCTGGGCTTTATCTTCCTGTTCGTCATGGGCGGCTTCTCCGGCCTGGTGCTGGCGATGACCGCCGTCGACGTGCAGATGCACAGCACCTACTACGTGGTCGCGCATTTTCACTACACCATGGTCGCCGGCGCGCTGTTCTCGGCTTTTGCCGCCGTCTATTTCTGGCTGCCGAAATGGACCGGACACATGTACGACGAGAAGCTGGCGAAGCTGCATTTTTGGCTGACCATGATCTTCTTCAACGTGACCTTCTTCGTCCAGCACTTCCTCGGCCTGGCCGGCATGCCGCGCCGCATTCCCGACTACGCGTTACAGTTCGCCGACTTCAACATGATCTCGTCGATCGGCGCCTTTGGCCTGGGTCTGTCGCAACTGCTCTTCCTCTACATCGTGATCGTCTGCATCAAGGGTGGGGCGCCGGCAGCGGCCAAACCCTGGGACGGCGCCGAGGGTCTGGAATGGGAGGTGCCGTCGCCGGCGCCCCACCACACCTGGGAAGTTCAGCCTGTCGTCAAATGAACATCGCCTTGCGCCCAGCCAACCGCAGGACATTCGCCAAGCTGGCGTTGTTCTCGGCCCTGATGTTCGGTGTCGGCTACGCGCTGGTGCCGCTGTATTCGGTGTTCTGTGCCGTGACCGGGTTGAATCAGATCGGGGTCGACCGGCAACCGGTCAACCTGCAGCTCGACACCGGGCGCGTGGTGAATATCGAGTTCGATGCCAACGTGCACCATCTGCCCTGGAAGTTTCGCCCCGTTCAAACGCACCTGGGTGTGCATCCCGGCGAGTTGATGCAGACCGAGTTCGAGATAATCAATACGCGCAATGAGGCGGTGACCGGGCAGGCCATACCCAGCTATAGCCCGCCCGAGGCCGCTCAGTATTTCAAGAAGATCAGCTGTTTCTGCTTCAGCAAGCAGACCCTCGCCGCCGGTCAGGTGCAGCGCATGCCGTTGGTATTTGTGGTCGACCCGGCCTTGCCCAAGGAGATGGGCACCATCACCCTGTCCTATACCTTCTTCGAGGTCGAGGGCAACGCCGTCGCGAACAGCGGCGATGGCGCAGGCAAATCATGAGGGCGCACAACGCAGAGCGAAAGGCCGGGCTGTTGGCGGGGCTGAGGACCATCTTCTGGGCCTTCGCCGGCATCGCGCATCGGCAAAACGTTGGCGGCTTGCGGCTGAAGCCGGCGCAGGTCGTGGTGGCAGGGATGTTCGCCGGCGCATTGTTGGTGCTGGTTCTGGTGATCGTGGCGCGGTTGGTGGTCATGGGCCACGGTGCCCCAAGCTGAGAGGAACAGCAAAATGACAAATCGGGAAAGCTACTACTACGTGCCCAGCCCCTCCTATTGGCCCTTGATCGGGGCGCTGGCGCTGTTGCTGCTGGCCTCGGGGGCGGTGTTGTGGATCAACGCCTATACGCTGGGACCGGCGCTGGTCGCGGCCGGATTCGCCGTGCTGATCTTCATGCTGGCGGGCTGGTTTCGCGTCGTCATCAAAGAATCAGAGGGCGGACTGTACAACAAGCGCGTCGATAGCTCGTTTCGCTGGGCGATGAGCTGGTTCATCTTTTCCGAAGTCATGTTCTTCGCTGCCTTTTTCGGTGCGCTGTTCTACGCCCGCGTGTTCTCCGTTCCCGACCTTGCCAGCGTCGACTCGCAGTTGCTCTGGCCCAACTTCTCCGCCATCTGGCCAAACGCCGGTCCCGGCTATAAGGGCAACTTCAGCGCAATGGCGGCGATGGGCATTCCCGCCATCAACACCCTGCTGCTGCTCTCCTCCGGCGCCACCCTGACCTGGGCGCACTGGGGACTGCTGCAGAACAAGCGCAGCCAGCTTATCCTCGGTTTGATCCTGACCATCGGCCTCGGTCTGATCTTCATTTCGCTGCAGGCCCACGAGTATTCCCACGCCTACGCCGAGATGAACCTGAAGCTGACGACGGGCATCTACGGCACGACCTTCTACATGCTGACGGGCTTTCACGGCTTGCACGTGACCATCGGTGTGACGATGCTCTCGGTCATCTTGCTGCGCGTGCTGCGCGGCCACTTCAAGCCCGATCATCACTTCGCTTTCGAAGCGGTGGCCTGGTACTGGCACTTCGTCGATGTCGTTTGGTTGCTGCTGTTCATCGTGGTGTACTGGATCTGATGGCGTACCGGCGAAGCTAGAGCTGCCTGCCGATCAGGCCGTAGCGGTAGCCAAGCAAGAGCAGCAGGAACAGCGCCAGCGACAGGCCCACCCGGACGGTGAGCGACTTGACCATGCGGTGGCCGCCGGATTTGTCGGCGAACAGGAAATACAGGGCCGAACCGAGGCTGCCGACGATGGCCAACAGCAGGACGATGACGATGATCTTCACGGGTAAGCCCTCTCTTGACCAAGGCAAAGTCTAGTCTATCGCAGCTCTGGCCGACCGTGGCCGCCATCGTCGTGGTCCTGGTTTGCGTGTCGCTCGGCCGCTGGCAGCTCGACCGGGCGCAGCAGCGCGAGGCGCGGGCGGAGAACTACGCCAGGCTGGCCAAACTGGCACCGATTGCCATCGGCAGCGCGACGATCGGTGGGCATGAGTTGGACTACCATCGGCTGTCGGCGCGCGGTCGCTGGCTCCCTGAATACGGGGCCTATCTCGACAACCAGGTGTATCGGGGCCAAGCCGGCTATTTCGTCTATATGCCACTGCGCCTCGACGGCAGCGACGTCTGCCTGCTGGTCAATCGCGGCTGGCTGATCGCCGGACGGGACCGGGCCCAGCTGCCCGCGATCAAGACGCCCGCCGGACCGGTCGAGGTTTATGGCACGGTCCAGCTGCCGGCGCGCTTCAAGGAGCTCGGTTCCACCTATCGGGAAGGCAGCGTGTGGCAGAACATCACGGCGGAGCGCTTCGCACAGTGGTCCGGTCTGCGCTTGCAGCCGCTCATCGTACGGCAATCCGATGATGCAGACGACGGATTGATCAGAGACTGGCCAGCGCCCGACGATGGCGCAAACCGGAATCGAGGCTACGCTTTTCAGTGGTTCGCTTTTGCAGCCCTCGCCTGCCTGTTGTGGGGCTACTACCATTTTCGCAGGAAGTCTCCCCATGTCGAGTAACGGTCGCCGAGCTGTGCTCGGCCTTGTCTTTGCCTGCGCCTTGCCCATGCTCGCAGCCTACCTCGTCTACCTCGGCTGGCGCCCCGATCATGGCGTCAACCACGGTGACTTGCTGGAAACGCGTGCCCTGCCCGCAGCGCAGCTGACCGACCTGGCCGGCCAACGATTCTCGAGCGAGGCACTGCGCGGCAAGTGGCAGCTGCTCACGATCCAGTCACCGTCGTGCGACCAGCGCTGCCAGCGCCTGCTCTACGTCATGCGCCAGGTGCGCTTGACCCAGGGTGAAAACATGGGCCGGGTCGGGCAACTCTGGCTGCTCGCGGGCAGCGGCGTACCCGAGGCGACGCTGCTCGCCGAACATCCGGAAATGCTGGTGGCACGAGCGGCAGATCCGGCCTGGTACGCTGCGTTTCCGGTGGCGAGCGAGCTCTCCGCGCACGTCTATCTCGTCGATCCTCTCGGCAATCTCGTCTTGCGCTACGAAGGAAGCGCCGACCCGCAGGGCATGATCAAGGACTTGACCCGGCTGCTCAAGGTTTCGCAGATCGGCTGACCATACCTGTTTGGGCGAAATGACCGGGTAATCTCGTTCTTTTCACCGACTGACGGCTTGCACGCCGCGGCAATAATTGCCCGCATGCGAGGAACCGTCCGTGGCTGAAGATAGCGATCTCGAACGCACCGAACCAGCCTCAAGCCGGCGCCTGGAACAGGCGCGCGAAGAAGGCCAGGTTCCGCGTTCGCGCGAACTGGGTGCCTTCATGGTGCTCGCCATGAGCGTCAGCGGTTTCTGGATCATGGGCGGCTGGCTGTCGCATCGCGCCGCCGACATCATGCGCCACGGCTTGAGTTTCGGGCGCGAGGCGGCCTTCGACGGGCACGCCATGACCGGCGCCCTGGTCTCGATCGCCTGGCAGGCCTTCGAGCTGGCGGCGCCGGTGTTCGTGATCTGCCTCGCCGCGGCGGTGCTGACCCCCTTTGTCATGGGTGGCGCCGTGTTCTCGCCGAAGGCTTTCGCGCTCGACTTCTCCCGCCTCGATCCGGTCGCCGGTCTGGGGCGAATCTTTTCGGTGCAGGGCATAGGCGAGATGGTCAAGGCCATCCTCAAAGCGGCGCTGACCGGCCTGATCACCTACTGGGTGGTGGCCTACGAGGCCGGCGCGCTGTTCGCGCTGCTGGCGCAACCGCTGGAGACCAGCCTCGATTCCTTCGCCCATCTGCTCCTGCTCGCGGCGCTGGCCCTGGTGCTGGGCGTGGCGGTGATCGCCGGCATCGACGTGCCCTTCCAGCTGTGGCAGTTCTACAGCCGCATGCGCATGACCAAGGAAGAACTGCGCCAGGAATCGAAGGAGAGCGAAGGCGATCCGCAGATGAAGGCGCGCATCCGTACGGCGCAGCGCGAGCTGGCGCGCAAGCGGATGATGGCGGAGGTGCCCAAGGCCGACGTGGTCGTGACCAACCCGAACCACTACGCGGTGGCGCTGAAGTACGATCCGCAGCGGATGAGCGCGCCGCAGGTGGTGGCCAAGGGCATGAATCTGGTCGCGCAAAAGATACGCGAAATCGCCAGCGACAGCGGCGTGCCCCTGCTCGAGGCGCCGCCGCTGGCGCGCGCCCTCTACCGTCACGCCGACCTCGGCCAGCAGGTGCCGGCGGCGCTGTACACCGCGGTGGCCGAGGTGCTCGCCTATATCTACCAGCTGAACCAGTTCATGGCCGGTGGCAGCCAGCTGCGCGAACCGGTGCCACCGCAGGCGCTGCCGGTGCCGGCGGGCATGGATCCGGGGCCCGGGGTCGCGGTTGAAGAGGCGCTCGCCCTATGAACGGCGTCCTGGTCCTGCAGCAATTCTTCGGCCGCATCAACTTGCGGCAGATGGCGGCACCGCTGCTCATCGTCATGATCCTGTCGATGATGGTGCTGCCGCTGCCGCCCTTCCTGCTCGACCTGTTCTTCACCTTCAACATCGCCCTGGCCATCATGGTGCTGCTCGTCGCGATGTACACCATGAAGGCGCTCGACTTCTCGGTGTTCCCGACGGTGCTCTTGGTGACCACGCTGCTGCGCCTGTCGCTCAACGTCGCCTCGACGCGGGTGGTGCTGCTGCAGGGACACACCGGGCCCGACGCCGCCGGCAAGGTGATCGAGGCCTTCGGCCACTTCCTGGTCGGCGGCAACTACGCGGTCGGCCTGGTCGTCTTCATCATCCTCGTCGTCATCAATTTCGTCGTCATCACCAAGGGCGCCGGGCGCATCGCCGAGGTCTCGGCGCGCTTCACCCTCGATGCCATGCCGGGCAAGCAGATGGCCATCGACGCCGACCTCAACGCCGGCCTGATCGGCGAAGACGAGGCGCGCAAGCGGCGACTGACCGTGGCGCAGGAAGCGGACTTCTTCGGCTCCATGGACGGCGCCAGCAAGTTCGTGCGCGGCGACGCCGTCGCCGGCATCCTGATCCTGTTCATCAACATCATCGGCGGCCTGGTGGTCGGCATCCTGCAGCACGACATGGCGTTCGCCCAGGCGGCGAAGAACTACACCCTGCTCACCATCGGCGACGGCCTGGTGGCGCAGATTCCGGCGTTGATCATTTCCACCGCCGCCGGCCTGGTGGTGAGCCGCGTCGCCACCGATGAGGACATCGGCCAGCAGTTCGTCGGCCAGATCTTCGGCAACCCGACGGTGCTGCTGCTGACCGCGGTCATCCTCGGTGTGCTCGGCCTGATTCCCGGCATGCCCAATCTGGTCTTCCTGCTCCTGTCCGCCGGGCTGGGCTGGCTCGGCTGGTGGATCCTGCAGAAGCAGGCCAAGCCGGCGGCGAAGCCGGCGCCGTCGCCGGCCGAGCTGCAGCCCGCGGAAGCGCTGGAAGCCAGCTGGACCGACGTGGCGCCGGTCGACGTGCTCGGGCTCGAGGTCGGCTATCGTTTGATCCCGCTGGTCGATCGCGCCCAGGACGGCGAGTTGTTGAAGCGCATCCGCGGCCTGCGCAAGAAATTCGCCCAGGAGGTGGGCTTCCTCGCCGCACCGGTGCACATCCGCGACAACCTCGAACTCAAGCCCAACGGCTACCGCATCACCATGAAGGGGGTCGAGATCGGCGCCGGCGAGACCTATCCGGGCATGCAGCTGGCGATCAACCCGGGGCGGGTCGCCGGACCGCTGGCCGGCACCGCCACCACCGATCCGGCCTTTGGTCTGCCGGCGATCTGGATCGACAGCGCCCTGCGCGAACAGGCGCACGCGCTCGGCTACACGGTGGTCGATGCCGGCACGGTGGTGGCGACCCATCTAAACCACCTGATCCTGTCGCACGCCGCCGAATTGCTCGGCCGCCAGGAGACCCAGGCGCTGCTCGACCACATCGCCAAGGACGCACCGAAGCTGATCGAGGACCTGGTGCCCAAACAGCTGTCGCTGGCGGTGGTGCAGCGGGTGCTGCAGAACCTGCTCGAGGAGAGCGTCAACATCCGCGACATGCGCAGCATCATCGAGACCCTGGCCGAGAACGCGCCGCGCACCCAGGACCCGCTCGAGCTCAGCACCCAGGTGCGCATCGCGCTGGGTCGCGCCATCGTCCAGCAGCTCTATCCGGGCAAGGCCGAACTGCAGGTCATCGCCATCGATCCGGCGCTGGAGCGGGTCCTCGCCCAGGCGGTGCATGGCGGTGGCGACGGCAGCGGCATCGAACCGGGTTTGGCCGACACCCTGCTGCGCGAGACGGCTGCTGCGGCCACCCGGCAGGAAGAGGCGGGACTGCCGGCGGTGCTGCTGGTGCCGGGCAATCTGCGCTGGCTGCTGTCGCGCTTCCTGCGCCGGGCGGTGCCGCAGCTGCGCGTCATCAGCAACGCCGAGGTGCCCGATTCACGCACGATTAGAGTCACCGCCATCATTGGAGCGAAGACATGAGCGTTAAGCGCTATTTTGCCGAGACAGCGCGCGAGTGTCTGCGCAAGGTCAAGGAGGAACTCGGACCCGACGCCATCGTCGTCTCCAACAAGCCGGTCGAAGGTGGCGTCGAAATGGTCGCCATGTCGGAGAGCGGTCTCGAAGCCCTGTCGCGGCAGACGGCGCCGCGCGCCATCGATCCGCCGCGGCCGAGCGCCCCGGCCAAGGCCGCCAGCCGCGACTTTGCCAGGGAGCCCGCCGCCGATGCCGACAGCGACTACACGGTCAGCCTGTCGGCGAAGGCGCGTGCCCAACCGGTGATCAGCGCCTGGAATCCGCCGCAGCTGGGGGCGATCGAGCGGCCGCGGGTGCGGCCCCTGCCCGAGCGCAGCGCGCCAGCCGAAGCGCCGCGGGCGCGGGTCGCCGATCGACCGCGCGCCGTCGCCGCGCCGAAAGCCCCGGAGCAGGCGCCGCTGCAGGTGACGCAGTTGATGGACGAGATGGCCTCGATCAAGAGCCTGCTCGAGCGGCAGCTCGCCGGCTTCGCCTGGGGTGATATGTCGCGGCAGGCGCCGACCCGGGCGCTGGCCCTGGCGGAGATGCTCGACGCCGGATTTTCGGGCGAATTGGCGCGCAAGCTCGCCGCCGACATGCCACCCGACCTGGGTCTGGAGGAGGGGCGCAAGTGGCTGAAGGGGGCGCTCAATCGCCGCCTGCGCACCCTGGGCGGGGACAACGACATCATCGAACGCGGCGGTGTGTTCGCCCTGGTCGGCCCCACCGGTGTCGGCAAGACCACCACCACCGCCAAGCTGGCGGCGCGCTGCGTGGTGCGCTACGGCGCCGACAAGCTGGCGCTGCTCACCACCGATGGCTACCGCATCGGTGCCCACGAGCAGTTGCGCATCTACGGCCGCATCCTCGGCGTACCGGTGCACGTGGTGCGCGACGGCGAGGATCTGCGCCACACCCTCTCCGATCTGCGCGACAAGCACATGGTGCTGATCGATACCGTCGGTATGAGCCAGCGCGACCGCATGGTGGCGGAGCAGGCGGCGATGCTGACGCGCGCCGGCGAAGTCAGCCGGTTGTTGCTGTTGAACGCCACCAGCCGCGGCGATACGCTAGACGACGTGATCCGCGCCTACGCCGGGGAAGACCTGGCCGGCTGCATCCTGACCAAGATGGACGAGGCCGCCTCGCTGGCACCGGCGGTGGACGCGGTGGTGCGCCACGGCCTGCTACTCGCCTACGTCACCAACGGCCAGCGGGTGCCCGAGGATCTGCACCTGCCCAACCGCAACTATCTGCTACACCGCGCCTTCAAGCTGCCCGCCGACAATTCCGCGCATCGCCTGCTGCGTGAGGAACCCGGACTGGTGGCCACCGCCGGCCGGGCGACGGCGAGCGATCTGGTCGGCGGCGAGGCGCACGCCTAGTCCGCCCCGCCAAGTCGATCGATGCGATGAGCGAAATCTGGAGCGGTGTTGCTCCCTGGCCAGGAGATCAGGCCGACGGCTTGCGCCGCTTGCTCGGCACGCGGGCGCCGCAGGTCGTGGCTTTTGCCTCGGGGCGCGGCGCCTGCGGCCGCACCACCTTGCTGGTGCAGACCGCCGCGGCGCTGGCCGCCAGCGGCCAGGGCGTGCTGATCATCGACGAGAATGCGGCGCCCAACAACGCCATTTCTGCCTTCGGCCTGACGGCGCGTCACGACCTGATCCACGTCTTGAGCGGCGAGCGGCCGCTGCGGCAGGTGATGTTGCAAGCGGCACCGCTGCTGCGCATCCTGCCGGCGGCGCGCGCGGTGCGCGAGCTCGATCACGCCAGCCGCCTGGCGGCCTCGGCGCGCTTGAACCTGCTCGACTGCCTGCAGGAGATGCAGCGCGGCATCGGCTTCGTGCTGATCGACAGCGCCTTGCGCCGCGGTGGCCACCTGTCGCCCCTGGCGCTGGCGGCGCGGCACATGACCGTGGTCCTGGCGGCGCAGGGGGCGGCGATCACCCAGGCCTACGCGCTGATCAAGCGCATCGCCCAGGAACGCGGCCGCGACGGCTTCCAGATCGCCATCACCCGCGCCCGCAGCGCGGACGAGGCGCGGGCCATATTCGAGAACATGCGCCGGGTCGCGCGCGAGCATCTCGGCGTCCGTCTGGACTACCTCGGGGCAGCGCTGGTACCGGTGACCGACAACCTCGCCGAGGCGCTGCACGAACGGCTGCCGCCCGTCGCGGAAGATAGTCCCGGCAATGGCTTCGTGCTCTCAGCCCTTGGCTTTAGTACTATGGCGGGAGTAGAGGGAGGCGCTACCCGGGCTGCCGCCGCGGTGGTATAGTTTGGCCGATCGGCGGCCTTCCCACCCCAACCTTTCTTGACAACGATGTACAACGCTCAAGGCGTTCTGGACAAGGATCAGTTCGTCTCGCAGCACGCGCCGCTGGTCAAGCGCATCGCCTTTCATCTGATGGCGAAACTGCCGCCCAGCGTCGAGGTCGAGGATCTCATCCAGAACGGCATGCTCGGTCTGCTCGACGCCATCAGCCGCTTCGAGGACGGATTGGGTGCGCAGTTCGAGACCTACGCCGCGCAGCGGATCCGCGGCGCCATGCTCGACGGCTTGCGCGAGAACGACTGGCTGCCGCGTGGCCTGCGCCGCGACATGCGCCGCATCGAGGCGGCGATCCACGCGTTGGAGCAGGGCCACGGGCGGCCGCCGACAGAAGCGGAACTGGCGGCGTCGCTGGACATGGCGCTGGCCGATTATCAGAAGATGCTGCAGGAAGCGCGCGGCCACCAACTGGTGTACTTGGAGGACATGGGGGAACGCGGCGACGAAGATTTCCTCGAGCGCCACCTCGCCGGGCCGGGCGCCGATCCGCTGGCCGCGCTGCTCGACCAGGACATGCGCAACACGCTGGTGCGCGCGATCGAGGAACTGCCGGAAAGGGAGAAGATGATGATGTCTCTGTACTACGACGACGAACTCAATCTGCGCGAAATCGGCGAGGTGCTGGGCGTGTCCGAATCGCGCGTCTGCCAGTTGCACACCCAGGCCATCGCCAGGCTGCGCAGCCGCATCCTCGGCCAGCAGCCGAAGAAGTCCGGCTAAGCGCGGCGCGACGACATGGACATCATCAGCCTGTCGGGCCTGCTCATCGGCATCGGTGCCATCGTCTTCGGGCAGCTACTCGAGGGGGGCAGCCTGCTGTCGCTGATACAGCCAACGGCGATGCTGATCGTCCTCGGCGGCACGCTCGGCGCGGTGATGCTGCAGAGCCAGATCTCGGTGTTCATCGCCGCCTTCAAGATGCTCGGCTGGGTGTTCTCGCCGCCGGCGATGGAGCCGGAATTCCGCATCAGTAGGATCACCAACTGGAGCCAGATGGCGCGCAAGGAGGGCCTGCTGGCGCTCGAAGACGAGATCGATCGGCTCTCCGATCCCTTCGACCAGAAGGGTCTGCATCTGCTGGTCGACGGCGCTGAACCGGAGCGCCTGCGCGAACTGCTCGACGTCGAGATCGGTGCTTGGGAGACGCAGCTCAAGCTCGCCGCCAGGGTTTGGGAGTCGGCCGGCGGCTACTCGCCGACCATCGGCATTCTCGGTGCCGTCCTCGGTCTGATCCACGTCATGGAAAACCTCGCCGACCCGACCAAGCTCGGCGCCGGTATCGCGGTCGCCTTCGTCGCCACGGTCTATGGTGTGGGCCTGGCCAATCTGGTCTATCTGCCCATCGCCAAGAAGCTGATCGCCATCATCAACCGCCTGGTGGCGTTGCGCGAGATGTACGTCGATGGCCTGGTCGGCATCGCCAACGGCGACAACCCGCGCACCATCGAAGCGCGCATGCGCGGCTACGTGGGTTGAGCGCAGCATGGCGCGCAAGCAGGTCGAGGAAGAGCACGAGAACCACGAGCGCTGGTTGGTCTCCTACGCCGACTTCATCACCCTGCTGTTCGCCTTCTTCGTCGTCATGTACGCCATCTCGATGGTCAACGAAGGCAAGTATCGCATCCTCTCCGACGCGCTGGTCTCGGCCTTCCACAAGACCCCCGGCGACAGCGGCGGCGCCCACGTCACCGTCAGCACGATTCCCGGTGCCGTGCTGCAATTGCCGGTGATCCGGCCGCCAGCGCCGAACCAGAAGGCCGAGCAGCAGAAACGAGAAAACCGCGACAAGATGAAGAATATCGCCAAGGATGTCGCCAGCGCCCTGGCACCTCTGGTGGCGAGCGGCCAGGTGCGCGTCACCGAAGGCGCGCAGGGAATCACCATCGACATCAACGCCAGTCTGCTGTTCCAACCTGGCGACGCCCGCCTCTCGGCGGAGGCGGTGCGCGCCTTGAGCGCGGTCGCCCAGGTGATCGCACCCACCGATTTCCCGATCATCGTCGAAGGTCACACCGACGATACGCCGATTTCCACGGCCCAGTTTGCCTCCAATTGGGAGCTCTCCGGGGTGCGCGCGTCCAGCGTGGTACGCCTGATGATAGACAGGGGGGTCGGTGCGCGGCGCTTCACCGCGATCGGCTACGCCGACCAGCGGCCGATGGCCGACAACGCCAGCGTCGAAGGGCGCGCGCGCAACCGGCGGGTCGCCATCACCATAGAATCGAAGGTCCCCGATACCGCGGTCGATGTGCCCCTGTTCTCGGCACCGAAGGCCGAAGCAGCGGCAGCGGTGCCGACGACTCCGACCACGGCAGCGCAACAGGGAACGGCAGCGCAACAGGGTAGCGCAGCGCCACCGGCAACGGCAGCGCAACCGGCAGCGCCGACCGGTACGGCGGGCAAAGGCCCGGGAACCACCTAGCGGCCCTTCGGGCGGCCTAGTAGGATCCGAAGTTCCTGCCGCTGGCGCCTGACTTCACCTGGCCATCGGGGCCGTAGAGCTGGGTCTGGCTATTGGCGACGTTGAGCGCGGTCAGGGCCCGCTGGTTCTGCTGCAGGCGTGTCTGGATCAGCTTGCCGTTGAGTTCGTTCTGGGTGCGCGCGGTCGCGGCCAGCAGCAGCAGATTCTGCCAGTCTTCGCCCGCCCCAGCGGCCTTCGCGCCGCTGGCGAGCCAGGCGTCCATGCCCAGCCGGTCCCTGTCCAGTCCAAGCGCCGCCAGGCTCTGGTTGCGCCGCTCCGCCGCCTCGGCGAGCAGGCTGGCCTGGCGGCTCTTTTCCTCGGCCAGGGGCATCAGCCGGTCCAGTTCGCCGCGCACCAGCGCCTCCTGCTCGGCCTTCAGCAGAAGTGCAAACTCGCGCAACAGCGCGAGTTCGGCGGTGAGCAATTGGGGAAGGGTATCTTGCGCCGCAGCTGGCACAGTCGGGTGGCTTAGCGCTGGGAAGCGAGCATCTGCCGCACAGAGTCGATCAGGCCATCGGCGATCTTGTTGGCGTTCACCGTGTAGCGGCCCTCGCTGATCGCCTGTTTGATTTCCGCCACCCTGCCGGCATCGCTGGCCGGGGTGCTGGCCAGATCAGCAGAAATCTCCTGCAGGCGGGCCGACAGAGGGGAGAGCGCGACCTCGGCCGCGGCGCCTTTGGCGCTCGCCCCAGCCGGCTTGCTGCCGCTGCTCCTGCTTGGACCGGGGGTACCGCCGACGGGACTGAGTGAATTGTCGATTTTCACGATGCGATCCTTTGCAATGCTTCATTCTCACACGTAACTACGACCTATACCAGCAAAACTTGAGCCAGGAATACCCCCCAATTAATAGGTTACCTCGACCACCCCCCCGGCGCGGGCGATACCGCTGACGACGCGGCCGCTCGGCAGACGCACCTGCACCACCTGGCCCTCCGCGGCGTTGGCGAGCGCCTTGGCTTCGGCGCCGCTCACCTGGAAGCCGGGGCCGGCCGAGCTCAACTTGACGCTCTGACCAGCCAGGACCACCAGGACCTGACGCAGCATTTCGGAGCGCAGCGGTCGCCCCGAGCTCACCGACTGGACCACCGTCCTGCCTACGGCCTGGCCCGCCTCGGTGAGGATGCCGGCCGGCAGCTCGGTCAGGTCGCCACGGGTTCTCGTCAGGTCGGCCTCCGCCACCACCTGGCCCTGGGCGAGGGCGCGCGCGGTGAGCAGGTACTCGCCCATCACCCGCACCTGGACCGGCACGTAGAGGCTCCACGGGTTCTCCGTCCGACAGCGCACCGCCACGCTGGTGCGGCCCCAGGCGCGCGCGCCGGCGGCCAGCGATACCTCGAGGGCCGGGCAGGGCGGGAACTTGTTCACGGTGTCGAGGGGGCCGACCTCGAACGTCGCCTGGCCTGGCAGCCCCTTGATCTGGATACGCAGGAAGTCCTCGATCGCCTTCTTCACCGGCGCTGTGTCCTGGCCTGCGGCGGCGGGGGCGCTGGTGGCGGCGAGGCAGACAGCGAGGGTGGCAAGACAAGATCGCAACATGCCCGGATTCAATCATGGTCGCCCGGTGCTGGCAAGCGCGGCAAATATTGCCTGCTGCGAACAGCGCTTGCCGCCCGGTCGCGATCGCCGTGCCGGCGTCCGCTCCTCGTGCGCGGGCAAGATCACGCCCCGGTGGGTTTGTGGCGTCCGAGGTCGCTTGGCACAGTTTCTGCGTTACGACAGCCGATAGTGAAACTTTAGGAGCCGTCATGGCCAGTCGGATCGACCAGGAACTCAACGTCAGCCAGACGGCGTTGGGCCTGCGCGCCTACCGGCAGGAGCTGCTGGCCTCCAACATCGCCAACGGCGATACGCCCAACTTCAAGGCGCGCGACATCGATTTCAAGTCCAGCCTCAACGCGGCCCTCGGCGGGAGCGCGGCGACGCAGCTGCCGCTCGCCCAGACCGCCGCCGGCCATCTGCCGGCCAGCGGCGGCAATCGCTACGGTGCGGCGCTTCAGTATCGCACCGACTACCAGTCCAGCGTCGACGGCAACACGGTCAACATGGACGTCGAGCGTGGTGCCTTCGCCGAGAACGCGCTGCACATGGAGGCCCTGTTGTCCTTCGTGCGCGACAAGTTCAAGGACCTCAACGCGGCGGTGCAGCCGTGAGCGGCGTCTTCAACGTTTTCAGCATCGCCGGCTCGGCGCTGACCGCGCAAGCGGCGCGGCTCAACGCCGTGGCCAGCAATCTGGCCAACGCTGACAGCGTGGTCGGCTCCAACGGCCAGCCCTATCGCGCCAAGCAGGTGGTGTTCGCCGCGACGCCGGTGGGAACCGAGGGTGGCCAGGGGGTGCGCGTCACCCAGGTGGTGGAGAGCGCCGCGCCGCTGCGCCTGCAGTACGACCCGAAGAGCCCCTTCGCCAACGACCAGGGCTACGTCTCCATGCCCAACGTCAATGTGGTGGAAGAGATGGTCAATATGATTTCCGCGTCGCGCGCTTACCAGACCAACGCCGAGATGATGAACACGGCCAAGGCCCTGATGTTGAAGACGCTGGCCATCGGCCAGTAACGAGAGGATA
>JAHFRE010000060.1 GCA_023258955.1 Sterolibacterium sp.
TAGAATGCCTCCCCTCGGGGCGTAGCGCAGCCCGGTAGCGCGCTTGGTTTGGGACCAAGATGTCGGAGGTTCGAATCCTCTCGCCCCGACCAGTAAGCGTGGCAAAGTTTGGAAGCGTGGAAGCGTGGTGTTGACCGACAGGTGCCCGTAGCTCAACCGGATAGAGCACCAGCCTTCTAAGCTGGGGGTTGGAGGTTCGATTCCTCTCGGGCATGCCAGGTTTCAGCAAGGTTTCAGCAAGGTTTCAGTGGTGGCCGTAGCTCAGTTGGTAGAGTCCTGGATTGTGATTCCAGTCGTCGTGGGTTCGAGTCCCATCGGTCACCCCAACAAATCAATACGTTGAAAATCGTTTGCGATCAGGCAGAACGATCTTTGGCGTTTTGTCGCCTTTCAGGCAGGTGTCATATTTCACCTGTGGCCAGCGCATTTGCTCAGGATCGCGCTCCCTGGCGCGATCCGGCTGTCGCGCGCGACAGCGCCAGCGTGCATGATCGAAGTTGACATCTATCGCAAATTTCAACGATAGTGGAAGCGTCGGCGGCTGCAGATGTCACTGTTTCTTACGACATAAGATATATTTCTTGGATGGTCCTGGGTCAGGTTTCGTCGAACCGCTTGTTGCAGCAAGCGTAGCTATCGGTGTCTTAGATCAAAGGGAAGCAGCCATGAACATTGCGTCGCACCTTTCTTGCCTGATGCGCCTTTTCTTCCTCTTTCTGTTCGCCGTCGGCAGTGTGCCTTCGGCCTTCGCCGATAGCGCATATGTGCTGAACGTCTACAAGACCGGCAATGGCACGATCAGCGCTGGTCAGCTGACGGGCATCAACTGCGGCACAGCTTGCGCCGCCGTCTACCCGAGCGGTTCGACGGTTGTTCTCACCGCGTCCAACGGGACCTTTATCGGCTGGGGCGGTGCTTGCGCCGGTTCGGCAGCCAGTTGCAGCGTAACGATGGATGCGACCAAGGCGGTAACCGCGACATTCAGCGCGCCGGGTGGATCCACGACCATCGTACCGACTGTACCCGGCACTCCAACAGGGGTCAGCGCTATCGCCGGCAATGGCCAAGCGACGGTGAGCTTCCAGGCGCCGGCCAGCGATGGCGGCGGCGCCATCACCGGCTATACCGTCCGCGCATCGCCCGGTGGCAACACGGCTTCGGGGTCGTCGAGTCCCCTGACCGTGACCGGTCTGACCAACGGAACCAGCTACGTGTTTACGGTCACGGCGACCAATGCCGCCGGTAACGGTGCTGCCTCGATATCCTCCGCGGCAGTGACGCCGGTGGCGCCGGGAACGATGAACCTGACTTACGGCTGGAATCTGATGGGCAACCCTGCCGAGACACCGATCACAGTGGCCACGGCCTTCAGCGATTCGAATATGGTCACCTCGGTTTGGAAATGGAGCGCGGCAACTCAGAAATGGGCCTTCTACACACCGGCGCAGGGCGACAGAGGCCAGGCTTACGCCTTGAGCAGAGGCTTTGATTTTCTGACGACGATCAACGCGGGTGAAGGTTTCTGGGTGAATTCCAAGGCAGCATTCTCGGCAAACGTGCCCACCGCAACCCTTGTGGTTTCAGGAAGTTTTACGCCTTCGGTGGCTAACCCGGCAACGGCCGGCGGAACCCACGCCCTGCCGCACGGATGGAGTCTGATCGCGACCGGCGATGGCCCGACCCCTGCCCAGTTCAACGAGGCTATCGACACGGTGGTGTCGATTCCGCCGAGCAATGCTCCCCCTTCACCGCCGACGCCGCCGTTGATCGTCGGGATCCCTTTGAATGTCACGACCCTGTGGGCCTGGGATACGGTGAAAGGGCAATGGTATTTTTGGGCTCCAAGCCTGGTCAATAGCGCTGGCTTGGCGGCCTTCATCGCCGCGAACGGGTACTTGGACTTTGGGACGGCGGTGCTGGCGCCAAACACAGGATTCTGGGTGAACGTGCCATAGCGCTCGGCACGCCGTTCCAGCGTCGGGGTTCGCACCGCCGATGCTCGCGACTTCGTTCCCAGGATGACCGCCAAGCCATCCGATGGTGCTGCGCTCGTTGTGCAGCGAGTAAAATTCGTAGCTTCCCTCCGCAATCGTTTTGCCTGCCCTTGAAAGGATTTTGACTGATGCGTTGCAAACCAAGAATTGGCATGATCAGTGCAGTATGCGCGCTGATATTGATCGCTTGTAACTCCAAGGCCCAAGCGCCGGCTACCGTTGCCGCTACAGTCGATGGCACGGGCATCAGCGAAAGTCGCGTCGAGCTGTTGGTCAAGCAACAGACCGCACAAGGGCAGCCAGACAGTCCGGAGTTGCGCCAGCGGATCATCGACCAACTGGCGACGCAGTTGCTCCTGGCGAAGGAAGCCGCCAAGAAGGGCTTGGACAAGACGCCTGACGTATTGGATCGACTCGACTTGACCCAGCAGTCGGTGTTGGCCAACGCTTTCATTCAGGACTACTTGAAGAACACGCCCGTCAGCGAAGACGCGCTGAAAGCGGAATACGAAAAGATCAAAGGCCAAATGACCGGCGTTGAATACAAGGCACGCCACATCCTGGTAGCGAAAGAATCCGAGGCGAAGGACATCATCGCGAAACTGAAGAAGAATCCCAAGACCTTTGAAGCCTTGGCCAAGGAGCAGTCGAAAGATCCTGGCTCAAAGGCCAACGGTGGTGATCTGGGCTGGTTCGATCCTCGCGGCATGGTGCCCGAATTCAGCGAGGCCGTGGCCAAGCTGGCAAAGGGAAAGTTCACCGACGCGCCCGTCAAGTCGCAATTCGGCTATCACGTCATCTTGCTCGAGGATACGCGGCAGAAGACGGCGCCTCCCTTCGATCAAGTCAAACCAAACCTGCAGCAACAGGTGCAGCAGGGAAACGTGAAACAGCTGGTCGACCAGCTACGGGCCGGGGCGAAGATCGAAATCACCCAAGCACCGCCACCTGCCGTGCAAAAGCCCAAGGACAGCAAGCCTGCTGAGGCGAGCAAGTGAGGCAACCAGCGCGCATTTGATGCGCTGCAGTCGATTCGGCCCGCTCCGCGCTGGCAACTTTTGCTGCTGAGGCGGCTCTAATCTCGAGCGCCTGACATCTGCTTTGGCGGGCACGTCCTGGAACATCCAAAGCGTTGGCAGGCGCTCCGTCATTGGAAAGGAGTCGCCATGGAAACGGGCTCGATCGGGTCGGCGGCAAGCTTGATCCAGCAAGCGCAGCGGGCAAGCCAGATTCAACAGACGCCGCAGACCGCTGCAGTGAAACCGGCCGACGAGGTGGCAAAGCCCCAGCCGGCGCAGCAAAGTCAGCCGACGCCGCCGGTGACCAATACGCTGGGCCAGGTCACCGGCACGATAATCAATACGACGGCGTAAAGGCTGGCGGCAGTGGTTTCGGCGCTGCAAGGCCCGACCTTCGCCAACGCTGATGGGCGGCAGGGGACTGGGCCAACGCGGCAGTTCTCCGACGGCCAGCAGCGACAGCTCGAGCAGTTGAAGCGCATCGACGCGCAAGTGCGCCAACACGAATTGGCGCATCTGCGAACCGGCGGCAGCCTGGTCATCGGCAGCGCTGCGTATACCTACACCTATGGACCCGATGGCAAGGCCTACGCCACGGGAGGCGAGGTCACGATCGACACCTCACCGGAAAAGACACCCAGGGCTACCGTCGACAAGGGCGAGCACATCCAGGCGGCGGCTCTGGCGCCGGCCGATCCTTCGGCCCAGGACTACCGGGTTGCCGCGCTTGGGGCGCAGATGGTTGAGCGGGGACGCAGCGAAGAGGCGGCTGCGGTCAAACAGGCTGCACTCCCTGCCCAGAGGATGGCCTCAATCTACAATCAGCAAGCAGCCGGCGGGACGGGTGGGGTCGGCGCTGGCATCGATACCTATGCCTAGTCTCGCTGATCGCGGTGGCGACGGAAAGCGACGAACAGCGCCAGGTCGTAGACGATCTTCAATGTTCCGCAAGCGACCAGGGGCGCGGCCAACAGGCCGGCTGCGAACAGCGCTCCACCCAGCGACGGGCTCAGCGCTGCGGCGAGGCTGCGCGGCACGGCGGTGAAGCTCGCCGCCGCCGCGCGCTCCGGTGCTGTGACCACTGCCATGACGAAGGCCGAACGCGTCGGTACGTCCATCTGCGATAGGGCGCTGCGGGTCAGCAGCAAGCCCAGCGCGATGGGCAGGCTCGGCGCGAACGCTGCCAGGATCAGGCAGAGGTTGGCCGGAAGGTGGGTGAACACCATGGTGTTCACCAGGCCGATGCGCTTGGCGACCCAGGGCGCTGCCAGTTGCGACGCGGCGTTGAGCAGGCCGGACCAGAAGAAGAAGGAGCCGGCGGCGGCGAGCGACAGATCGAAACGCTGGAATAACCACAGCGCGAGCAGCGAATTGACCATCAAACCGCCGGCGAATGCGTCCACGGAAAACAGGGCAGCCAGCTTGACGACGATGCCGCGCGAGACGCCCAGCGGTGTCGGCGGCGCCGGCAGGTCTTGCGGCGCCGGTTCGGGCAGCCGCCGGTACAGCAGCCACACCGCCACGCCGATTGCGCCATAGAGCAGGAACATCGAGCGCAAGGCGGCGATCCGGGCGATGCCCTGTCCGATCAATAAATCGGGTACGGCGGCGGCCAGCGCGCCGAGCGCCGCACAGAGCGCGCCGGTCAGACTATAACGGGCGAACAGCGCGATGCGCGCGTCACCCTGGGCCGCATCTGCCAGGCGCGCGTGCTCCAGGGGCAGGAATACGCTGACGTCGCCCGAGCTGGGATTGAGGGTGCCGACAAACGCCACCAACATTAGCGGCCAGAAACCCGACAGGCCGGCGAAGGCGAGACCGGTGGCCGCCATCAGCACGGCCGCCGCCAGCAACAGGGAACGATGGCGAAAATGGTGGCCCCAGGCGCCCACCGCCAGCGTCGCCAGCGCCGAGCCGAGCAAGGTGGCGGTGCTGAGCAGGCCCACCTCCCAGGTGCCCAAGCCCAGCGCCAGCAGATACGCCGGCAATAGCACCGCGACATAGCCGTCCACGCAGGCGCGCAGCGCCCGACCGACGAGCAGCAGGCGCGCCTCGCTGGCGAGGCCGGCGGGCGAAATCAATGCTGCTTCTCGCTTGTCGACAGCGTTAGCGGCAAGCTCATGACGAACGCGGTCAGTCCAGCGTTCGACCGCACCGCCAGCTTTCCCGCGTGTGCCTCGACGATCGACTTGACGATGGCCAGTCCGAGACCTGCCCCCTCGCTGGCGCGGGCACGCGCCGGATCGACGCGGTAGAAGCGATCGAACAAGCGTGGCAGGTGCTCGAGCGCGATGGACTCACCGCTGTTTTCGACGCAAATGTCGGCTTCGTTCTGCTCAGTGGTCGCGACCGTGACGGCAACGGTACCGCCGCGTGGGGTGTGGCGTATGGCGTTGGACAGCAGATTGCTCAGCGCGCGGCCGAGCATCAGGGGGTCGCCGGTCAAGCGTGCGCTGCCGCTATGAACCAGGCGCACGCCCTGCTCATCGGCCAGCGCCTGATAGAAATCGATCAGGCGTTCGACTTCGGCACCGATATCGACGCTCTGGCTGCGCGTAGTCAGCAGCTGGTTGTCGGCCTTGGCGATGAACAGCATGTCGGCGATCATGCGCGCCAGGCGGTCGTATTCTTCCAGATTGGAGTAGAGAATCTCCCGGTACTCGTCGCTGCTGCGGGCCTTCGAAACGGCGACCTGGGTCTGGGTCATCAGGTTGCTTACCGGCGTGCGCAGTTCGTGGGCGATGTCCGAAGAGAATTCGGACAGACGTTTGAACGACGCCTCCAGACCTGCCAGCATCTGGTTGAACGACAACACCAGATCCTGCATCTCGATCGGTACCGCCGCGGTCGGCAGGCGCGCGTCCAGGCGCTCCGCCGAGATCCCGCGCGCAGCGCTGGCGATGTCGCGAATCGGTGCCAGACCGCGGCGCGCGGCGAACCAGCCGAGCAGGATGCTCGAGGCCGCGCCAAGCGCCAGCGCGGCCCAGAGGATGCGACGGAACGCCGCCATGAATTCCTGGTGGTGCGCCAAATCCAGCGCCACAGCGATCGTGTATCGCGGCAGGCCGGGTCCGGCCGCGGCGCTGAGGGCGATGCCGCGATAGCCTCGTCCCTGGTCTTCCCAGGTCAAGGGTCGCGCCAGCGCTGCGGCGAGATCTTCGTTGCGAAGCTGCAGCAGCTGCGGCGGAAAGTTGGTCTCACCCAGCCGAAACACCGTAGCGCCATCGTCAGACAGTACCTCTACCGCCAGACCATGGTGATCCATCACGGCGTCGTTGAGGCGCCGCCGCAGATCCTCCGCGGCGGGGCGCGCGCCGGTCTTCGCGAGGATGTGTTGGATCTGCATCAGCTTGCCGTGCAGATCGGCCAGGTCGAGCATTTCGAAGTGTTCCTCGACCAGATAGCCGATGACGCCGCCGATGCCGAGCAGGACCGCGGTCGACACGGCGGCGAAGAGCAGTGCCAAGCGCAGGGTCAGCGAAGGTCGGCGGCTCATTCGGGCTCCGCCACTTCGAGGACGTAGCCCATGCCGCGCACGGTGCGAATCAGCTTCGGCTCGAAGTCGTCATCGACCTTGGCGCGCAGGCGGCGCACCGCGACTTCGATGACGTTGGTGTCGCTGTCGAAATTCATGTCCCAGACCTGGGATGCGATCAGCGACCGCGGCAAGACCTCGCCCTGGCGCCGCATCAGCAGTTCGAGCAAGGCGAACTCCTTGGCGGTGAGATCGATGCGTCGACCGCCGCGCGAAACGCGCCGGCGCAAGCGGTCGAGCTCGAGGTCGGCGACGCGCAGCAGTTCCGCCTCCTTGACCTTGCCGCGGCGCAGCAGGGTGCGCGCCCGCGCCAACAGTTCGGCGAAGGCAAAGGGCTTGACCAGGTAGTCGTCGGCACCCAACTCCAGACCCTTGACCCGATCGCTGACTTGGTCGCGGGCGGTGAGGAACAATACCGGCATGTCCTTACCCGCTTTGCGCATCGCCTCCAGCAATTGCCAGCCGTCGAGCCTGGGCAGCATCACGTCGAGCACGGCCAGATCGTAGGTTTCGCTGAGCGCCAGGTGCAGGCCGTCCACGCCGTCGCGCGCCAGATCGACGACAAAGCCGGACTCGCTCAAGCCCTGCTTGAGGTAGTCACCGGTCTTGGCCTCGTCTTCGACGATCAGTATCTTCATGGCTGCCTGCGGGGAAGCAGCAGCCATTATCGCTCCAAGCCGCGCGCCAGCCGCCATTGCTTGACCAGGGCGTAGATGGCCGGGATCACGACCAGCGTCAGTACGGTGGAAGAAACCATGCCGCCGACCATCGGTGCGGCGATACGGCTCATGACCTCGGATCCGGTGCCCGTGCTCCACATGATCGGCAGCAGCCCGGCCATGATCGCCACCACCGTCATCATCTTCGGCCGTACCCTCTCCACCGCGCCTTCCATCACCGCCTCGTAGAGATCCTGCAGGTCGGCCGTTCCACCCTCGGCGCGGCGCTTGGCTTTGTTCGCTTCCCAGGCGTGGTCGAGGTAGATCAGCATCACCACCCCGGTCTCGGCGGCGACGCCCGCCAGGGCGATGAAGCCGACCGCCACCGCCACCGACAGGTTGTAGCCGAGCGCCCACATCAGCCAGACGCCGCCGACCAGGGCGAAGGGCACCGACAGCATCACGATCAGGGTTTCGGTCAGGCGGCGGAAGTTGAGATAGAGCAACAGGAAGATGATCAGCAGGGTCACCGGCACGACCAGCTTCATCTTCTCGATGGCCCGCTCCATGTATTCGAACTGGCCGCTCCAGGTGATGTAGTAGCCGGGCGGAAACTTGATCTGTGCGGCGACCGCCTGCTTGGCGTCGGCGACGTAGCCGCCGATGTCGCGCTCGCGGATGTCCACGTAGATGTAGGCGGAGAGCAAGGCGTTCTCGGTGCGGATGCCGGGTGCGCCCTTGGCGATCTCGACCTTGGCCACTTGGCCGAGGGGAATCATCGCCGGCGCCTGGCCCATCTCGCCGCCGATCGGCACCAGGATCTGGCTGGCGATCTGCTGCGGGCTGGCGCGCAGTTCGCGCGGGTAGCGGACGGTGACGCCGAAGCGCTCTCGCCCTTCGACCGTCGTCGTCACCATTTCGCCGCCGAGGGCGGTGCCGATCACGTCCTGCAGTTCGCCAACCGACAGGCCGTAGCGGGCGAGCTGCTTGCGGTCGGGCTCGATGTTCAGGTAGTAGCCGCCGGTGATGCGCTCGGCGAAGGCGCTGCTGGTTCCCGGGACCGTCTTCACCACGGCCTCGATCTGTTTGGCCAGCCTCTCCATTTCATCGAGGTCCTTGCCGAACACCTTGATCCCGATCGGCGTGCGGATGCCGGTCGACAGCATGTCGATGCGCGCCTTGATCGGCATGGTCCAGGCGTTGGATATGCCCGGGAACTGCAGCGCCTTGTCCAGTTCTGCGATCAGCTTGTCGGTGTTCATACCCGGCCGCCATTCGGCTTCTGGTCTCAGGTTGATCACCGTCTCGAACATCTCGGTCGGCGCCGGGTCGGTCGCGGTATTGGCGCGTCCGGCCTTGCCATAGACCGAGGCCACCTCGGGAAAGCTCTTGATGATCTTGTTCTGCGTCTGCAGAATCTCCGCCGCCTTGGTGATCGACATGCCGGGCAGGGAAGCCGGCATGTAGAACAGCGTGCCCTCGTTCAGGGTCGGCATGAACTCCGACCCCAGTCGCGACGCCGGATACAAGGACAGCGCCAGGACCAGCAGGGCCAAGAGGACGGTGAATACCTTGCCGCGCATCACCGCCGTGATGATCGGCCGATAGATCCAGATCAGCAAACGATTGAGGGGGTTTCTTGCCTCCGCCATGATCTTGCCGCGGATGAACAGCAGCATCAACACCGGCACCAGGGTCACCGACAAGAGCGCCGCGCCGGCCATGGCGAAGGTCTTGGTGTAGGCCAGCGGCGAGAACAACCGGCCCTCCTGCGACTCGAGGGTGAACACCGGCAGGAAGGACACGGTGATGATCAGCAGCGAGAAGAACAGCGCCGGGCCGACCTCCTTGCAGGCGAGCAGCATGGCGTCGACGCGCTCGCCCGCGCCATGCCCGGGTGCCAGTCGTTCGAGATGCTTGTGGGCGTTTTCTATCATGACGATCGCCGCATCGACCATGGCGCCGATGGCGATGGCGATGCCGCCCAGGCTCATCAGATTGGAATTCATGCCCAGCAGGCGCATGGCGATGAAGGAGATCAGCACCCCGACCGGAAGCATCAGAATGGCCACCAGGGCGCTGCGCAGGTGCAGGAGAAAGACGAAGCAGACCAGGGCGACGATGAGCGATTCTTCGGCCAGGGTGCGCTTCAAGGTGTCGATCGCGCGGTGGATCAGATCGGAGCGATCGTAGACCGTCTCTATGCTCACCCCTTCGGGCAGGCCAGGGGCGATCTCTGCGATCTTGTCCTTGAGGTTGTGGATCACCTCCAGCGCGTTCTGCCCGTAGCGGGCCATGGCGATGCCGGAGACCACCTCGCCTTCGCCGTTGAGTTCGGTGAGGCCACGCCGCTCGTCGGGAGCGAGTTCCACCCGGGCGATGTCGCGCACCAGGACCGGCGTCCCCTTGTCGCTCTTTACCACCAGGTCTTCGATGTCGCTCCTGCCGCGCAGATAGCCGCGCCCGCGCACCATGTACTCGGTCTCAGCCATTTCCACCACCCGGCCGCCGACATCGCGGTTGGAGTCGCGGATGGCCTGGCTCACCTTCAGCAGAGAGACGCCGTAGGCGCGCAGCTTGGTCGGATCGACGGTCACCTGGTAGGTCTGGACGAAACCACCGATCGACGCCACCTCGGCAACGCCGTGGGCCTTGGTCAGTTGATAGCGTACGTACCAGTCCTGGATGCTGCGCAGTTCGGCGAGCGTCCTGTTCTTGGCCAGCAGCGCGTACTGGTAGACCCAGCCGACGCCGGTGGCGTCCGGCCCGATCTGCGGCGTCACCCCCTTGGGCATGCGGCCGGAGGCGAAATTCAGGTATTCGAGCACGCGCGAGCGGGCCCAATAGATGTCGGTGCCATCCTCGAAGATGATGTAGACGAAGGAGGCGCCGAAGAATGAAAAGCCGCGCACGACCTTGGACTTCGGCACCGAGAGCATGGCGGTGGTGAGCGGGTAGGTGACCTGGTCCTCGACCACCTGCGGTGCCTGGCCGGGATATTCCGTGTAGACGATGACCTGCACGTCGGAAAGATCGGGTAGCGCGTCGAGCGGGGTGGTGGCCACGGCGTAGATGCCGCCGAGGATGATGAACAGGGTGGCGAGCAGAACCAGCAGGCGATTCCTGCCCGACCATTCGATGACGCTGGCCAGCATGGTGGTTCTCCCTCAGTGGCCGGAGTGCGGTGCTGCGGCGGTGGCTGGCCTGCTCTCGGCTGGGCGCGCGGTGTTGGGCTTGACGCTGGTGATCAGCCATTCGCCCGCTTGGCGCTCGACGAATTCGAAGCTGACGCTGGCGCCGGGCTGGAGATCCTTGAACAGCGCCGGATTGGCCAGCTTGAAATCCATGGTCATGGCCGGCCAACCGAGCGAGGCCACCGGCCCGTGGCTGATGGTGACGCTGCCGGCCTTGGCGTCGACGCTGTCGATCCTGCCCTCGGCCCGATGCCCCGTCGCAACCGCTCTTGTCGTCTGCGACGCGGCGCGAGCAGCGTCCTGTCCGGCCGACCCGCTCAAACCACCGATGGCGGCTTTGAGATTGCTCTCGGCGTCGATCAGGAAGTTGGCAGCGACGACGACCTGCTCGCCGGCCTTGATCCCGTCGAGCACCTCGACGTAGCTGTCGCCGAACGCGCCGAGCTTGACCTCGCGCGGCTCGAAGCGGCCTCGCTCGAGCTGGACCAGGACGATGCGTCGGGTGCCGCTGTCGATCACCGCCGAATCCGGGACGGTCAGCAGCTTCTCGGCCCCACCCACGGCCAGTTCCACCTGCGCGAACATCGCCGGCTTGAGCAGGCCGTTGGGGTTGGCCAGTTCGACCCGCACCGCCACCGTGCGCGTCTCCGCCTTCAGGGTCGGATAGACGTAGGAGATGCGGCCCTCGAAGACCTTGTCCGGATAGGCGTTGATCTTGATCCTGGCCTTGGCCCCTTTCTTGACCCGGCCGATGTCCTGCTCGAAGACATCGGCGATGACCCATACGGTCGACAGATCGGCGACCTGGTAGAGGGGGTCCCCGGGCATGAAGCGCATGCCCTGCACGGCCTTTTTCTCGGTGACGATGCCAGCGACCGGCGAACGGAAACTCAGGGTGCGCTTCGCCTCGCCCGTCTTGGCGAGGAGCAGCAGTTGCTCGTCGGAGATGTCCCAGTTCTTCAAGCGCAGCAGACTCGATTCAGCCAGCTGCTTCATGCCGCTTTGCGCATCCTTGCCTGCATCCTGCATGGCCTGCAAACCCTGCGCGGCGATCGCATATTCGCGCTGGGCCGAGACCAGCTCCGGGCTATAGGCCTCGAACAGGGGCTGACCCTTGCGCACCGCCTGTCCGGTCACATTGACCTGCAGGCGTTCGACGTAGCCTTCGAACTTGGGGGCGATGGTGAACAGTCGCTGCTCGTCGGGCTCGACCCGGCCCACGGCGCGCACCATCGTCTCCAGGCTGCGCAATGCGGCGGTCTCCACCCGAACGCCGAGCTTCTGGATCTTCTCGGTGCTGATCCTGACCTGGTTCGGGGCGTCGGCGGTGCTCGCTTCGCCGCTGTCTTCTCCGGCGTAGACCGCGATGTAATCCATGCCCATCGGGTCCTTCTTGGGCGTCGGCGAGGTGTCGGGCAGTCCCATCGGATTGCGGTAGTAGAGCAGCTTGCGTGCCTTCGCCGCGGCTGCCGGCGTCTCTCCCGCCGTCGCTGCAGTGCTCGGCTGTCCGCGCTGTGAGCCGAGCAGATAGCCGCCGCTCACCGCCGCTGCGACCAGGATGGCGACGGCGATCAGGCTTGAATTAGTCTTCAAAGGTCTTTTCCAATCAATCGTTCGATGTCGGCCAGGCGCAGCTGCGCTTCGACCCGCGCCTTCAGTTCATCCAGGCGGCTGCGCCGGATCTGGCGCTGCGCTTCGAGCAGGCTGGCGAAATCCACCTTGCCGTTTTCGTATGCGGCGAGCGCCGAGCGATAGTTGAGCTCTGACTGCGGTTGCAGACGATCGCGGCTGAGCGCTTCGGTGCGGCGCGCCGCGTCCAGGGCGATGAGGTTGAGCGAGAGTTCGGCGAGCAACTGGGATTGCAGGGCGTCGCGTCTGGCCTGGGCGGCCGCGACCATGGCCCGCGCCTCGCGCTCTTGCGCGCGCCGCGAGTCCTGCTGCAAGGGCAGGTTGAGCTCCAGCATCACCCCCCACTCGGCGACACCGCTGCGCACCTGGGTCGGTGCGAGCCCCAGGGCGAAATCCGGATAGCGGTTGCGCAGCACCAGGTCGCTGTTCGTCTCGACCGCCGCGACCTTCATCCGCTGTACCGCAAGTTGCGGGTTGAGGTCGACGAGTTGCGCCTGCAAGGCCGACGCTGCCGGCAGGGTCGGTAGCGGACGCAGCGCCAGAGGCGCCGCCAGCGGGGCTGCGTCCGGCCGGCGCAGGAGACCGTTGATGCGCGAGTGCAAGTGATGCAGTTCCATCTCCATGCCGATCAACTCGCTCGCCATCGCCGTTTGCTCGACCTGCGCGCGCAACACGTCCTGCTGCGGCACCAGGCCGGCGGCGTAGCGCGCCTGGGTGATCTGGGCCAACTGCGTCACCAGCTCGAGGATCTCGCGCGTCAAGTCGACGCCGACGCTGGCCCGATAGTATTCGGCGTAGCTGGTCTTGACCCGCGCCGCCAGATCGACCCAGGACGCCGTGGCGGCGGCGCTCGCCGCTTCCGCCTCGGCGCTCGCCACCCCGCGCTTGAGATCCCGCTTGCCCCAAAAGGGCAGAGACTGGATCAAGGTGTACTTGGCGCTGCCTACCCGCGTCGGCAACAGATTGGGAGCCGCCGCCTGGCCGCTGTTGGTGACGTCCATCAGTTCGACGCGCAGCGTCGGATCGGGCAGCGCGCCGGCTGGTTGCACCCGCTCGCCAGCCGCCTCGGCCTCGAAACGCATCGCTGCGTATTCCGGATTGTGGGCGCGGGCGTAGTCGAGCAGGGAAGCGACGTTCGCTCCAGGAATCGGCTCTTGCGCCGCCGCGGTCAAACAGGTGGCGGTCAGCATGGCTGCCAGCCACGACATGCCGCTTGGCGATCGTCTCATTTGGCGCGTTCGAAGCCCACCACCGTCATCGTGCCGTTGACGGTATCGACCGCAAAGCGGATCTTGTTGCCTTCCTTGAGCTGAGTCAGCCACGTCGGGTCCTTGACCGCGAAGGCCATGGTCATCGGTGGCATGCCGTTGGGCAGGGCGCCATGGGCGATGGTGACCCTCGCGGCAGCTGCGTCCACCTTCTTGACCACCCCGTCGGCCATGGGGCCGCTGGTTTGCGCCGATCCCGGCACGGCGTGCATGGCGCCGTGCCCAGCGTGTTCGTCGGCGGCGTGGGCGGCAAGGGAAGCCCCCGCGGCGAGCGCGAGCAGGGTGATAGCAACAACGGCCCTGGCGAGCGGTTGCGCCAGCGCGAGCGAGTCGGGACGGAAGTTCATGGCGGAAGTCCTCTTTGATTGGAACCGCCGCCAGTGTGATGGACGGCGGTCAACAGCGAGCTTACCGCCAGATTACAGTCTTGTAATCTAACCGTGCGCGCGGCCGCGCTTCTGGTCGGCCGCGCGCCGCTTGCTACAGAACCGCTTCCATGGCCAAGGTGGTGAGCTGGGCCCTCAAGCCGACCAGGTCTACGCTGCTGCCGCTTCCGTGCGCGACCGCAGTGTAGACGCCGTCTCCGTTGCCGTCGTGGAAGATATCGTAGTAGCTGTATGCGCCGATGCTCACGCTCTTCTCGACGAAGCCGGGTGCGAGTTGCGCATAGCTGGTGAAGCTGTTGGCCGGCACCGTGGTCAGCGTGCCATTGGTCCCAACGGCCTGAACCTGGGTGACGTGGCCGGAACTATCGATAGTGAATTTGTCGCGTTGGTTCGGGTTGACGTCCATCAGGGTGGTGGCGCTGCCGGCTTGGATGAAGGTCTTGTTATCGGTGGCGATTACATAGGGATTGGTGCTGGCGGTCTGAACGAAGGTGCGCGTTTCGACGGCGTTGCCCTGAACCAGGGTTTCGACGACCGAGTTGCCGGACACCGCGAAGGTGGCGGTCGACGGCAGCGACAGGTTCAGCGTATGGCTATTGCTGCCGGTGCCGATGACCTCCTGCATCGCCGTCACCCTGCCATTGCTGATCGTGAAGGTGAAGCCAGAGACGTGATTCGCCCCGAACATGCCCCCCGATCTGGCCAAGTCCATGATCCCCGCCAGCATCGGCATATTGTCGAAGTCCATGGCGATGGGGTCAAAGGCCAGCGCCGGCCCCATTTGCGCGAGGCCTGCGGCAGCGGGCATGCCCTGCACGTTCGGACCGATGTTCATCATTCCCGTGCCGCCAAGTGAATTCGTCTGCAGCGGTGAAGCCAGTGTGTTACCTGCAATACCCATCATGACAATCTCCCATAAACAAAATTGAGCTGCAACAGTCGGCTACTAACCATTCAATACCGTGATGCTCGTCGCCGTGTAGATACCGCCGGCGTATTGGACGTTGACCCCAACCCGTGTTCCGGAGAGCATCCCGCGTCCCCCCATCATTCCACCGACAGCCGTGATGGCCACACCATTGCTCTGTATGGTCACGCCATTCAACATGAAGCTGGTCGCGCCGACGTTGTAGGCAGAGCCTTCCATGTAGGTTACGCCGGGCGCGGCTCCCGGGATGGGTGGCGTGGCCGTTCCTGGTGTCGAGCTCGACTGCGCGAAGCTGACGACCGAGGTGGAGAACGATCCGTTGCTGAGCACGCCGCGAACGATGACAGACTTGCCGACGGCCAGGTCGCTGGCGGTTCCGTTGCTGAGGAACAGGCCGCTGCCCATCGTCCCGCTGACGCTGCTGCCGCCATCGATGGACATGGAATAGTGGCGGGTCGCCGGGTCATAGCTGGTGATCGTCCCCATCAGGTCCAGCGTTGCGCCGCTGGGCGCCAGAGCGGGATTGGCCGCCACCACCGTCACCGAGCTTGCCCTGACGACGTTGTTGGCCACAGCGCCGGTGACCTCGACGAACACGCCGTTGGCCAGATCCTTGGCGCCGCCGCCGCTGAAGTTGGCTGAACTGGCGTCGACGACGACCCCACGCACGGTGAAGCTCGAGGCCGAAACGAAGTTTAGGATCGTGCCGTGCAGTTCGACCGCGGCGGTGGCAGCGGGTGCGTAGACCGTTACACCGGTCGCCGTCAGCTTTCCGGTGCCCGCATCGTACTGTCCGGTCACCACCACGTATCTTCCGTCCGCCAACAGGGTGCCCGCTGGCGCCACGGTTGCCCTGCTGGCGTCGACACTCACGTTGAGCAACTTGAAGCTGGCGTTGCCGACGTAGCCGGAAATGGCCCCGGACAGGGTCAGGTTGCCCGAGCTGGCCGCGGACAGCTTGATCCGAACGTTGGTCGCGGTGATGACGTTGCCACTGGCTGCGCCATTGCTCCACACCGTGACCAGTTGGCCGTTGGCCAGCGCGGCTCCCGCCGGACTGACGATCGCTGCGCCGGCATCGATGGTGTTGCTGCCGATGGCGAAGCGCGCCGCGCTGGCGTTGAGTTGCGACAGGTAGCCCGTCAACCGGATGCTGGTGCCAGCGGTCTTCTGCGCGATCAGGGTCGCCTGGACGACGCTGCCACCTTGGCCGTCGTCCTTCGGCAGCCCATATACGGCGAGACGGTCGCCCACCTGGATTGCCGCGATGGAAGCGTAGCCTGCCAACGCCGTCACCGGGCCGAGCGCCGGATCGGTGTTGACGGTGACCGTGGTGCCGAGCAGGGTGACGCTGTTGGCTCCAACGGCCGTGACCGGGCCGACCAAGGCGGGGGACATCACGACGGAGGCCATCGCGCCATTGACGTCGTAGCCGAACTCCACTGTGTGACCGAGCATCGCTGCCGTTGGCGGCGTGGCGATGGCCGTCCCCTGGTCCTCTTCGGAGCTGTAGCTGGCCTGGCTGTCGTCGCGTCGGCTGCCGTCGACGATCAGACTGCCGAAACCAGTGATCACGGCGATACCGGTGCCGCCGCTGCCGACGCCGGCGATCAGGCTGAGCACCGCCGCGCCGCCAGCGCCGCAGCCCGCGGTCAGCAAGGTGAGCGCTGCGACGAGGAGCAACACGGAGCAGCGACGCGATGCGTTCAACATGGCAAACCCTTTCATAGTCTGGCCGCTAGGAATGTGCCAGCTGGCCACGATAGCAATACATGCCGAAGCGGAACCGGCGATTGGCATTTGGACGGCCTTCGTCGCGGCGGTTCAAAGCCAGTGCCCGGCGTACGAACTCCTTGGCGCCACTCGCCCAGATCTTGCGGGACAGGTCGCTCAAGGCGGCGATCGACTCGTCGCTAAATCCATCGCCGAACACCGACTGCTCGAGCATCGGTGCCGAGCCGGCGATATTGCTGGCGGCAGCGGCGATGTGGTCACCGACGTTATCGGCAAAGAGCTGCATCATTTCAGGCGTGCCGCTCTTTGGAACGAAGGCCTCGGTGCATAGTTCAATCTTGCTTTGCTCGCCGTCGCCGTCGATCCTGCGCGCGAGACCGAGGCGCAGCAGTTCCTGCAGGATGACGTTGGGCCTGACGTCCTTGGAAATGGAGTAGGCGAGTGCGTCGAATGATCGGGATTTGCCATGCGCGTCGAGCGCGAGTGGATTGCCGCTCTGGTCCAGATAGTCGGGATCGGCGCTCCAGCGGGCAAACGTCTCCATGGCCGCGCTGAGATTCTTTGCTTTGGCAGGGGCCTGTCCGGCCTCCCGCCAAGCACGCACGTCTTTCCTGTGCACCCCGGAGAGGGTGCTGAGGCTGGAATCGGTCACCTTGGCGCCAGCGGCGGTGAGAACCTGCTCGGCGGCCCCCACGAATGCGTTCTTGAGGCTGCTGGCAAATTGGCTATAGCTGACACCTTCGCGCACCAGCAGTTCGATCAACGGTCCGCTCAAGCGCACTGCCGCCTGTAGCGCGAGATCGGCGCGGCTGTCGGGTGCGGCGGCTTGCGGTTCGACGCTCATGATGTGGGAAAGTATCCCACATTAGATGCGCCATGTCAAACGCGCCATCCAAAGCAGCGATGGCTCGGGCTACGCTGTCTGTCTTTCGGGCGCCCGGTCGCCGGGCGCAAGACTCATGCCGCCACGCCCATCCACTTGCGGCTGAGATTGACCGCCTCGACCGCATTCACGCCAAAGGCGTCGGCGCCGGTGTAGGCGCGCACGGTTTCGTCGATCTGACCGCCGCCGATCATGATTTTGAACTGGTCGCGCATCCCGGCCGCTTCGAAAGCCTCGATCGTCTCCTTCATGGATTCGAAGGCCAGCGTCAGAAAGCCGGAGAGTGCCACCACGTCGGGTTGGTAGGCCTTGACCTCGTCGACAAAGGATTTCACCGGCACGTCGATGCCGATATCCTTGACCTCGAAGCCGTTGATGTCGAGCATGAAGGAGACGATGTTCTTGCCGATGTCGTGCAGGTCGCCGTGCACCGTGCCGATCAGCACCTTGCCCAGCTTCTTCGCCACCTCGCCCGGCGCTTGCTGGATCAGCGGCTTGGCGATGGCGCCGATGGTCTCGAGCATTTCGCCGGCGAGCACCAGTTCGGGCAGGAAATACTCGCCCTCCTCGAAGCGTTTGCCGACGAGGTCCATGGCCCGACGGCACAGTTCCATCACCCGAAGCGGGTCGGTCTTGTCCTCGAGCAGCATCTTCTTGGCCAGGGCCAGCCCATCGTCTTCGTTCATGTCTGCCAGCCAGTCCACCAGTTGCTGTTCTTCCTTATTGATGTCGTTCATGTTGCGTCTCCTGTTCAGAGTGGATTGCCGACGGTTGAGTATATATGATCGTTGCTAAAGCCAATGGTGAAGGTATTCGCTATTGTCCCAACTGCTCGGCGCGCCGTTCAGCGTCGGAACCGAGGCCCGACTCGGTGATGATTTCGGCCAGCACCTCCTCGTTCTTGTGGCCCATGACGTGGATGCCGGCGACGCCGTCGATGTCGAGCAGGGCGGCGATGGTTTCGAGGCAGATGG
>JAHFRE010000249.1 GCA_023258955.1 Sterolibacterium sp.
GGTCGGGGCGGCGGGATTCGAACTCGCGACCCCTTGCACCCCATGCAAGTGCGCTACCAGGCTGCGCTACGCCCCGACTGGAGGCGAATTTTATCACAGTAGTTGCCGGCGCTCGGCTCAGACGCGCAGGTATTCGATGATGCTCGCCATCTCAGCGCGCAGCGACATCGCTGCCGCGGGCATCTCGGTGGGCAGTTCCTGAGCTGATGCGGCAGCTGCCGGCGCGGCGCGACCGTTGCCCTCTTCGAGGCGGTGGCGGGCACCGTTGATGGTGAAGCCTTCCTGGTAGAGCAGTTCGCGGATGCGGCGCACCAGCAGCACCTCGTGGTGCTGGTAGTAGCGGCGATTGCCGCGCCGCTTCACCGGCTTCAACTGGGTGAACTCCTGTTCCCAGTAGCGCAGCACGTGCGGCTTGACCCCGCACAGTTCGCTCACTTCGCCGATGGTGAAGTAGCGCTTGGCCGGGATCGGCGGCAGGACTTCCTTATTGTTGGACGTCGCCATGCTTGACGCCTTCGACGGCGGCTTTCAGTTTTTGGCTGGCGTGGAAGGTGACCACGCGCCGCGCGGTGATGGGAATCTCTTCGCCGGTCTTGGGATTGCGTCCCGGGCGTTGCGGCTTGTCGCGCAATTGAAAGTTGCCGAAGCCTGAGAGCTTGACGCTGTCGCCGCTCTCGAGCGCGCCGCGTATCTCTTCGAAGAACCGCTCCACCATGTCCTTCGCCTCGCGCTTGTTGAGGCCCACCTTTTCGAACAATAGGTCAGCCAGTTCCGCCTTTGTCAGTGTCATGCCCAGTCCCATCGTGTTCTCTAGGCGCGTAGCCGCGCGCCGAATTCTTTTGTCGCCGCATCGACCAGTCCGGCGACTACAGCGTCGGCATCGGCATCGGCGAGCGTCTTTTCAGTATCTTGCATAACTATCCGGAATGCAAGGCTTTTTTGATCCGGAGCGACGCCCGCACCCTGGTATTGATCGAACAATTCGATCGCCCGGACGATGGCCGGCGCGGCGCCTTTCATGGCGTCGAGCAGCGGTTGCAGCGGTAGATCGTGCGCCACCAGCAGGGCCAGGTCGCGCACCACCGAGGGGAAGCGAGAGACCTCGGCGAGGCTGGGCAGCGGGTGCGCGAGCAGCGCGCCGAGTTCGATTTCGAACACCACCGGCGCGCTGTTGCCCAGCGCCGCCAGCTCGTACTTTTGCACCCAGCGCGGATGCAGCTCGCCGACCACGCCGATCGCCTGGCCCTCGAGCATGACCCTGGCGGCGCGGCCCGGATGCAAGGCCGGATGGTCGACGACTTCGAAGCGCAACAGCCGCGGCGCGAACAGCGCCTCGAGGTCGCACTTCACGTCGTAGAAGTCGGCGTTGCGGCTCTTCTCGCCCCACTGTTCGGGATCGGCCGGACCGGCGGCCAGCGCCGCCAGGCGCTGCGGCTGCGCGAAGCCGGGCACCGGCTGGGCTTGGCCGTCTCTGCGGAAGCAGCGGCCGATCTCGAAGACGCGGACGCGGTTCACCCGCCGTTTCAGATTGAAGACGAGGGCGTTCACCAGGCCGCCGATCAGGCTGCTGCGCATCACGCCCATCTGGCTGGCGATGGGATTGGCGAGCACCACGGGTGCTTCGCTGGCGCAGAAGTCGCGCTCCCAGGCGGCATCGACGAAACTGAAATTGACCAGTTCCTGGTAGTCGCGCTCGGCGACCAGGTGACGCAGACCCATGACGCTCCGCTGCTCTTCAGGCACAGCGAGCATCGCCAGGCTCCCGGTGGGCGGCAGCGCCGGGATATTGTCGTAGCCGAAGACGCGGGCGATCTCTTCGATCAGGTCTTCCTCGATCTCGATGTCGAAGCGATACGAGGGCGGCGTAACGTAGAAGTCGTCACCGTCGCGACGCAGCGGGAAGCCCAGCCCCTTGAGGATCAGCCCGATCTGGTCGGCGCTGAAGGGGCAGCCGATCACCCGCACCGCGCGCGCGCTGCGCAGCTTCACCTCGGCGCGCTTGGGCAGGTGGGCCGCGGCGACGGCTTCGACCACCGGGCCGGGAACGCCACCGCAAATCTCGAGCACCAGTTGCGTGGCGCGCTCGATCGCCTGGCGTTGCAGCACAAAATCGACGCCGCGTTCGTAGCGATGGGAGGCGTCCGAGGAGAAACCCAGGGCTCGCGCCTTGCCGGCGATGGCCTGCGGTGAGAAGTAGGCGCTCTCCAGGAAGAGGTCTTTCGTCGCCCCGCCGATGCCCGAGTCCTCGCCACCCATGATGCCAGCCAGGGCCAGCGCGCGACTTCCGCCGGCCTCGTCGGCGATCAGCGCGGTGTCGCGCTCGGGGGTGACGGTGTCGCCGTTGAGCAACTTCAATCGTTCGCCCGGTGCCGGATAGCGCACGTGGATGCTGCCTTCGAGATGGGCGTTGTCGAAGGCGTGCAGCGGTTGGCCGAGCTCCAGCATCACGTAGTTGGTCACATCGACCAGGGCGCTGATCGAGCGTATGCCGCTGCGTTCGAGACGCTGCACCAGCCACTGCGGCGATGCGGCAGCGGCGTCCACGCCGCTGATGACGCGGCCGCAATAGCGCGGGCAGGCGTCGGGCGCGTCGAGCACGACAGCGCGAGTCAATTCCTGCGCGGCGGCGACCGGCGCGACCTGCGGCAGCTTCAGCGCGCCGCCGGTGAGTGCCGCGACCTCGCGGGCGATGCCGGTGAGCGACAGGCAGTCGGCGCGGTTGGGCGTCAGCTTGAGCGTGATCAGATTGTCGTCGAGTCCGAGATGCTGGCGGATATCCTGGCCGAGCGGCGCATCGGCGGCGAGCGCGAGCAGGCCGCTGTGGTCGTCCGACATGCCCAGTTCGCGCGCCGAGCAGAGCATGCCGTTCGATTCGACGCCGCGCACCTTGGCACGGCGGATGGTCATGCCGGGCAGCTGCGCGCCGACCAGGGCGCAGGGCACCACCATGCCGACGGCGACGTTGGGTGCGCCGCAGACGATCTGCAAGGCGGCGCCCTGCCCCGCGTCCACGGTGCACAGCTTCAGCTTGTCGGCGTCCGGGTGCTTATCTAGCGTCAGCACCCTGGCCACGACGATGCCGGTGAACGGCGGCGCGGCGGGCAGCACCTGCTCGACCTCGAGACCGGCCATGGTCAACAGATCGCACAGCGCCTCGGTGCTCAAGGAGATGTCGACCAGGCTGCGCAGCCAGTGTTCTGAGAATTGCATCGCTATTGGAATTGCGCAAGAAAGCGCAGGTCGCCATCGAAGAACAGGCGCAGGTCGGCAATGCCGTAGCGGAGCATGGTCAGGCGGTCCGGGCCCATGCCGAAGGCGAAGCCGGTGTAGCGCTCGGGATCGATGCCGCCGTGACGCAGCACGTTGGGATGGACCACGCCGCAGCCGCCGATCTCCAGCCAGCGGCCTTCGAGCGGGCCGCTGGTGAAGGCCAGGTCGATCTCGGCCGAGGGTTCGGTGAAGGGAAAAAAGGAGGGCCGGAAGCGCGGCTTCAGCTCGTCGCTCTCGAAGTAGCGGCGCAGAAAGTCGGCGACCACGCCCTTGAGATCGGCGAAGCTGACGCGCTCGCCCACCATCAGGCCTTCGACCTGGTGGAACATCGGCGAGTGGGTGGCGTCCGAATCGACGCGATAGACGCGGCCCGGGGCGATGATGCGGATCTCCGGCATGCGCTCGAGATGCGCGTAGCGCGCCGCGTGTTGCTGCATGTAACGGATCTGCACCGGGCTGGTGTGGGTGCGCAGCAGCAGGCCGGGCGCATCCTCCAGATAGAAGGTGTCGTGCATGGAACGCGCCGGGTGGTTCTCCGGGGTGTTCAGCGCGGTGAAGTTGTGCCAGTCGGTCTCGATCTCGGGGCCGTCGGCAACCTCGAAGCCAATCGAGCGGAACAGCTGCTCGATCCGTTCCAGGGTCAGCGATACCGGATGCAGGCCGCCGCGCTTGCGGCCGCGGCCGGGCAGGGTCACGTCGAGCGCCTCTGCCGCGAGCTGGGCTTCCAGCGCAGCGTTCTGCAGCGCTTCACGCCGGGCGGCGAGCGCCGCCTCGATCTGATCCTTGGCGGCGTTGATCGCGGCGCCCAGCAGCCGGCGCTCGTCGGGCGAGACCTTGCCCAGGCCCTTCATCTGTTCGGTGATGCTGCCGCTCTTGCCGAGGTAGCGCGCCTTGGCCTGTTCGAGTTGCGCCGGATCAGCGGCCCGCGCGAACTCGTCGCGTGCCTGGCTTACGATCTGGTCTAGGGCTTCTGTCGCTGGCATGGGCTGGCGGAAAAAAGGGAGGCAGCGCCTCCCTTTTTTGCGGCTGCAGGGTTCAGGCGGCGAGCTTGGCCTTGGCCTGGTTGGCGATGGCGGCGAAGGCCGGCTTGTCGAACACCGCCAAGTCGGCCAGCACCTTGCGATCGACCTCGATGGCGGCGCGCTTCAAGCCGTTCATCAGGCCGCTGTAGTTCATCCCCAGTTCGCGGGCGGCGGCGTTGATGCGCACGATCCACAGGGCGCGGAACTGCCGCTTCCTCTGCCGACGGTCGCGGTAGGCGTACTGCCCGGCCTTCATCACCGCCTCTTTGGCGATGCGATAGACGGTGCTGCGACGGCCGCGATATCCCTTGGCCTGGTCCAGGACCTTCTTGTGCCGCGCGCGCGCGGTTACTCCACGTTTCACTCTCGACATGTCGGGCGCTCCTTACGCGTAGGGCAGCATCGCACGCACCGACTTGACGTCGGCGGCGACCACTGCAGTCGTTCCGCGCAACTGGCGCTTCGACTTGGTTGTCTTCTTGGTCAGGATGTGGCGCTTGAACGCTGAAGCGCGCTTGATGCTGCCACCAGGGCGCACCTTGAAGCGCTTCTTGGCGCCGCTCTTGGTCTTCATCTTCGGCATGAAATCACCTCTTTTTTGACATGGCGCCGGGTGGCCTTCGGTGAAGGCGCTTTACGACCCGCTAGCCACTTATGAACTGCGACTACACCTTCAACAACTTCTTCGCCGGCGCCATCACCATCACCAACTGCCGGCCTTCCATCTTGGGAAACTGTTCGACGATGCCGAACTCCTGCAGATCCGCCTTCACCCGCTCCAACAACCGGATACCGAACTCCTGGTGCGCCATCTCACGACCGCGAAAACGCAGCGTCACCTTGGTCTTGTCGCCCTCCTGCAGGAAGCGCGTCAGATTGCGCAACTTGATCTGGTAGTCGCCCTCGTCCGTGCCCGGTCTGAACTTCACTTCCTTGACCTGGATCTGCTTCTGCTTCAGTCGCGCATCGTGCGCCCGCTTCGCCTCCTGGTACTTGAATTTGCCGATGTCCATGATGCGGCACACCGGCGGTTGCGCCAGGGGTGCGATCTCGACCAGGTCTACCCCGATCTCCTCCGCCATCTGCTGCGCCGTGCGCAAGGGCACGATACCGAGCTGCTCACTGTCCAGACCGACCAGACGTACTTCCGGGGCGGTGATTTCGT
>JAHFRE010000061.1 GCA_023258955.1 Sterolibacterium sp.
GACCTGGGCGGCGAGGCCGAGGCGAGCGAAGTTCTCGGCGATGCGCGCGGCGCGCCCGCGGTCGACGTCGAGCGCGAGCAGGTCGATGTCGGCCAGTTCGAGCAGATGCGCGCTCTTGCCCCCGGGCGCGGCGCAGGCGTCGAGCACGCGCATGCCGTCGCTCACGTCGAGCAAGCGCGCCGCCTGCTGTGCGCCCCAATCCTGCACCGACAGCTGACCCTCGGCGAAGCCCGGCAGTTTCATCACCGGCAGCGGCTGCTCGAGCATGATGGCGGCGTCGTCGATGGCACGCGCGGCGATGCCGACGTCGCTCAACCGGCGCAGGCAGGTGTCGAGCTCGCCGCGCCGACGATTGAGCCGCAGGCACATCGGTGGATGTTGGTTGCCGGCGGCGAGGATCGCCTCGCTATCGGTCGGATAGGCATCGGCGAGCGCCGCGATCCACCAGTCGGGATGTTGGTGGCGGGCGCTGGGCTGGGCGTCGGCCGCCGCCTCCAGTTCGGGGCGTTGGCGCAGGTAGTTGCGCAGCAGGGCGTTGGCGAGCGCCTTGTACTTGCCGTGGCGGATTTGCGCCGCCGCCGCCACCGCCTGGTCCACCGTCGTGTGGCTGTCCTCCGGCCGAGCGGCCAGGCGATAGAGCGCCGCCAGCAGCAGTGCGCGCAAGTGGGTCTCGCGCAGCGGCGCGTGCAGCAGGCGCTGCAGAAAGAAGTCGCCGCGGCCGTAGCGGCGCAGCGCCCCGTAGGCGAGGTCCTGGATCGCGCCGCGGCTGGCCTGCGCCAGGGCAGGGTGCGCTCTCCAGCATTCGGCGAGCGCCGCGTCGAGGCTGCGGCCGCCGATCACCGCGGCGATCGCCGCCGCCGCCAGCGACAGGGCGTGGGCCAGAGAGTCTGTGGGAATTTGGTCGCGCATGGCGGCGGCCATGCTAGCAGACCGGCGGTGCAGGGCGGGCGACGCTCAGCGCATGGCGCGCAAGCGGGCGATGCGCTCCTCGGTCGGCGGGTGGGTCGCGAACAGGCCGGCGATGCCGCCGCCGGCGAGCGGATTGACGATCATCATCTGCGCCGTCTCCGGATGCGCCTCGGCCGCGCCCATGGGCAGGCCGCGGGCGTAGGCTTCGATCTTCGCCAGCGCGTCGGCGAGCGCGCCGGGGTCGCCCGAGGTGGTGGCGCCGCCGCGGTCGGCGTCGAATTCACGCGCCCGCGAGATGGCCATCTGGATCAGGCTGGCGGCGATCGGCGCCAGCAGGGCGACCAGGATGCCGGCCAGGGGATTGCGTCTGCCCTCGGAGTCGCGGCCGCCGAAGAACATGGCGAAGTTGGCCAGCGCCGAGATGGCCCCGGCCATGGTGGCGGAGATGGTCGAGATCAGGATGTCGCGATGCTCGACGTGCGCCAGTTCGTGCGCCAGCACACCGCGCAGTTCGCGCGCCGAGAGCAGCTGCAGGATGCCGCTGGTGACCGCCACCGCGGCGTGCTCGGGATTGCGGCCGGTGGCGAAGGCGTTGGGCTGGGCCTCGTCGATGATGTATACGCGCGGCATCGGCAGCGCGGCGCGCGCCGCCAGCTCGGCGACGATGCGAAACAGGTAGGGCGAGGAGGCCTCGTCGATCTCCTGGGCGTTGTACATCGACAAGACCATCTTGTCCGAGAACCAATAGGAAAAGATGTTCATGCCGCCGCCGAGGAGCAAGGCCAGGACCATGCCCGATCCGCCGCCGATCATGCCGCCGAGCGCGCCGAAGAGGGCCATGATGGCCGCCATCAGCACCCCGGTCTTGAGCCAGTTGCCGAACATTCGATCCTCCGGGTGGCGCGGCGATCGCCGCTACAGTACAGCAGATGGATGCGGCTTGCGGAAATTCAAGCCAGGCTGTCGCCCGCGGCCAGGGCAGCGCCGCTCAGGAACTCGCCGGCGGACAGGCGGCGGCCGCCCGGCCGCTGCAGTTCGAGGATGGTCAAGACGCCCTCACCGCAGCCGACGGCGATGCCGCCCTGGTCGGCGGCGATGACGCGCCCCGGCGCCGTCGCCCCGGCGCCCGCCCGCGCCCGCCAGATCTTGAGCGTCGTCCCCTGGTAAGTCGCCGTCGCGCCGGGCAACGGATCGAAGGCGCGCACCTGACGCTCCAGCTCTGCCGCCGGGCGCTGCCAGTTGAGTACCGCCGCGGCCTTGTCGAGCTTGGCGGCGTAGGTCGCACCCTGGTCCGGTTGGGGGACGGGCGTGAGCCGGTCGATTCGCGCCAGGCTGTCGACGATCAATTCGGCGCCGAGCGCCGCCAGCTTGTCGTGCAGGGTCTGCGCCGTGTCCGTGGCGGCGATGACGATCGCTCGCTGTGCCAGCACCGGCCCGGTGTCGAGGCCCCGGTCCATCTGCATGATGCTGATGCCGGTCTGGGCGTCGCCGGCGAGAATGGCCCGCTGGATCGGCGCCGCGCCGCGCCAGCGCGGCAGCAGCGAGGCGTGGATGTTGATGCAGCCGCGCGCCGGCAGATCGAGCACCGCTTGCGGCAGGATCAGGCCGTAGGCGGCGACCACCATCGCCTCGGCGCCCGCGGCGCCGATCGCCGCCTGACCGTCGGCGCCCTTCAGGCTCGGCGGTTGCGCGAGGGGCAGGCCGTGGCGCAGCGCCAGCTGCTTGACCGGGCTGGCGACCAACTTCATGCCGCGTCCCGCCGGCCGATCCGGCTGGGTGAGCACCAGCGCCAGCTCATGGCCGGCGGCGATCAGGGCGGCGAGCGCGGTCGCGGCGAAAGCCGGGGTGCCGGCGAAGACGAGCTTCATCGCGGCGCTTCTCAGGCGGTCAGCCGCGGGTGCTGCTTGGCGAGTTTGGTCCGGATGCGCTCACGCTTGAGGCGGGAAAGATAGTCGACGAACAGCTTGCCCTGGAGATGGTCGATCTCGTGCTGCAGGCAAACCGCGAGCATGCCTTCAGCCTCGACTTCGAATGCCTCGCCGTCCAGGCCGAGCGCCCGCACCCGAACCCGCTCGGCGCGCAGGACGTTGTCGTAGACGCCGGGCACGGACAAACAGCCCTCCTCGCCCTCGCACTCGCCTTCGGCTTCCAGGATCTGCGGGTTGATAAAGGCCTGCAGCTTCGACTTGTCTTCGGATACGTCGATGACGACCACCTGGCGCAGCACGTCGACCTGGGTCGCGGCCAGACCGACACCGGGTGCTGCGTACATGGTCTCGGCCATGTCGGCGACCAAGCGGCGGATTCCCTCATCGACTTGCGCCACCGGTTGCGCCTGTCGCTGCAGTCGGGGGTCGGGATGGATCAGGATGGGCAATATGGCCATGGCTTGCTGGATCAGGGGATTACATGCAAAATCGGGAGTACCCACAAATGTCATCGGTCTAACGATGGCGCGGTGGACAAACCCGGATAACCGGCGAGGAGCTTTGATGCTGCGCATTATATCTGCGCTGTTGCTCGTTTTTTCAAGCCTGGCGCTGGTCTGCCCGCCGGCCTGGAGCGAGCCTGCGGCGCCGCTGGAACTCGCCGAAAACGCGCCGGATCGGCACATCGTCGTGCGCGGCGACACCCTCTGGGACATCGCGGCGAAATTTCTCAAGGAACCCTACCGCTGGCCGGAGATCTGGCGCCTCAACCAGGAGGAGATCAAGAATCCGCACCGCATCTATCCGGGCCAGGTGCTGCTGCTCGACCGGCGCGAAGCGGTGCCGCGCTTGGTCCTGGGTGAAATGGTCAAGGTGGAACCGCGGATCCATTCGAGCGAGGAACGCCAGGCCATCCCCAGCATCCCGCAGCAGGTGATCGAACCCTTCTTGGCGCGGCCGCTGGTGCTGGATGCGGAGGCGCCCGAGGGCACCGCGCGCATCGTCGCCACGCCCGAGCAGCGCGTCAACATCGGTCAGGGCGACATCGCCTACGCCACCGGGGTGACCGACGGCGTCAAGCTGTGGAACATCTATCGCCCGGGCAAGCCCCTGGTCGATCCGGAAACCGAGGAGGTGCTCGGCGTCGAAACCATCTTCCTCGGCAGCGCCCGGGTGATTCGCTCCGGCGAGCCGGCGACGCTGGAGATCGTCGCTTCGACCCGCGAAATCAGCCGCGGCGACCAACTGTTGCCGGCGCCGCGGCCCGACATCATCAGCTACGTGCCGCACGCGCCGGCGGCGAGCCTCAGCGCGCGCGTGATATCGGTGTACGGCAGCGTCGCCGAAGGCGGCCGCAACTCCATCGTCTCCCTGTCGCGCGGCAAGAAGGACGGACTCGAAGTTGGTCACGTGCTGGCGCTCTACCGCAGCGGGCGCGAAGTGAACGCCTACTCGGGACAAAGCGACACCGTCAAGCTGCCCGACGAGCGCTACGGCCTGCTGTTCGTCTTTCGCGTGTTCGACCGCGTCGCCTACGCGCTGGTGATGAACGTCAGCCGCTCCGTGCTACCGGGCGACCTGGTGAAGAATCCCTGAACCCAGACGTCTCGCCGCTGGCCGCCTGGCTGCGGCTGACGCTGGTTCCCGGCGTCGGCGGCGAGAGCCAGCGCCGCCTGCTCGAGGCGATCGGTCTTCCCGAGGCGATTTTCGCCGCCAGCCACAGCACGCTCGCGGCGCTGGTCGGCGGCGAATGCGCGCGCTCGCTGCTGACCCACGATGCGAGCGCGGCGATCGAGGCGGCGCTGGACTGGGCGAGCGCGGCGGGCAGGACCATCATCACCCTGGCCGACAGCGGCTATCCGCAGGCCCTGCTGCAGACCGCCGACCCGCCGACCCTGATCTATCTGAGCGGCCGCGTCGAGCTGCTGGCGCGCCGCAGCCTGGCGATCGTCGGCAGCCGCAACCCGACCGCCCAGGGGGCCGCCGACGCCGGCGCTTTTGCCGCGAGCTTGGGCGCGGCCGGACTGACGGTGGTCAGCGGCCTGGCGCTGGGCATCGACGCCGCCGCCCATCGCGGTGCCCTGGCGACGGTGGGATCGACCATCGCTGTGACCGGCACCGGCGCCGACAGGATCTATCCGCCCGGCAATCGCGAGCTGGCGCACGCCATCGCCAGCGAAGGCGCATTGCTCACCGAGTTTCCCCTCGGCACGCCGCCGCTGGCCGCCAACTTCCCGCGGCGCAATCGGATCATCGCCGGTTTGAGTCAGGGTTGCCTGGTGATCGAGGCCGCCGCGCGCAGCGGCTCGCTGATCACGGCGCGACTGGCGGCCGAATGCGGCCGCGAGGTCTTCGCCGTGCCGGGTTCCATCCATTCGCCCCTGTCCAAGGGCTGCCACCAGTTGCTCAGGCAGGGCGCCAAATTGGTCGAGTCGGCGGCGGACATCCTCGAAGAGCTGCGCTATCCGGCGCAGGCGACGCCGCCGCCGCGGCCCGGGCCGAGCAGCGCCGAGAGCGATGCCCTACTCGCCAAGCTGGGATACGACCCCTGCGCCATCGACACCCTGGTGGTACGCAGTGGCTTGACGCCCGATGCACTTATTGCCATGCTGTTGCAACTGGAACTGGAAGGACGGGTCGCCAATCTGCCCGGTGGTTTTTATCAACGCCTGCTCTGAGCCTACAGACAACGCCATGTTCGACATCCTCGTGTACCTGTTCGAGACCTACCATCAGCCCGACGCCTGCCCGGAGCCGTCGGTGCTGGCGCGCAAGCTCTCCGCCGCCGGTTTCGACCAGGAAGACATCTCGGCGGCCCTGGGCTGGCTTTCCGGTCTTGAGCGCCTGGCGCGCGACGAGAGCCGACCGGCCGGCGCCGGTTCGCTGCGCCTATACTGCGCCGCCGAACTGGCCAAACTGCCGGTGTCCTGCCGCGGTTTCCTGGCCTTCCTGGAGAACGCCGGCGCCATCGACGCCATGGTGCGCGAAATGATCATCGAGAGCGCCATGGTGCTGCCGGAGCGGGCCGTCACCCTGAGCCGGCTGAAGATCATCGTCCTGATGGTGATGTGGCGGCGCGATCAGGCGATCGACACGCTGCTGCTCGAAGAATTGCTCGCCGAAGAGAACGATCCGCCGTCGATGCACTGAGGCGGACCGACAGCGTGCCTTGCCACCGGCCCCGCGACGCGCTTATCATGCCGCGCTTCGCAGCGCCTCGCTTGCGACCGGCATCCTGACATGAGCAAACAGTTGATAATCGCAGAAAAACCCTCGGTGGCGGCCGACATCGCGCGTGCCCTGGGTGGCTTTGCCAAGCAGCACGACTACTTCGAGAGCGAGCAGTACGTGCTCTCCTCTGCCGTCGGCCACCTGCTCGAACTGGCCGTGCCGGAGGAATACGAGGTCAAGCGCGGCAAGTGGTCGTTCGCCCACCTGCCGGTGATCCCGCCGCAGTTCAGCCTCAATCCGATCGAAAGGACCGAGGACCGGCTGAAGCTGCTGACCCGTCTGATCAAGCGCAAGGACGTCGCCGCCATCATCAACGCCTGCGACGCCGGGCGCGAGGGCGAGCTGATCTTCCGCTATCTGCAGCAGCACGCCGGGGTGGCCAAGCCGGTGCGCCGCCTGTGGCTGCAGTCGATGACCCAGGGGGCGATCCGCGAGGGCTTCGCGCACCTGCGCAGCGACGAAGAGATGCGGCCGCTGGCCGACGCCGCCCGCTGCCGTTCCGAGGCCGACTGGCTGATCGGGATCAACGGCACCCGCGCCATGACCGCTTTCAACTCGAAGAGCGGCGGTTTCCACAAGACCCCGGTGGGTCGGGTGCAGACGCCGACCCTGGCGATCCTGGTCGAGCGCGAACAAAAGATCCGCAAGTTCGTCTCGCGCGACTACTGGGAGGTGGAGGCGGACTTCGCCGCCGCCGCCGGCAGCTACAAGGGCCGCTGGTTCGACGAGAAGTTCAAGCGCGAGGATGACGAGCACGCCCGCGCCGAGCGGCTGTGGGACCAGGCACGGGCCGAGGCGATCCGCAACAAGTGCCTGGGCAAGACCGGGGCGGTGAGCGAAGAGAGCAAGCCGACCACCCAGCTCTCGCCGCTGCTGTTCGATCTGACCTCGCTGCAGCGCGAGGCCAACGGCCGCTTCGGCTTCTCCGCCAAGACCACGCTGTCGATCGCGCAAGCCCTCTACGAGCGGCACAAGGTGTTGACCTATCCGCGTACCGACGCGCGCTGCCTGCCCGAGGACTACATCGCCACGGTCAAGGAGACGCTCGCCGAATTCGCCGAGACCCCCTACGCCAAATTTGCGGCGCAGGTCCTGAAGAGCGGCTGGGTGCATCCGAACAAGCGCATATTCAACAACGCCAAGATCTCGGATCACTTCGCCATCATCCCGACCGCGCAACAGCCGAAGAACCTGTCGGAGGCCGAGCAGAAGGTCTACGACATGGTGACCAAGCGCTTCCTCGCCATCTTCTACCCGGCGGCCGAGTACAACATCACCACCCGCATCACCCGCGTCGAGAATGAGCCCTTCAAGACCGAGGGCAAGGTGCTGGTCGCGGCCGGCTGGATGACCGTCTACGGCAAGGAAGAGCAGGGCGAGGATGACACGGCGCAGCTGGTGCCGATCTACCGCGGCGAGAGCGTCTTCGCCAGCGACGTCCTGGTCAAAGCCAACCAGACCAAGCCGCCACCGCGCTTTTCGGAAGCGACCCTGCTCTCCGCCATGGAGGGCGCCGGCAAGCTGGTCGACGACGAGGAGCTGCGCGAGGCCATGGGCGCGCGCGGACTGGGCACGCCGGCGACGCGTGCGGCCACCATCGAGGGCCTGATCAACGAAGAGTACGTGCATCGCAACGGTCGCGAACTGCAGCCGACCGCCAAGGCCTTCTCGCTGCTGTTCGCGCTGTCCGAGCTGGGGGTGGACGAATTGCACTCGCCGGAGCTGACCGGCCACTGGGAGTACCAGCTGCGGCAGATGGAGAGCGGCGAGCTCAAGCGCAACGACTTCATGGAGAAGATCGCCGCCCAGGCGCGGCTGATGGTCGAGCGGATCAAGCACGGCGAAATCCCCGACACGGCATTTTCGACGCTGCGCGCGCCCTGTCCGAAGTGCGGCGGGGTGATCCAGGAGAACTACAAGAAATTCCAGTGCAAGGCCTGCGACTTCGCCCTGTGGAAGGTGGTGGCCAGCCGCCAGTACGAGCCGGAGGAGGTCGAGGAACTGCTGGAGAAGCGCTCGATCGGGCCGCTGCAGGGCTTTCGCAGCAAGATGGGCCGCCCCTTCGCGGCGATGATCAAGTTGAACGCCGACAACCTGCCGGAATTCGACTTCGGCAACGGCGGCGCCGAGGGCGACGCCGAAGAGGTCGACTTCAGCGCCCAGGAGGCGCTCGGTCCCTGCGCCAAATGTGGCGGTCGGGTATTCGAACACGGCATGTCCTACGTCTGCGAAAGATCGCTGGGTCCGGCGAAGAGTTGCGATTTCCGCTCGGGCAAGATCATCTTGCAGCAGCCGGTCGAGGCGACCCAGATGAAGAAGCTGCTCGCCACCGGCAAGACCGATCTGTTGCGCGGCTTCATCTCCTCGCGCACCAAGCGCAAGTTCTCCGCCTATCTGGTGCGCGGCCCGGACGGCAAGGTAGGCTTCGAGTTCGAGCCCAGGGCGGCCAAGGCGCCGGCCAAGGCGGCCGCGGCCGTGGCGCCGACGGCCAAGCCCGCCAAGGCGATCAAGGCGGCCAAAGCCGCCGTCGAAAAGAAGACGCCGGCGAAAAAGGCCGCGCCGAAGAAGACCGCGCTGAAGGCGCCGACCAAGCCGGCCGCGAAGAAGGCGGCGGTGAAGAAGACCGCGGTGAAAGCGCCGGTGAAAGCCGCCAAGTCCTAGACTATCTGACCCGGATCGCCTTGGTGCCGGGCAGTTGGCAGGCGACCAGCGCTTCGCGCAGCACGTCGACCGCCTGATGGCGGGGAAAGCTGTTGCGCCAGACCAGGCCGACGCGGCGGCTGGGCTGGGGCTCGACGAAGTTCCTGACGCGCAGCAGCGCGTCGTTGCGGCCGATGGCGTCTACGCTGGAGGCCGGCATGACGGTGATGCCGATGCCGGAGGCGACCATGTGGCGGATGGTCTCCAGCGAACTGCCCTCGAGGATGTGCGCCGCCGCCTCGGCCGCGCACAGATCGAGCACCTGATCGCGAAAGCAGTTGCCCGGACCGAGGAGCAGGATCGGCTCCTTGGCCAGGTCGGCCGGCGCGATCGCCTTCTTCTTCGCCCAGGCGTGACCCACCGGCAGCAGCACGCGAAACAGTTCGTCGTAGACCGGCTGCGCCACCAGCCCCGGCTCGGACTGCGGCAGGGCGATGACGATGATGTCCAGCTCGCCGGCCTTCACCGCCGCCAGCAGCTGTTCGGTGAAACCCTCGCGGATGAACAGCGGCATGCCGGGTGCCCGCAGGCGCAGCACGGGCACCAGCTTGGGCAGCAGGTAGGGGGCGATGGTGTAGATGACCCCCAGGCGCAGCGGGCCAGCCAGCGGATCCTTGCCCTGGGCGGCGATCTCGGTCAGGCGCGCCGCTTCGGCGAGCACCCGCTCGGCGTGTTCGACCACCTGCAAGCCGATCGGCGTGACCCGCACCTCGCTGGCGGCGCGCTCGAAGATGGCGACGCCGAGCTCTTCCTCGAGCTTCTTCACCGCCACCGACAGGGTCGGCTGGGCCACGAAGCACTTCTGCGCCGCGCGCCCGAAGTGGCGCTCGCGCGCCAGGGCGACAATGTAGCGCAGATCGGTGAGCGTCATGGCCGGGCCGTCTAGCCCCCGGCGAGCACCGCCACCAGCGCCACCTTGTCGCCGCTATGCACGGGCCGCGCGGCTTCGCCGGCGAGCACCATCTCGCCATTGACGGCGAGGTTGAGATTGCGCTCGGAGAGCTGGGTCGATGCCTCGGGCAGCCAGCGGCGGAGCATCGCGCGCAGTTCGCCGAGATTGGCGACCGGCTCGTCGATGATCACCGCGTGCTCGGGGGCGCCGGGTATCTCCTGCGGCAGTTCCACCCGCACCGCGAAGCCGGTGGTGAGCTTGGCCAACTTCTCGTGCCAGTCGAGCATCGGGGTGCTCTCGCTGTTGAGACCGGTGACGGCGTAGAAGCGCTGCTTCATCGCCTCGAACTGCTGCCGATCGACCTTCTCCCCCTTGAACGGACCGAAGTTGTTGGGTTCGTCGAACCAGCGCGGCGGCAGGGTGTCGTCGCGCCCGCGCAGCCCCAGGCGGAAGTTGAGCAGGTGCTCGAGGCCGGTGATGTTGCGCCCGGTCTCCTCCAGTTCGACGGCGCTGAAGCCGCAGCCGGTAACCGAGCTCAGCTGTTCGGCGAAGTCGGCGATGTCGGGTAGGGTCGGCGAATTGAAGAGCTTGGTGTCGAAGCGGCACATGCCGATCGAATCGCCGACGGCGAAGGTGTTCTCGCACTTCCTGACGGCGAATTCCTTGCCTTCGTAGCGGTTCGGCTCGGCGGCGACGGTGCCGCCATAGAGCGCCGTCTTGAAGGCCGGGTCGTCGTTGATGCGGGCGTTGATCTCGAGGGTGACGCGGTTGCGCAGATGGTCCATGCCGCGCGTGGCCACCGACAGGCCCAGGGCGAAGGCCTTGAGGATGCGCGCATCGTGCGGGTCGGACTGGAACAGACCCTTGACCGCCATGCGGTACTTGAGCGCCTCCTGCGGATACTTGCCGTGGTCCACCGCGCGCGCCGAGTCGGCGATGGTGTCGCCGAAGCCCTGGCGCTTGGCGGTGAGGAACAGCAGCTGCTCGATCGCCGGGTAGTTGCCCCAGGACAGATCCAGCCCGCCGGTGTCCTTCTGGCTGATGATGCCGCGCTGGTAGAGTTCCATGGCCCAGGCGATGGCGCTGCCGGCGCTGGCCGAATCGAGGCCGAGATCGTTCAAGATGTTGTTCAGACGCAGCACCTGCTCCGGTTCCTTGATGCCGATGTTGGGACCGAACTTGCCCAGGGTCACGTACTCCGGGCCGTCGCCCTTGTCGTAGCGGTCGAACTTGCCGTCGTTGTGTATGCCCTGGTAGGTCTTCAGCTTGCCGTGTTCCACCTCGGCCTGCGCCTTGTCGTAGCTGGCGTTGCCCTTGAGACCCTTGAGCGCCGCCGCGCCCCAGCCGCCCTTGCCTTCGGGCGTCATGTCGTTCTGGTTGCGGCATTGCACCGGGCACTTGAAGCAGCCGTCCATGCCCGGCCGGTAGACGTCGAAGTTGTCGGCGTCCAGGCTCTCGCCCCAGGTGGTCTCCTGGTTGTTCTTGGTACCCATGGCGCACAGTACCCGACTCGGTTTGTAGAGAAAGGGCGTGCCCACCATCTTCAGCGCGTTCTTGATGACGCTGGTGCCGGTGATCTTCTTGCCGATCGCCTTGTTCTGCGCGCGCACTTCGGCCGACAGCGGCGCCTCGGGCGGCTTGCCCTGGATCATGATGCCCTTCAAGCGCAGCGCCCCCATCTTGGCGCCGCCGCCGCCGCGCGCCCAGATCGCCTTGATGCCGCCCATGATGCCCGAGCAGAGCACCTGGTTTTCCCCGGCGCTGGTGATGCGCGCCAGGGCCATGTCCTTGCGCTCGCGGCAGGCGTAGTCGCGCTCGACCGCGGCCGCCATGTCGAGGTTGTCCAGGCCCAGATAGGGCGTGGCGTCGTCGAAGGCGACCTGATCGCCGGCGATGCGCAACAGGGTCCATTGCGGGTTGGCGCCGTAGAGCACGATGTGGTCGTAGCCGTGGCGCTTGGCGAAGGCGGGGAAATAATCGCCGCCGTTGGCGTCAAGAATCGCGTAGGAATCGGGCGACTTGCTGGTAAAATTACCTCTTGTGGCGGAGGGCATGGACGCCGTCAGCACGCCGGTACCGAAGATCAGTGGCACCTCGGGATCGAGAGCATCGCGTTCTTCCTGCAGCAGGTTGTAGAGCAGCCACATATTGGCGCCGCGCCCGCCGAGGAAGTTTTGCAGCACCTCGACCGGAAGGTACTTCTTTATGACTCGACGCTGGCCGAGATCGACGAACAGGGTCGAACCCTGGGTGGAATATTGCGGAGTATCGTGAAGCCTGGCACAGAGACGGTCGACAAGGGATTGGATGGTCACGGCTGTCTCCTCTTCAAATGTTGGCGAACACGGTGGATTGTGAGCGTCGGATTGTGGGCGCGGATTGACCCAGATCAATAACGCTGGGTTCTAAATTGTTTGGTTCCCAACTATAATTCAAACGTTGGGCAAGGGCTACTGTTTTTGTGGCAGTTTTCTTAGGAGAAGTCATGACGACTATGCAAGCGAGCAGTCCCCCGAGCCAGGGCGCGAGGGCGACCGCGCGACCGGTGGAGGAACTCGAAAACGTGGTGATCCGTTTCGTCGGCGATTCCGGCGATGGGATGCAGTTGACCGGCACCGAGTTCTCCAAGGTGGTCGGCGAGGCGGGGCACGATTTCACCACCCACCCCGACTATCCGTCCGAGATCCGCGCCCCGGTGGGGACGCTGTTCGGTGTCTCCGGCTATCAGATCCAGTACTCCTCGAAGCAGGTGTTCAGCTCCGGTGACGCGCCCGATGTGCTGGTGGCGATGAATCCGGCGGCGCTGAAGACCAACCTCCCCGACGTCAAGAAGGGCGGCATCATCATCGCCAATTCCGGTGCCTTCAGCGAAGGCAACCTGGACAAGGCCGGCTACAAGAGCAATCCGCTCGAAGACGGCAGCCTCGACGGCTACCAGCTGTTCCGCATCGACATCGCCGAATTCACGGCCAACGCCTTGAGCAATTCCGGCCTGTCGAAGAAGGACGTCGGCCGCTGCAAGAACTACTTTGCGCTGGGCGTCATGCTCTGCCTCTACAGCCGGCCCTTCGACAAGGAAATCGAAGACATCCGCAAGAAGTTCGCCAAGAAACCCGATATCGCCGAAGCCAACGTCGCGGCGCTGACCGCGGGCTACGCCTATTGCGAAGCCACCGAGCTGTTTCCGACCACCTACCAGATGCGGCCATCGATGCCGACGCCGGGCAAGTACCGCAGCGTCACCGGCAACAGCGCCGCCGCCCTGGGTTTCGTCGCCGCCTCGGAGCTGTCGGGGGTGCCGCTGTTCATCGGTTCCTATCCGATCACCCCGGCCACCGACATCCTACAGGAGCTGTCCGGGCTCAAGCACTACAACGTCACCACCTTCCAGGCCGAAGACGAGATCGCCGGCATCTGCTCGACCATCGGCGCCGCCTACGGCGGGGCGCTGGGCCTGACCACCACCTCCGGTCCGGGCATGGCCCTGAAGACCGAGGCGATGGGGCTGGCGACCATCCTCGAGATTCCGATGGTCATCGTCAACGTGCAGCGCGGCGGCCCGTCCACCGGTCTGCCGACCAAGATCGAGCAGTCCGACCTGCTGCAAGCGGTCTATGGCCGCAACGGCGAATGCCCGATCCCGGTGATCGCCGCCTACTCGCCCTCCGACTGTTTCGATTGCGCCATCGAGGCCTTCCGCCTCGCGGTCAAATACATGACCCCGGTGATCCTGCTCACCGACGGCGGCATCGGCAACGCCACCGAGCCCTGGCTGATCCCCGACGTCAAGTCGCTGCCCACGATCGAGGTGAAGTACCGCACCGATCCCAAGGGCTACCTGCCCTACGCGCGCGACGAGAACCTGGCGCGCGCCTGGGTCAAGCCCGGCACGCCGGGCATGGAGCACCGCATCGGCGGCCTCGAGAAGGACTTCCTGACCGGCGCCATCTCCCACAACGCGATGAACCACCAGCGCATGTGCGAGGTTCGCGCGGCCAAGGTCGCCGGCATCGCCAAGGAACTGCCGCCCTGCAAGATCGACGGCCCGACCAGCGGTGAACTGCTGATCGTCGGCTGGGGCAGCACCTTCGGCGCCATCACCCAGGCGCGGGAAAAGGCCGGCAGCGAGGGCAAGTCGGTGGCCCATCTGCACCTGCGCAACATCAACCCGCTGCCGTCGGATCTGGGCGCGATCATGAAGCGCTACAAGAAGGTGTTGGTGCCGGAGATGAACCTCGGCCAGTTGTCGAAGCTGCTGCGCGACCAGTTCCTGGTCGACACCATCACGCTGGGCAAGGTGCAGGGCAAACCGTTCATGGTTTCCGACATCTACGACCGCATCATCGAATTGTGCTGAGGAGAATGAAATGAACAAGCCCAATGAGATCGTTCTGAGCAAGAAGGATTTCGAGTCCAACCAGGACGTGCGCTGGTGTCCCGGTTGCGGCGACTACGCGGTCCTGGCCCAGGTGCAAAAGATCCTGCCGACCCTCGGCGTGCCGCGCGAAAACTTTGCCTTCATCTCCGGCATCGGTTGCTCGAGCCGCTTTCCGTACTACATGGAAACCTACGGCATGCACAGCATCCACGGCCGCGCCCCGGCGATCGCCAGCGGCCTCAAGCTGTCGCGGCCGGAGCTGTCGGTGTGGGTGGTCACCGGTGACGGCGACGCCCTGGCCATCGGCGGCAACCACTTCATCCATGCCATGCGGCGCAACATCGGCCTCAAGATCATCCTGCTCAACAACCGCATCTACGGTTTGACCAAGGGTCAGTACTCACCGACCTCGGAGATGGGCAAGAAGACCAAGACCACGCCGCTGGGCAGCATCGACCGGCCGTTCAGCCCGGTCGCCCTGGCGTTGGGTGCCGGCGCCACCTTCGTCGCGCGCACCCTGGACACCGACCTCAAGCACATGGGCGTGATGTTGGAGCGCGCCGCCGCGCACAAGGGTACGGCCTTCGTCGAGGTCCTGCAGAACTGCATCGTCTTCAACGACGATGCGCACAAGGCCCTCTCCGACAAGGCGACGCGGCCCGACTCGGCGGTCTATCTGGAAAACGGCAAGCCGCTGATCTATGGCAAGGACAAGAACAAGGGTATCCGGCTGGCGGGTTGGGAAGCGGAACTGGTGACCTTGGGGCAAAATAGCATTTCCGAAAAAGACTTGGTGGTGCATGATGAGAGCGCTGCCAACGGCGGTCTGGCCTTCTTCCTGTCGCACCTCGAGCAGCCCACGTTTCCGGTGCCGCTCGGCGTCTTCCGCGACGTGGAAGCACCGGCCTACGAGGAACTGAATCAACAACTGCACGCCAACGCTACGGCCGCCAAGGGCAAAGGGGATCTTGCCAAGCTGCTCAACAGCGGCGGCACCTGGACCATCTGACCAATCTATCGCTGAGGAAGATCAAAATGGCTTTGAAGATTACCGAAGACTGCATCAACTGCGCCGTGTGCGAACCCGAGTGCCCGAACAACGCCATCTCCGCCGGCGATGAGATCTTCGTCATCGACGTGGACAAGTGCACCGAGTGCGTCGGCCATTTCGACGAGTCGCAGTGCATCGAAGTGTGTCCGGTCGACTGCATCATCGTCGACCCCGATCACAAGGAGAGCAAGGACCAGCTGCAGGCGAAGTTCGAGAAGCTGACCGCCTAGAGCAAGGAGTCCCGTTGGGACGAACCCCCGTCACCCCCTTGCCAGGCAAGGGGGCCGGGGCGAATGCCGTTTAGCAGCCCCTGGCTTTTTCCCGCTTCGCCATGAGTCTTTGCGCCGTCTTCTCGATGCCGACGACGAAGCGGTTGTGCTTGCCGCGCGCCACCTGTTCGACCGCGTCGCGGGCGGTGAACTCGAAGGTCACGGCCGGTCCCTCCACCTTGGTGATGGTGACCGTGATCTCCACCCACATGCCGAGCAGCGTCGCCCCCAGGTGGTCGAGCTCGACCCGCGTGCCCACCGAATCCTTGCCCGCATCGACGTGCTCCTTGATCAGGTCGCGGCAGGCCCACTCCACGTCGTAGAGCAGCTTCGGCGTGGCGTAGACGCGGCACTCGTCGCCCATGAAACTGATGGTGCGCTCGGTGTCGATGTCGACCCGGCGCGTGGCGCTGAGTCCTTCCTTCAGTGTGTCGCTCATCGCTTCTCCTTGGTTTATCGATTCTTGCTTCTCAGGGTCGCGGCGTAAAGCCGGGCCTCGACGTAGCGCACCAGGGCCTGGGTAGCCCGGGCGCAGTTGCGGAACACGCATACACCCTGGTCCATCAGCTTCGCCGCGAAGGCGTCGTAGAGCGTGCCGCCGTCGACGACGCCGATCAGTGGTTTGGTGTTGCGCTCGACCATCGGCGGCATCAGATGCACGGTGCTCTTGGGGTCGGACAGATCGTAGCCGGGACGCAGCTTGCTCGTTTCCAGCGCCCGCACCGAGGGCGCGGTCGGATCTAGCCCGACCACCACGGCGTCGATGTTCGGGTCAAGGGCGAAGGCCTCGCTGATGAAGAGATGGGCCTCGTCGTCGGCGCCGGGATTGATGTCTATCGGATTGCGCACTTCCACCAGTTCGCTGAGTTTCTTCGCCGCCAGGATTTCCTCGACCGCCTTGATCGTGGCTGGGTCCAGCTCGCCCATCTGCATGGCGAAGGTCCCCGACTCAATCGAGTCGGCCATGCCGACGGCCTCGAATCCGGCGCCGCTGATCGCACCCAGACGGTTGCCGCCGATGGCCTTGTCCTGCAGGGCACCGGCGATGTAGAAGAGGTCGTCGAAGGTGTTGAAGTCTTCGGCGACGATGGCGCCGGCCTGGCGCACCACCGAATTGAACAGCAGCGGACCGCCGGCGATCGACGCCGTGTGGCCCATGACGCCGCCGGCGCCCGGCGTCGTCCGCCCGGACTTGTAGACCACCACCTGCTTGCCCGACACCACGGCGCGGCGCACGGCGCGCGCGAAGTCGAGACCGTCGCCGTCCTTGAAGCCCTCGATGTAGATGCCGATGGTCTCGATCTCCGGCCGCTCGGCGAAGTAGCGCAGCATGTCGCCGTGGGTCAGATCGGTCTGGTTGCCGATGGCCAGCATGTAGCGCGGATCGAGCCAGGGATTCTGCGACAGCCGGGTGATCATGAAGGCGCCGCTCTGGCTCACCATGACCGAATCGCGCTCGCGCTTCTTCTGCGGCTTGGGCAGGCGCTCCAGGGGAATGAACCAGGAGTCGTAGACGCCGGGATGGGAGACGACGCCCAGGCAGTTGGCGCCGAGAAAGATCGGTCCACCGCCGGGCAGGGCGTGCGCCGCGTTGATGCGCGCGGCCAGCGCCGCGGCCGGTTCGCGGCTCTTCCTGGTCTCGCCGAGGCTGCCCGGGATCAGCATCACCGATTCGACCGAATCGGCCTCGATGATCTCGTCCACCAATTCGTAGACGGCGCTGGCCGCCACCGCGACGATCAACAGGTCGAGTTTCTGCGCCAGCGACTTGATGCCGTCGACGCAGCGCACGCCGTCGATCTCCGTCTCACCCGGGCGGATGATCAGCAGCTGCTCTTTCGGGTAGCCGCTGCCCATAAGATTTCTCAGGATGATGCGGCCGAAGTTCATGCCGCTGGCGGATACGCCGATGATGCCGATCGAGCGCGGGTGCAGCAGCTTGTCGATCTTCTCTATCGGCCGCGGCAGGCGCGGTGCCGCGGCGGCGGCGAAGTCGCAGCTCGCCGCGACTACCACCGCGCGCTCGCCCAGTTGCAACGGATTCAACTCCAGGGTTTGCAGCCTATCCCCGGGGCCGCCCGGCGCCCGCCCGAGCGCCAACAGCTTGCCGAACAGGTCGCGCAGCGCGGCGTCGGGAACCGGCTGGGCGCGGCGCCGGGCCGCTGCCGCCAGGCGCTGGTAGGCGACCGTGCGTTGGAACAGGCTGAGGAAGTCCTCGGCGTCGGTCAGCTCGACCGCAGCGTAGACCGAGGCCCGGTCCTTGCCGAAATTGGCCTCGTCCAGTTCGCCGTCGATGCCGCCGGGGCCAGCGCTGATGACCATACCGAATTCGCGGGTACGGTTCAGGCTGAGGCGCAGTTCGACGCCCGCAGCCTCCCCGGGGCCCCGCGCGAGGCCGAGCTCGGACAACAGGCGATCCAGCTGCACATTCCTTTGCGACGGTTCATTCACGGTGCTGCCTCCTCTTGTGCATTGCGACAAACAGATACAAGCTTACGCGATATCAGACCAATCCGTGTATCGGATACTGCCCGGTCTTTCGCCTGATTCTCTGATCTGGGTCAACTTGGCCCGTTGCTTTATTCGAAAATATGATACAGAATTAACTGGTCAATGGTGCATTTATGAATCACTCGGTCGAGGCTCAGATGACAAACGAGGTGCGCACGGTTCCCCAGTATTGCTACCAGTGTGTGGCCGGGCCCGATCTGCTGACGGTCAAGGTCGAGGACGGCGTCGCCACCGAGGTCAATCCCAATTTTGTCGCGGC
>JAHFRE010000062.1 GCA_023258955.1 Sterolibacterium sp.
CCACACCGGACGGCCGACGGCGCTGTGGGCGCCACGTTGGGTGGCGCTGCGCGCGCTGAAGAACTTGCCATAATCGGCGATGCTGGCGCTCGCCATGTCGAATTCCTTGGGCTGGCCCGGGCGGATTTCGTTGCCGCATCCCCAATAGAGCAACATGCGTCCCTTGGGCTTTTCGGGTTCCTCGTGCTTGATTTCTTCGTCATCGCGCAGCGGCGCCGGGGCGGCGTTGGTGGCGGCTTTCAGTCTCAGCGCCGGACTCAGGAAGCGTTCGGGGACGGCGAGCTGCGCTTCGTCAAGATTTGGGTTGGCGCGCGCCTTGATCGTGACGTCGACCCAGCGGCCCGCCGCCATGCCATGGCTGTTGCCGAAATTGTTGCCGCCGCTCTTGCCGCCGAATAGGCCGCCCAGCGCCGCCGCCGGGTTGCCGGCCATGCCCGCCATGGGCATGCCTATCCCGGAGACGGTCGCGATATCGATCCAGGCCTGCGCCTCGGGCGGCGCCGCATCCTGGGCGGCCGACGCTGCGCCGGCGAAAGTGGTGGCAACGACAGCCGCTGCAACCGCCAGCAGCGATCGATTCGGTCTAGGCTTCACGTCCTGCTCCCCCAGGTTGATTGCGATGTACGCTGAACAGGAAATTATGATAGCCGAATCGCCGGCGAGCCACCAACTTTAACCGAGATAAATGGTCAACTATTTTGCTATAGTGAACCGAAACACAGTGATGTGCCGAACAGCTAGCCAAGGGAGAGCGCTGATGAACGACCTATCGACAAACGTGCTCGGCGGAATCCTGCAGCCGTGCAGCGTGGAACCGCTGACCGGCTATTTGCGAACCGGCTGCTGCCAGGTGACGGTGGAAGACGTCGGCAACCACGGCGTGTGCACCGTCATGAGCGACGAGTTTCTGGCGTTTTCGCGCGCCCGCGGCAACGATCTGTCGACGCCGCGACCCGAGCTGGGCTTTCGTGGACTGAAGGCGGGAGACCGCTGGTGCCTGTGCTCGGCGCGTTGGCAGGAAGCGCTGGAGGCCGGCATGGCGCCGCGGGTGGTGCTCGAGGCCTGCTCGGCCGCCGCCCTCGAATTCGTGCGCCTGGAGGACTTGCGCCGCCACGCCGCGGTCGTGAAGCACGACAAGCCATGAGTGCCCTTTACGATTTGTCGGCCAGGCGCCTCGATGGCGCTGAGCAGGCGCTGGCGGACTACAAGGGCAAAGTGCTGCTGGTGGTCAACGTTGCCAGCCGTTGCGGCTTCACCCCCCAGTACGCGGGGTTGGAGACCTTGTGGCGTCAATATCGCGAGCGCGGGCTGGTGGTGCTCGGTTTTCCGTGCAACCAGTTCGGTGCCCAGGAACCCGGCGACGAAAGCGCGATCGGGCAGTTCTGCAGCACCACCTATGACGTGACCTTCCCGATGTTCGCCAAGATCGACGTCAACGGCAAGGCCACCCATCCGCTCTTCAGCTACCTGAAGGGCGCTGCTCCCGGGGTGCTCGGTACGGAGGGGATCAAATGGAATTTCACCAAATTCCTGGTCGACCGCTCGGGCGAGGTCGCCGGCCGCTACGCATCGGCGACCAAGCCGGAAGATCTTGGCCCGGACATAGAGCGACTGCTTTGAGGCGCTCTGTTGCTTGAGGCTCGGGCACGGCCAGCGGCGCGTGCCCGAGGTCGAGCTTCGCTGACGCGGTGAGCTTACTGCGGTGCGTCCTTGAGCTTCTTCAGCGGCCGCACCTTGACGCGAACGCTGGCCGGCTTCGCTGCGAACCACTGCTCCTGCCCGGTAAAGGGATTCTTGCCGAAGCGCTTGGCCTTGGCCGGGACCTTCTGCGCGACGATCTTCAGCAAGCCCGGCAGCGTGAATTCGCCAAGCCCCTTCTTGTGCAGGGCACCGAGGGCGGCCAGCTCCAGCGCCGCCAACACCTTCTTCACCGCTTTCACTTCAACCGCAGCGACTTCGGCGAGGTGCGAGGCGAGCCCGGCCTTGGTGAATGACGTTGCAATCGGCTTGACCACAGCGGCTGCCGGCGCCGATTTGGCGGCGGGGGCGGACTTGGCTTTCTTGGTGGCGGCCTTGGCGGGCTTTGCCTTCGCCGGTGCCTTGGATGCTGAAGGTTTCTTTGCGACCATGTCGAGTTCCTGAAAAGTTGAAAAGATTGAGGGCATGCCGCAGGGGAGCGAGCGTCTGCGCCTGCCGGCGACCCAGGCGCTAGAGTAGCCACATTTGCAGCTGCTGCCAAGCCGCGCTGGCTCGCCCTATAATGCCGGATAAATGAAGGGTCGATTAGAGACCTGCGCATTGTTTCCGCCACTCCCAGCCATCAATCTGCGAACCCCGACCATGAGCCTCATAGTGATCAAGAAGGAAGACTGCCCACTCGGGACGCCGTTGCCCTGGCTGGTCTACGACCAAGACGGCAACGTGCTGATGGATCAGGGCACCGTGCTTGAGACCGAAGAGCAACTGCAGGCGCTGCTGGCGAACAAGGCGATGCGCGAGCTGTCCTGGGACTCGACCGGCGATGGGGCGCCGGCGGCGCAGGCCGGCGCCGCGGCCAAGGACATGGTCGCCTCGCTCGCCGACGAAGCCGAAGGCGAGTTTTCCTTCCATGACATGCGACTGCGGGTGGGCGACAGGATCCAGCTCCAGCCTCCGGCCGCCGTCAGTCAAAATCGCTACGTCGTCAAATTGATTGGCTATCTCGACAACGTCGGGCTGCTGGTCACGGCGCCGACCGAGGACGGCTTCCGCGTTCCCTTCAGGGAGAGGGACAAGATCGTCGCCCGCATATTCTCCAGCCAAAAGGCATTCGGCTTCGGCTGTACCATCGAACGGGTCTGCAAGATTCCCTTCGACTACCTGCACCTGTCGTTCCCGCAGAGCATCCAGGGTTCGGTGATACGCAACGCGCCGCGGGTGCGCACCAACATCATCGCTTCGATCGCCAAGAGCAACGGCGACGCCAGCAACGACCGTCAGTCGGGAATGATCGTCAATCTGAGCGCCGATGGCGCTCTGGTCAAGGCGCGCCAACCGCTGTGCGAAAAGGGCCAATCCGCGCAACTGTCATTTCGCATCAATCTGCACAATCTGGACGCATATCTGACGGTGACGGCGATCGTGCGCAGCATCTTTGAGGACGAGATCAAGGCGGGCAGCCCAGCCATGTTCAATCACGGAGTGCAGTTCCACAAGCTGCCGCCGAACGACAGCGTGATCCTGCAGAGCAAGATCTATCAACAGATGATCGAGCAACCGCAGTCGCTGGTCTAGCAGCTTCGCTCAGCCGTGGAAAACTCGCCCGCGCCGTGTTGACTTTGCCAACGGCGAGGACTAGATTCGAACTGCGTCTGAACTGGGCGCATTTGTGGGAGGAGTCTAGCGCTGAAGGCAGGCACGCAGGAAGCTTTGCTTGATGTGATCGACTGAGGAACCATCGAGGTTCACCGCCGTAAAGGCAGCGCCGCTTTCTTCCAATTCGCGGGCGCACTACAAGTTCAGCAAAATTGGTTTCGAAGGGCCTGTCCGCGTATCGCTACGCGCAGGCCCTTCGTCCATCGCGGCGCACGCAACGGCGCGCCAACCTGGGCCCGATCGTCGGGCAGCGGGCGCCGCGGCGATATACTGCGGCCTTGACGCGCGCGAAGACCATCGTCCGCCTGGAGAAAGCCGCATGAACGACTATCTGCTGTTCCTGGAAACGCTCTACCGGGCGGCAAAGAAGATGCGCATCGATGGCCCGCGTTCCATCGTCAAACACTTGAACAGTCCGGCAAAGTCGCGGATCCTGTTGCCCGTCGCGGAGAAGCTGCCAGTCGCGCCGTTCATGTTCGACTCGCTGCAGATGCTCGTCGCCGGCCTTTCCCTGGAGGATCTGACCTTCTACATGGACGGCTATCGCCACCGCTTGATCGCCCACGAAAAGGCCGACGTGCATCTGGTCAATCTGGTTTTTCGCACCATCTGGGCGATCGCCCACGTCGGCTGGGAGCCGATCATGTGTACCGAATTCGGCCGCGCCACGATACCTGCAGCGATGTCGCTGCCGAGAAGCGAGTGGCTGGAGCACTGCAATAACTTCGAAGTCGACCGGACCCAGACCGTCTCCAACTGGGACCTGATGCTCGAGGAAATGAGCAAGAGCGATCTGCAATGAACGGACTCGAGCCAGCGCGGGTTTGGCGGCACTTCCAGACGCTCTGCGCGATCCCGCGGCCGTCGAAGCACGAAGAGGCGATCCGCGCCCACATCCGGGGCTGGGCGCAAGGGCGGGGCTTGGCGACGGCGGTCGATGCGGCGGGCAACCTGCTGCTGCGCAAACGCGCGACAGCGGGTCGCGAACAGCGCCCCGGCATCGTCCTGCAGGGCCACCTCGACATGGTGTGTCAGGCCGCGAGTTCGCCTGCGCCGGACAGGCCGCACGACTTCATGAAAGATCCGATCCGTGTCGAGCGCGCGGATGGCTGGCTGCGGGCGCCGGCGACGACGCTCGGCGCCGACAATGGTATCGGTGTCGCGCTCGCCCTGGCCGCCCTCGAGGACGAGGCGCTGGTCCACGGCCCGCTCGAGGTCCTGCTCACCGTCGACGAAGAGGCCGGCATGGGTGGTGCGCATGGGCTGCACCCGGGTTGGCTGGAGAGCCGGCTGCTGCTCAATCTCGATACCGAGGCGTGGGGCGAGTTCTATCTGGGTTGCGCCGGCGGCTGCGACGTGGAGGTCGCGCGCAGCGTCGCACGGCTACCCCTCCCTGCTGACTGCGCGGTGTGCGAAATCGCCGTCGGCGGATTGCGCGGTGGCCACTCCGGCTGCGACATCCACCTCGGCCGCGGCAACGCCAATCGCCTGCTGGTTCGCGTCTTGCGCTCGCTGCAACAGGTCTTGGGTGCGACGGCTTTGCGCCTGTGCGCGCTGCAAGGCGGCAGCGCCAGGAACGCGCTGCCGCGCGAAGCGACGGCGCTCGTCGCCGTTGCGCCAGGGGTAGCGCTCGGACCCTTGCTGGCACCTCTGGAGGCGGCGCTGCGCCAGGAGTTCGCCGAGGTCGACGCGGGCGTCTGCTTGAGCTGGCGCGCTGCCCAGGCGAACTTCGTCATCGCGGTCGCCGATCAGGAGGCCTTGCTCAGTGCGGTGGAAGCCTCGCCCTACGGCGTGCGCTCGATCAGCGCGGATTTCCCAGGCGTGGTCGACAGCTCGAACAATCTGGGCATCGTCGCCCTGGTGGACGGGGAATTCTCGGCCAATCTGATGGTGCGTTCGCTGCGCGACGCCGGTACGGCGGCGCTGGCGGCGGACATCGAACGGGTCTGGCGCGCCAGCGGCTGCGAGGTGAGCGTGGGCGGCCGCTATCCCGGCTGGACGCCGAACCCGGCGTCGGCGCTGCTGGCCTTGTGTCAGCGGGTCTACCGCCGTGAGTTCGGCAGCGAGTCGCGCGTCACGGTGATCCACGCTGGTCTCGAGTGCGGCATCATCGGCGCCAAGTATCCCGGGCTCGACATGGTGTCTTTTGGACCGACCATCCGCGGTGCGCACGCGCCCGGCGAGAGCGTCGAGATCGCTGCGGTGGCCAAGGCCTGGCGGCTGCTCGCAGCGATTCTGGCAGCCGTCTAATCGAGCCCATGGAACAGATCCTGATCGCCGATCTGGCCTCGCCCGCGCACGGGGAAGCCATCTTGCAACTGCTCGACGAGTACGCCAGCGGTGATATGGGCGGGGCCGCCGGGCTGTCGCCCTTCGCCAAGGCCAATCTGCTGCCCGAGCTGCGCCGCCGGGTCGGGGCGCACGCCGTGCTCGCCTTCGCCGACGCGCTGCCCGCCGGTCTGGCGATCTGCTTCGAAGGTTTCTCGACCTTCCGCTGCAAGCCGCTGCTCAACGTCCATGACCTCGTCGTCTCATCTCGGTTCAGGGGCCGTGGCATCGGCAGGCGATTGTTGGCGCGAACAGCGGAACTGGCCGCCGGCTTGGGTTGCTGCAAGATCACGCTGGAAGTGCTCGAGGGCAACGCCAACGCGCAGCGGCTCTACGCGGATTGCGGCTACGCGCCCTACCAACTGGATCCGCGCATGGGCAGAGCGATTTTCTGGCAGAAATGGATGGAATGATGATCGACTTGAGAAGCGATACGGTGACCCGACCGAGCGAGGGTATGCGCCGGGCGATGTCCATGGCCGAGGTCGGCGACGATGTCTGGGGCGACGACCCGACGGTGCTGCGCCTGCAGGCGGTAGTGGCCGAGCGAGCCGGCAAGGAGGCGGCGCTGTTCTTTCCCAGCGGCACCCAGGCCAACCTCGCGGCGATCATGGCGCACTGCGGCCGCGGCGACGAAGTGATTGTCGGCCAGAACGCCCACACCTACAAGTTCGAGGGCGGCGGTGCCGCGGTGCTGGGCAGCGTTCAGCCGCAGCCGATCGACAACGCCGAAGACGGCACCCTGCCCTTGGTCAAGATCGCCGCGGCGATCAAGCCGCGCGACGAGCACTTTGCGCGGACCCGATTGCTGGCGCTGGAAAACACCATCGGTGGCAAGGTGCTGCCTGCGGCCTACGTCGAAGAGGCCACCGCCTACGGCCGCAGCCGCGGCCTGGCCAACCACCTCGACGGCGCCCGCGTCTGCAACGCCGCGGTGGCTTCTGGCCGCCCGCTGGCAGCGCTGTGCGCGCCCTTCGATTCGGTGTCTATCTGCTTCTCCAAGGGGCTGGGGGCACCGATCGGCTCGGTGCTGGTCGGCAGCCGCGCCTACCTGGCCGAGGCGCATCGCTGGCGCAAGGTGCTAGGCGGCGGCATGCGTCAGTCCGGTCTGCTCGCCGCGGCCTGCCTCTACGCGCTTGAGCACAACTACGCGAGGCTGGCGCAGGACCACGACCATGCCGAGCGCCTGGCGCGGGGCCTGGCCGAGGTCGCCGGGGTCGAACTGCTGTCCCAGGACACCAACATGGTATTCGCGCGGTTTGCGGCGTCCGTTTGCCCGGCGGTCGAAGCCTGGCTCAAGGAACGTGGCATACTGGCGCAGATACTTCCGCGCACGCGTTTCGTCACCCATCTCGATGTCGGCAGCGACGACATCGCCCGCGTGATCGAAGCGCTGAAGGCCTATCCTGGCCGGGCAGCGACCGAGCACGATGGAGGGTGACGACCATGGACATGCGCAGCTTTCTCGCCCACGCCGTGCATCTGGAACTCGAAGCAGAGATGGTCTATCTTCATCTGATCGATCTGACCAAGGAGCGGGGCACCCAGGCGGCCAGCCAATTCTTCGGGGAAATGGCGAACTATTCCCGCCTGCACCGCCAGACCGCCATGAAGCGCGCCGGCTTTGCCACGCTGCACGACGTTCCAGCCGTCGATGACGCCTACGCTGTCGGCGGCGAGACTGCCGAGCTCGGTGGCGAGCGCTTGCCTCTCGATCTCGAAGCCGCCACCGCGCTGGCGCTGGCCGCGGAGCGCCGCGGCATCGCCGTTTACGATCAGGTGGCGCGCAGCACCGACGACGCGGAGATCAAGGCGCTCGCCGCGGCGTTCGCGGACGAGGAAAGGGCGCACGTGTTGGCGCTCGAGCGTTTCATCGGACTGAAACCCTATTGAGCGTCCCCGGGCCGGGTTGCACCCGGCCTTGCGCCCTTGGGGGTCGTGGCGACTGGGCGCGGCCCTGCGTCTGCTGCAGCGCCCGATTGGCTCTAAAACAGCTCGATCTTCTTTTCGGCGGTCTTCTTCGGCGCTGCCAGCGAACTCTCGTAGTCGAGTTCGGCTTTAACCACCGCGGTGGCGTCTGCCTGGGTGGTGGGCATGCGCCTGCAGAAGGCGTCGCCGTTTTGCGGCAGGAAGATCACCTTGCGCGACCATGGACCGCTGAAGTCCGAGGCGACCAGCGGTATGCCCTCGCGCTGCAGCCATTCGTGGGCAAATTCGGCGTTGCGTTGTCCGATCGCCATGCGGATCGAACTGACGATGGTGCCGCCGCCGAAGGCCTTTGCGATCAGACGCGTCTTCGCCGCACCCTTGTCGAGCAAGCCGTTGACCAGCACCTCCATCGCCCAGTCGCCGTTGAGTATGACGTCGGTGTCGGCCTCGGCGGCGCGCGTGCGGCTGGGCAGCAGAAAATGGTTCATACCGCCGAGCTTGAGCTTCGGGTCAAACAGGCAGACGGCGACGCAGGAACCGAGCAGGGTCGCGATCGGCCTTTCCGTCTCGATCGCCCATCCGCCCGGATTGATATTGCGGGCGATGCGTTCGAGGTCCTTGCCGGAGAGTTGAGTCAGGTCGGTCACGGCATCAGGCGGGCGCCCTGCGGAGACGGCCTAGGAGCAGATTTCATTTTGTCATTCTACCGCGCCATTGCTATGTCTGAAGTATGATTCGCGCCATGGACAAGCGGCAAATCTTCAGGTCGATTGCTGCCGGTGTGGCGAAGGGCGAGCTGGCTTTCCCGACCAGCGCCCGGGTGGCGATCAAGGTGCGACGGGCACTCGATGACCCGGACTGCCATATCGATGCGGCGGCGAAGTTGGTTCAGGCCGAACCGCTACTCGCGGCGCGCGCCGTCGCGATGGCCAATTCGGTGGCCTTCAATCGCTCGGGGCGCGAGCTCACCGACGTGCGAAGTTCGGTCTCCCGACTGGGCTTTCGCACCGTGCGGGCGCTGGCGACCGCGCTCATCACGCGGCAACTGGCGGGCGAGCAGAGCGCGGCGGCGCAGCAGCAATTGGCGGCCCAACTGTGGGAGCACACCGCCCACGTGGCGTCGCTCGCGCACGTGATCGCGCGCCGGGTCACCAAGGGCGATCCGGAGACGGCCCTGTTCGCCGGCATCGTCCACGAAGTCGGCGGCTTCTACCTGCTGTCGCGCGCCAAGGAGTTCCCCGAGCTGTTCGACGGTGACTACTACGACTGGATCGAAAGCGGCGAGGTCGAGGTGGGCCGCGCTGTGCTCAAGGTGCTCGCTGTGCCCGACGCTGTCATGGAAGCGATCGAGGTCTATTGGGCTGGCTATCTGGCCATGCCGCCGCGAACGCTCGGCGACACTCTGCTGCTGGCCGAAGAACTGGCGCCGGTGCCCTCGCCGATGAACAGACGCGGCGGCGAGGGGGCCGGAACGGGCATGACCGCCAGCATCGACATGGCCATCGGCGAGGACACCCTGAAGGCCATCATGGATGAGTCGGCCGAGGAGTTGGCGTCGCTGACGGGCGCCCTCAAGTTCTAGAGCAGCCGGCAGCTGCGGAGCGAGAAGATCCGGGGCGGATCCGAAACGGGCCTTGATGCAGTTGGACAGACCGATCGGATGGCTTGCAGGGCGAAACGGACGGATGGCGCTGGCAGCTGTCTAACTGCTCCATCGACGAATTGCCGAACGGTATCGCGAGAGACCGTGTTGACAGTTGTCGCCGACCGGCAGGATGATCACCGCAGGAGACATGCATGGGTGCCGTCAGCCTCGACGATAAGTACACCGCGACCAAGGGCCGCGTCTACCTGACCGGCATACAGGCGTTGGTGCGCCTGCCCTTGATGCAGAGGGCGCGCGACCAGGCGGCGGGTCTCAATACCGCCGGCTTCGTCACCGGCTATCGCGGCTCGCCGCTGGGCGGCCTCGACGAGGCGCTGTGGGCGGCGGAGAAGCACCTGGCGGCGAGCCAGATCAAGTTCCAGCCCGGCGTCAACGAGGATCTGGCGCTGGCCGCGGCCTGGGGCAGCCAGCAGTTGCATCTGATCGGCGATTCAGACTACGACGGCGTGTTCGCGCTCTGGTACGCCAAGGGTCCGGGTGTGGACCGCTCGGTCGATGCGCTCAAACACCTGAATCACGCCGGTACCTCGCGCTACGGCGGCGTGTTGCTGGTCGCCGGTGACGACCACGGCGCCTACTCCTCGACCCTGCCGCACCAGAGCGACCACGTGTTCTCGGCGGCGATGATTCCCCTGCTCTATCCCTGCAACGTCCAGGAGTACATGGAGCTCGGGCTGCACGCCTGGGCCATGTCGCGCTTCTGCGGTTGCGCGGTGGGCTTCAAGGCGCTGTCCGACACCGTGGAATCTTCGGCCTCGATCGAGGCCGATCCGTTCGCCCTGCAGATCCGTCTGCCCGAGGATTTCGTGATGCCCGCGGGCGGCCTCAACTGCCGGTTGTCCACCGATACGATCGGCGTGCAGGCGCGCAAGCAGGAAGCGCTGATGCACGACTACAAGGCCTACGCGGCGCTCGCCTACGCCCGCGCCAACAGGCTCAACCACACGGTGATCGATTCGCCGCAGGCGCGGCTCGGGATCATCGCCTCGGGCAAGAGCTACCTCGACGTGCTCGAAGCGTTGGAGGAACTGGGCATCGACGAGGCCTACGCCGCCGAGGTCGGCATCCGCCTGTTCAAAGTGGCCATGCCCTGGCCGCTGGAGCCCGACAGCGTGCGCGAGTTCGCCCAGGGCCTGGAAGAGATCCTGGTGGTCGAGGAGAAGCGGCAGATCGTCGAGTACCAGTTGAAGGAACAGCTCTACAACTGGCGCGACGACGTCCGCCCACGGGTGATCGGCAAGTTCGACGAAAAGGGCGAGTGGGTGCATCCGCGCGGCGAATGGCTGCTCACCTCGAAAGCGGACTTCTCGGTGGCGCAGATCGCGCGGGTGATCGCCTCGCGTATCGCTCGCTTCTACACCAGCGTCGTGATCAGGGAGAGGCTCGCCTTCCTCGACGCCAAGGAGGCGGTGCTGCGCCGCGCCGTCGCCACCCCGCCGCGTCCGGCCTGGTATTGCGCCGGCTGTCCGCACAACACCTCGACCAAGGTGCCCGAGGGCAGCCTGGCGCTGGCCGGCATCGGTTGCCACGTGATGGCGACGGCAATCTACCCCGACCAGAACAAGACGACGACCCACATGGGGGCGGAGGGCGCGCCCTGGATCGGCCAGGCGCCGTTCTCCAAACGCCGGCACATCTTCGCCAATCTCGGCGACGGCACCTACTTCCACTCCGGCTCCCTGGCCATCCGCGCCGCCATCGCCGCCGGGGTGAACATCACCTACAAGATCCTCTACAACGACGCGGTGGCGATGACCGGCGGCCAGCCGGTCGACGGCGAGCTATCCGCAGCCATGATCGCGCAGCAGGTGGCGGCCGAAGGCGTAGAGCGCATCGCCCTGGTGGTCGAAGACCTGGCGCGCTACGCCGACCGCGCCGGCCTGCCCGAGCGCGTGACCCTGCACGACCGCGCCGAGCTCGATCGGGTGCAGCGCGAACTGCGCGAGCTTCCGGGTACCACGGTGCTGATCTACGATCAGGTCTGCGCGGCGGAGAAGCGGCGTCGGCGCAAGAAGGACGAGTATCCCGATCCGGACCGGCGTCTGTTCATCAACCCGCTGGTGTGCGAAGGCTGCGGCGACTGCGGCGTGCAATCGAACTGCGTTGCGATCGCGCCGCTCGAGACCGAGTTCGGGCGCAAGCGAACCATAGACCAGAGTTCCTGCAACAAGGACTATTCCTGCGCCAAGGGTTTCTGTCCCAGCTTCGTCACGGTCGATGGCGGCAGACCGCGCAAGCGTGTGCTGCGCGATGAGGGACCGGCCACCGCCTTGCCCGAACCGGCAGCGGCGTCGCTCGAACGTCCGTTGAACATCCTGGTCACCGGCATCGGCGGTACCGGCGTCATCACCATCGGCGCGCTGATCGGCATGGCCGCCCACCTCGAAGGCAAGGGGGTGTCGGTGCTCGACATGACCGGCGTGTCGCAGAAGAACGGCGCGGTCAGCTCGCACGTGCGGCTGGCGATGCGACCGACCGACATCCGCGCGCAGCGCATCGCCACCGGTGAAGCCGACCTGATCCTCGGTTGCGACCTGCTCACCGCCGCGGCTGCCGACGCGATCGCCAAGACCCGCCCGGGGCGCACCCGCGCCATCGTCAACGCCCACGAACAGGCGCCCGGGCAGTTCGCGCAGAACCCGGATTGGCGCTATCCCACGGCCGAGGTCCGCGCGCTGCTCAGCGAAGCGGTCGGCGGCCGCGCCGAGTTTGTCGACGCCACGGCGATCGCCACCGCCCTCCTGGGCGACGCGATCGGTGCCAACCTGTTTATGTTGGGTGTGGCGTTCCAGCGCGGCGCCATCCCGCTCGCCGCCGAATCCCTGCTCAAAGCGATCGAGTTGAACGGTGTGGCGGTGAAGATGAACAGCGCTGCCTTCGGCTGGGGCCGGCAGGCCGCGCTCGACCTGGAGAGCGTCCTGCGCGCCGCCGGTCTTGGCGCGTCGGTGCCGGCGCCGCTCGGGCTCGACGAGTTGCTGCGCCGTCGCGTCGAATTTCTCAGCGCCTACCAAGACGCCGCCTACGCCCAACGTTACCGGGACTTTGTGCTGCGCGTGCGCGCCGCCGAGCGCGGCGCCGGGTTCGGCGAGGCGCTGGCGACTGCGGTGGCGCACAATCTGTTCAAGCTGATGGCCTACAAGGACGAGTACGAGGTGGCGCGTCTGTACGCCGCGCCCGAGTTCCGGCAGGCGCTCGCCGCGAGCTTCGAAGGCCAGCTCAAACTCGGCTTCCTGCTGGCGCCGCCGCTGTTGGCGCGCCGCGATGCGCACGGCCAGCCGCTCAAGCGTCGCTATGGTTCCTGGGCCATGTGGCTGTTCAGGGCGCTCGCACCCTGCAAGTTCCTGCGCGGCAGCGCCTTCGACGTCTTCGGCTACAACGCCGAGCGGCGCCTGGAGCGAGCCCTGATCGAGGAATATCGGGCGGGCGTGGAATCCGCCGTGGCCGAGCTCGACGAAGCCAGGCACGGGCTCGCGCTCGAGCTGGCGAATCTGCCGGAAAAGATTCGCGGCTACGGTCACGTCAAGGCGGCGAGCGTCGAAATCGCGCGCGCCGAGCAGCGCCGCTTGATCGCCCGGATGGCGAATCCTTGAGTCTCAAGCTGCCCGCGGCCCTGGGCAATCCCCAGGTGCAGATCCATTTTTGCGTCGCGCTTTGGGGCTTCACCGCCATCCTCGGCAGGCTGATCTCCCTGCCAGCCCTGCCCCTGGTTTTCTGGCGCAGTCTCATCGTCGCGCTGACCCTGCTCGCGTGGCGTCCGGTCTGGCGGCAACTGGTGACTATCCCTCGCCGCCAATGGGCCCACTGCGTGCTGGCGGGAGTCCTGGTTACGGCACACTGGCTGTGCTTCTACGGCTCGATCAAGCTCGCCAACGCCTCGGTCGCCGCCACCAGCATCGCCATCGCCCCGGTGTTCCTGTCCATTGTCGAGCCGCTGTTGTCGCGTCAGCGCTTCGTCGCCAGGGAGTTCCTGGTGGCCGTGATCTCCATTCCCGGTGTGGCTTTGGTGGTCGGCGGCATCCCCTCGGAGATGCTCGGCGGTTTTGCGCTGGGCACGCTGTCGGCGGCGCTAGTCGCTGTGTTCAGCATCCTCAACAAGCACTTGGCGATGCGCGTTCCGGCGCTCGCCCTGACGGCGATAGAGATGGCCAGCGGCGCCTTGCTCCTGGGCCTGCTGATTCCCCTGTGGCCGGCCCTGGGGGCCAGTTTCGATTGGCCGGGCCAGGCCGATCTGTTGTGGCTGCTGGTGCTTTCCTTGGTGTGCACCCTGTTTCCGTTCACGCTGGTGATCATGGCGTTGCGCCAGCTCAGCGCTTTCAGCGTCCAACTGGCGGTGAATCTCGAGCCCGTCTATGCGATCCTGCTCGCCGCGGCCTTGCTCGGGGAGGGCGAGCAGCTGCGCTGGTCCTTCTACGCCGGGGTTGCGGTGATCCTCGGGGCGGTGTTGCTGCATCTGCGCCTGCACAGCGGGCGACCGGGCGTCGAGCAGAGACTCTTCGAGCGCGACGAAGCTGTACAATAGATGGACTAGCCAATGCACCAAGAGCTAAGTGATGGAGACAGGCTTATGGACTACGCACAACAGCAGAGGAATCCCGGCAAACACCTGATCGGCATCAGCTTCGTGATCGTGTTCCACGTCGCGCTGGTCTATGCGCTGGTCAACGGCCTGGCGCACAAGATCGTCGAGGTCGTCAGGAAGCCCTACGAGACCAAGCTGATCGAGGAGGCGAAGAAGCCGCCACCGGACAAGACCCCGCCGCCGCCGCCGAAGCTGGCGCCGCCACCGCCGGCCTACATCCCGCCGGTGGAGGTGAACATCTCGGTCGCCGCCCCCGCCGCCAACACCATCAGCGTCACCACCAGCACCAAACCGGTGGCGGCACCGCCGCCACCGGTGGCCGCAAGGCACGTCGAGCGCACCGCCCCGGTGATCGACGCCGCCCGCTCCTGCCAGCAGCCGGAGTACCCGGCGGCGGCACGACGAAACGAAGAGACGGGGACGGTGACCCTGAGGTTCCTGATCGGGGTCGATGGGAAGGTGGCCGAGAGCAAGATCGAAACGTCGAGCGGTTATCCGCGCCTGGACGAGGCGGCCAGACGCGCACTCTCGCTGTGCCAGTTCAAGGCGGGGACGGTGGACGGCAAGCCCGAGACCTCCTGGGCGCGGCTGCAATACGTGTGGAAGCTCGAATAGCCCGGACCGACAGACACCCAATCACAGCAACATACTCAATCGAAGCTAGGAGACCGGAAGATGGCAATGAACAAAGGACTGATGGCGGTGATCGCTGCGGCCATGATCGGAACCGTGGCGCTGGCAGCGCTGCCCGCCATGGCCGCAGATGCCCCTGCAGCCACTGAAGCGGCGAAGGCGACGCCCGTCACACCCCCGGCCCTCCCAGAAGCGAAGAAGGAAGTGGAGAAGATCGACAACCCCTACGGTCTGGACGCCCTGTGGAAGACCGGCGACTTCGTGGCCAAGGGCACCTTGATCATCCTCGTGATCATGTCGATGGGCAGCTGGTACATCATCGTCACCAAGTTCTACGAGCAGCTGAAGATGTTCTCCCAGGCCAACGCCGCCAAGACCTCGTTCGACCAGGCCCGAAGCGTGCAGGAGGGGATCAACGCGCTGGAAGCGGGCAACGCCTTCCGCTACATCGCCGAAGCGGCGGTGGAGGCGGGAAGCCGGCACGAGGGAGCGATCGTCGCCAAGATCGACCAGCACACCTGGCTCACCATGCAGATCCAGCGGGCCACGGAGAGCGTGCAGAACCGGCTGCAGGACGGCCTGGCCTTCCTCGCCACGGTCGGTTCGACCGCCCCCTTCGTGGGCCTGTTCGGCACGGTCTGGGGCATCTACCACGCCTTGACGGCGATCGGCATCGCCGGCCAGGCCTCGATCGACAAGGTGGCAGGACCCGTGGGCGAAGCGCTGATCATGACGGCGATCGGCCTGGCGGTGGCGGTGCCGGCGGTGCTGGGCTACAACTGGCTGGTGCGGCGCAACAAGGTGGCGATGGAGAAGATCAGAGGATTCTCCGCCGACGTGCACGCCATCCTGATGGGCGGTAAAGGTTAAAGGCCAAGAACATGAGCATGACTGTAGGCACAGAATCGAGCGACGAGGACGAGGTCGTCTCGTCGATCAACACCACGCCCCTGGTGGACGTGATGCTGGTGCTGCTGATCATCTTCCTCATCACCATCCCGGTGGTGACGCAATCGGCGCGGGTGGAACTGCCCAAGGAAGAGAACGTGCCGACGGTGACCAAGCCGGAGAACGTGCTGTTGTCGGTGAGCCGGGAAGGGGAGGTGTATTGGAACACCCTCCTGATACCGGACAACGAGGACCTGGTGAATCGGCTGAAGAAGGTGTCGGTGCTCGACCCGCAGCCGGAGGTGCACATCCGCGGCGACATGGATGCGCGCTACGAGGCGGTGGGGAGGGTGGTGTTCGCCTGCCAGCGGGCGGGGATCGTCAAGATCGGCTTCATCACCGAGCCGCCGGGGAGGGAGGGTTGAGATGTCGATGAACGTGGGACCGAGCGGAGGCTCGGGGGATCCGGAAGTGATGGTGGAGATGAACACCACGCCGCTGATCGACGTGATGCTGGTACTCCTGATCATGCTGATCATCACCATCCCGATCCAGACGCACGCGGTGAAGCTGAACATGCCGGTGGGCAATCCGCCGCCCCCGGTGAAGCCACCGGAGATCGTCAGGATCGAGGTGGACTTCGACGGGACAGTCATCTGGGACGGTCAGGTGGTGCCGGATAGGCCGACGCTCGAAGGCAAGATGGCGACCCTCGCGGCGCTGCCCGACCAGCCGGAAGTGCATCTGCGGCCGAACAAGCTGGTGCTCTACAAATCGGTGGCGATGGTGATGGCCACGGCGCAGCGACGGGGCGTGACCAAAATTGGTCTGGTCGGCAACGAACAGTTTATGAACTGAGCATGAACCGAGTGTGAGTTTAGAGACGAGGAAATGGACATGAGAATAGCAGGGCTCCTCCTTCGCGGTCGGATGTCGGCCGCGCTTTTTATTCTGGCGGCCCTGTGCCTGGCGCTGCCGGCGCCGAGCGCCCGCGCCGAAGGCGAATCGGTTCGCCCTGAGGTCGGCAAGCCGCTGCAGGCGGCGCAGGAGGCGATGAAGGCGAAGAAGTTCCAGGAGGCCCTGGCCAAGGTCAGGGAAGCCGACGGGGTGGCCGGCAAGACGCCCTACGAAGCCTTCATCATCGAGCGCATGCGCGGCTCGGCGGCGGCCGGCGCCGGCGACAACGAGGCGGCGGCGAAGTCCTTCGAGGCGGTGATCGCCAGCGGCCGGTTGCCCGCGGGCGAGCAGCTGAAGCTGATCGAGGCGCTGGCCGGCACCTATTATCGGGCCAAGGACTTCGCCAAAGCGCAGCACTGGGCGCAGCGCTATTTCAAGGACGGCGGCACCAGCAGCAGCATGCGCACCCTGCTCGGACAGATGCAGTTCATGAGCGGCGACTATGCCGCCTCGGCCAAGGAGCTGTCGGCGGAGGTGGCCGCCGCGGAAGCCGCGGGCAATGCGCCGGCGGAGGACAGGCTGCAGCTCTTGGCCAACTGCTATCTGAAGCTGAACGACAAGGCGGGCTACGCCGCCACCATGGAGAAGCTGGTCGCCTATCACCCGAAGAAGGAATACTGGGCCGACCTGTTGAACCGCTTGCAGCGCAAGCAGGGCTTCTCCAACCGGCTGACCCTGGACGTCTATCGCCTGATGCAGGCCACCGGTAACCTGCAGGCCACCGCCGACTACATGGAAATGGCGCAGCTGGCGCTGCAGGCCGGTGTTCCGGCGGAGGCGAAGCGGGTGGTCGATGAAGGCTACGCCAAGTCGCTGCTGGGCGCCGGGGCTGAGGCGGATCGGCACAAACGGCTGCGGGATCTGGCCAACAAGCAGACGGCCGACGAGCAGAAGGCGGCGGCCGAGACGGAGAAGCAGGCGCTCGCGGCCAAGGACGGCAACGCGCTGGTGTCCCTGGGTGCCGCCTATTGCGCGGCCAGGCAGTTCGACAAGGGCATCCCGCTGATCGAGAAGGGCATCGCAAAGGGCGAGCTGAAGCGGCCGGACGAAGCCAAGCTGCACCTCGGGCTGGCCCATCTGCAGGCCGGGGACAAGGCCAAGGCGGTGCAGATCCTGCGTTCGGTGCGCGGCGCCGACGGCAGCGCCGATCTGGCGCGACTCTGGGTGCTGCAGGCGCGATAGCGTGCGCCGCTAGCCGGCGGCGCGATCAGTCCGGCGTCGGCACTTGCTGCACGGCGACGACCTGATTGCGGCCGCCGTGCTTGGCGGCGTAGAGTCCCTCGTCGGCGACCGAAAGCAGCTTTTCAATACTGGTGACGCCTTCGGCCAGGCCGGCGACGCCGATGCTGACCGTGAAGCGCAGCTTGCCGCCGCCGCTGTCGACCTCGATTTCGGCGAGGCTGCGCCGCAGCCGCTCGGCGACGCCGATGGCCACGGGGATGGTGGCCTGCGCCAGGGTGACGGCGAACTCTTCGCCGCCGATGCGCCCGCAAACGTCTTCGTCGCGCAGCGCCAGCTTGCAGGTGGCACCTATCCTGCGCAGAACTTCGTCGCCGACCGGGTGGCCGTAGCTATCGTTGATCGTCTTGAAGTTGTCGGCGTCTATCATCAGCAGCGCCAGCGGTTGACCGGTGCGGCGCGAGCGGCGCAGCTCCTTGTCCGACGCCTCGAGGTAGGCGCGCCGGTTCTGCATGCAGGTCAGGTGATCGGTGGTCGCCAGGCGTTCCAGGGTCGCCTGGTAGGTGTTGCGCTCGGTGATGTCCTCCTGCAGGATGATCATGCCCATCGGCAG
>JAHFRE010000063.1 GCA_023258955.1 Sterolibacterium sp.
CGATCTCGGTCTTTTCGTTGTCCTCGAGGTGGCTGGCGAACAAGCGGCCGAGGATCGGAATTTCGCCGAGGGCGGGGACCTTGTTGGCTGAGCTGCGATCCTGGTCGTTGATCAAGCCGGCGAGCACTTGCGTCTCGCCATCCCGCAAACGCAGCACGGTTCCCGCGTTTCGGGTGCCTATCTGGTAGGCCAGGGTGCCGGCGCGGCTGGTGATTTGCTGGACGATCGTGCTGACCTCGAGCTTGACCTTGATGGTTACGTCGTCGTCGAGAGAGACGGTCGGCTCGACCTCTAGCTTAAGCCCGACATCCACGTAACTGACGCTCTCGGATACGAATCCGGTCGACGTGGAAGTGGTGGTGATTACCGGCACACGGTCGCCGATGAGGATGTTCGCCTTCTCCCGATTCTTAGCGCGTATGCGCGGGTTGGCCAACAGGTTGGCATCGCCGTCCTCCTTGCGGGCGTTCACAGTCATAGGACCAAGCGCTGCGCCTAGACGGTCCGAATTGAGTTGCTTCAGGTCCGTGAGCGTTAGCCCTGGCGCTGTTGCGCCGGCAGTGGTGAGAACGCCCTGGGGGGTCAGGGTCAATTGGCTCGGCCACTTGACGCCGAGTTCAAGCAAACGCGTGCGTTTGACTTCCAACACCTCCACCTCGAGCATTACCTCAGGCTCACCGACGTCCTGCACCGCAATGAGCTTTTCGGCGAGGCGTATCGCTTCGGGCGTGTCCCGTATCATCAGAAGATTGAGCTTCTCGTCGACCACCAAGTCGCGGGTCTTGAGCAAGGTCTTCAGCGTGTTGGCCACGTTCTTTGCTTCGGCGTTGGCGAGGAAGAAGCTCCTGACCGACAAAGGCTGATAGTCCTTGAGCTTCTGCGGCGTGTTGGGGTAGATCAAAACGCTGTTGTCGCTCAATATCTTTTGTTCGAGCTGGTTGGTGACCAGCAGCATGCGAAAGGCGTCCTCGACGGGCGTGCCCTTGGTGGAGATATTGGCCTTGAGGTCGGGACGGATATCCTTGTCGAAAAAGAAATTGATGCCCGACAGCTTGGAGATCATGTCGAATACGGCGCGAAGGGGCGCGTCGCGAAATTCCAGCGAAATCGGCTTGCGAAAGGCCGCGGCAAGTTTGATCTCCGGCGCCCGCTTGTCTTCGCGCCGCTTCTCGAAGATGCGCGCCTGGAGATTTTGCGCCTCGCGTTGAGCGGGATCTTCCGCGAGCACCGTCCGGACCAATTCTTCCGCCTCGCCGATGCGGTTCTTCTTAATCAGCGCTTCGCCATCGGCCACCGCCTGACGATGTCGGCGGGCCTTGGCCAGTGCTTCCACGCCGGCCTTGGCCATAGGGTTCCTGCCGTCGATCGCCAGCGCCGCACGGTACAGGGTCTCGGCATCAGAAAGCTTGCCCTCGGTGCGAGCAGCATCCGCTCTCGCCAGATAGTCATTCACCGCCGCGGCGCGCTGCGTCAGGTATTGCATTCGGTATTCGACGGCGTGGGGATCGAGCTTGGCCGCCTCATCGAGTTTCGCCAGCCCTTCGACGACCCGGTTTTCGGCCAGCAAGGACTGACCGTCGCGATAGGCTTGTTGGGCGGCGCAGCCGCCGAGCAGCATGGTTGCGAACATCGCCAGAATCGAGAAAAATCGATGCATCGTCGTATTCAATTGGCGCTACCGATCTTGAGAACCGCCGTCGTGGCCAGCGGAAGGTAGGTGAAGCTGAGGGTCTCCGCATCGATGCTGTCCATGCGCCAAGTGTCCATCAGCGTCTCTCCGGGTGCCGCGATCAGGGTGTTGTTCTTTTCGGCGAGCATCACGGAGTCCGCCTTGCCCAGCGTCATCTTCCCGAGAAACTTGAACGGCAGGGGCGGCATCGTCGGCGCAGCCATTGCAACCATTGCAGCCATGGGCGGCGACGGTGGCGGTACCTTGAAGAGCTCGATGCCCTCCTCCGACAGGCGTCGTGAATTCAAATTCAGGAGCGTGTCATCTTTCGCCTCGACGCGCCCGCCGCTCGTCGCTGCAGACACCGGCGCACCCGCACGCTCGCGGGCGACGCCGATCACCTGCACCTCGCGGTCCGGCGCGAATGCCGCAGCGATCAGCGTGAGCAGCAAGGCGCCGAAGATGAGGTAGTGACGCTTCTGCGCGAGAATCATTCGGCCCTCGTGATCAGATCGAAGTCGATGCGCGCCTCGCTCGCTTTCGAGGTCGGATTGTCGCGGTGGAAGGCGATGGAGCGCAGCGCCAGGGTCGGAATCGTCGCCAGTGCGGCGATGACGAACCGCTGCGTCTTCAGCGGTTCAGCCTTGATCGGAAACGTCATCTGGTAGCGGTACATGCCGGAATTCGCATCGCCGACCCAGCGATACTCTCCCTGCTCCAACTGCACTCCCGACGCTTTGGCGATGTCGAACAGGTGACCCACTTCCCCGAGGGCGACGGCGCGCAGGGGCAAAGCAGCCGAGAAGGCGCGCAGACGATGTACCGCGGCATCGGGCTGCTCGGGCGTGACCGGCGTGCTCCTGGTTTGCAACGCGGCCATGGCTTGCGTCTCGGCTGACGTTTCGCGTTGGCAGAGTTCGGCCTGCCAGGCGAGCGTCGCGGCGGCGGCCAGGCAGGCAGTGCCGAGGATGCTTGCGGCGCCCCAACGGCGCCAGGCGTCCAGCGCCTGCCAGGAGAGCCAGGCTAGTGGCTTCAGAGGGAATCGATCCATAAGGCTTCAACTCGAAATCGGATGCTGCCCGGGGCGGCGCCCGCTTCCCTTCCCGCTTCGTGGCGGACCAGCGTGACGTTGTGCAATCTCGGCTGTTGCGCGAGATAGGCCGCGTAACCGGTCATGCTCTCCGCGCCGGACGCTTCGGCGCTGATATGCAATGTGGTACCGGCCGTGTCGCCGGTACCGGCGCCGGTTTCCAAGGCCAACAGCCGAACGTCGTTGTGGGGCTCGGGACGCAGCGCTCGAAAGATTTCGTCCCAGCGCAGGTTCAAGACACGAATGTGCGCATTGACGGCTTTCACCCGCATCGCGAGCTTGCGCTTTTCCTCGGCGCTGAGCGCCGGCGCAGCAAGGCGGATGGGCGGGTTCCTTTGGTTCGCCATGTGTCCGCGTGCGCTGGCAAGATCACGATGCGCATCGAGGTCGGCCACGATCGCCATCACCAGGGCCCCGCATCCGGCCAGTAACCACATCCAGCTGTATCCCGACCAAGGTGGAGGCCTGGCGACGAAGGCCAATCGTAGCGGCTTGAGCTTCACGCCAGAACTCCCGCCAAGTGACCGAAACTAGGGTCGCAGGGCGACGAGCCCGTCTCTACAACGTTCATCGTCTCGGGTAGGTTGGCGACGCCTGCCGGCAGGGGCAGCAGGCTCGCTATCCAGATGGGCTGTCCGTTCGGCCGCCCTTCGCGCAGGCCCGCCCGACGAACTTCGCGCAGGACGGCCGACGACCAATCGGACTCACAGGAATGGACCTGGACCTGGCGAACAGCGTTTGCCGTCACCGTCGCCAGGGTGAGCGTCCCCGGTTCTACCGTCACGAACCAACCATCGCCTCTGCCCTTGTCGCCCAGCTGACGGCTCCTCGCGATGGCCGGTACCAGCCACGGACCCAACCAGGCGAGACGGGCATTTGCTGCGCGCAGAGCGTCTGCGCAGGCCGTCATCAGTTGGCTGTCGATCGCGCAGACGTTGCGCGGCTGCCCTCGGCCGCCCTGTTCGATGGCGAACGTCGCGCCACTATCCGCACCGTCGCCGCACACAGCGGCGTAGAAGCGCGCGACGTAGCTTCGAGCCGAGTCCGCCTGCATTAGATCGTCGTGCCATGGAACGGTGAAAAAACGCACCCAGCGATGGGACAGGGCGATCTTCACCGTGGCTCCCTTCCAGGCCGGTTCTCCCGCCATCGCCTGCGCGAACGCTTCGGTTGCCACCTGCCAGCGCTCGCCGTGCGCGCCGGCATCGATCGGCACTTCGATCGGCGCACCCGGCGACGCATGGATGGTCAGCGACTCGGGCGCCAAGCCCACGCGCAGCGACGGCCGACTAAAACGCCACACGGTCCACCTCGTCTAGGGTCGTCTCACCGCGCGCGACGCAGGCCAGCGCCGATTCGCGCAGCGGATGCAAGCCGGCGCGCAAGGCGGCCTCCTTGAACTGGGTCAGCGGCGCCCGGGCCGCGATCATCTCGCGCAGATGATCGTCGAGCACCAGCATTTCGGCGACGGCCTTGCGGCCCTTGAAACCGGTGCCCCGGCATTGCCCGCAACCCTGCCCCGCCCGCCAGGACCAGGCGCTCGTCGCCTTGGTAGTCAATCCGGCGGCGAGCGCCCGATCGCTCAGTTCATCGTTGCGCGGCAGATCGATCGCGCAATGTGGACAATTCACGCGCAGCAGGCGCTGGGCGACGATGCCGTTCAGCGCCGCCGACAGGCTGTAGGGATCGACGCCCATGTGGGCGAAGCGCCCGAGCACGTCGAAGACGCTGTTGGCATGTACGGTGGTGTAGACCAGGTGACCGGTCAACGCCGCCTGAACCGCGATCTGTGCGGTCTCACCATCGCGAATCTCGCCGACCATGATCCGGTCGGGATCGTGGCGCAGGATGGAGCGCAAGCCGCGGGCGAAGCTCAGGCCTTTCTTCTCGTTGACCGGAATCTGCAATATCTTGGGCAAACGATATTCAACCGGGTCCTCGATCGTGACGATCTTGTCGCGCCCGGTGTGGATTTCGGTGATCGCCGCATAGAGCGTCGTCGTCTTGCCGCTGCCGGTCGGGCCGGTTACCAGCAACATCCCATGGGGCTTGGCCGACAGCAGGCGGATGGTGCGAATCGCGTCGGCGGACAAACCCAGGTGGTCGAGGCGCAAGGCCTGTGCCGATTCGGTCAATGCGCGCCGATCCAGCAGGCGCAGCACCGCATCCTCGCCGAACAGGTTGGGCATGATGGACACGCGGAAGTCCAGCTCTCGTCCCTGCATCCGCACCTTGAAGCGCCCGTCCTGCGGCACCCGGCGCTCGGCGATATCGAGTTCCGCCAGTACCTTGATGCGGGATATGACCTGGTCGGCGCGCTCTATGCCTGCCGCTTCCCCAACCGCCACCAGCACGCCATCGATCCGGTACTTGATCGTCAGGCCGCCCTCGTCGGTTTCCAGGTGGATGTCGCTCGCCTGTGCCTTGAGCGCATCGTAGAGCGTGGAATTGACCAGGCGCACGACCGGGCTCTGATCTTCGCTGATCCGCGCCAGAGAGATCTCCTCGAAGCCCGTCTCGGCCGCCGCTGCGATCGTCTCGGCCAATACCGAGTCCATGGCCCGTAGCTTCTCCTCCTGCTGCGCCAGATAGGCCACGACGTCGCGCCGCTGAGCCAATCCCGAGCGGAACGCGCCGCCGAGCCGGACGTGAGCCCAGGCCTCGGTCTCCGCCAAGAACGGATCGCCAAGCACCAGCAGCAGGCGACCGTCGTCGTCGCGCAAAACCAGGGTCTCGCGTGCCACCATCTCAGGAAAGGGTACGCGGTCGAAGGCCGGTTCGAGTTCGCGCAGTCTCGCCATGGTGAAAACCGGGTAGTCGAATGCCTCGCCGAGCGCCGCGACCAATGCGTCCGGCGTCACGCCCGACGACTCCTCGATCACCTCGATCAGCCGGCGGCCCTCGACACGCGCTCGCTCGCGCGCAGCGGCAATCAAGTCGGACGAGAGCGCCGTGGTCGCCAGCACGGCATCGTGCGGCGCGTTCATTGCAAGCTGCCCGCCAGGTCGAAGATGGGCATATAGAGCAACACCACCACGCCGCCGATAACGATACCCATGGCGGTCATCAGCAGGGGCTCGATCAGGCGCGACGCCCAATCGATGCGCCGAGCCAACTCTTCATCGTGAAAACGTCCCACCCGCTCGAGCATGTCGGCGAGTCGTCCGGATTTCTCGGCGACGCGCATGAGGCTCAAAGCGACCGGCGTCGTGAGCTGTTCCCTCTCGAGCGCCACCGACAGGGGCAGACCCTCCTCGATGCCGCGTCGCGCCGCGGCCAGGCGCGCGGCCTCGCGCGCCGGAAACATGCCGGAGGTCATGCCCAAGGCGGGGCCGAGGGCGATGCCCGATTCGAGCAGCAGTCCCACCGTCCGGTAGAAGCGGGCGAGACGATACTCGCGGGCCCGTTCCGCCAACCAGGGCAGGCGCAGGACGCTGTGCATTAGGCGGCGGCGTGCTTCCGGCCGCGAAATCGTGCCAGCTAGCACAAGCAGGACGAGCAGCAACGCACCGCCGATCGCAGTCCAATGGCTGTGAATGTGGCTGCCCGCGGCCATCAGCAGTTGCGACAGCCAGGGCGCTTCGCGGCCGGTTTCCTGAAACACCACGCTGAAGCGGGGAACAACGTAGCCGATCAAGAACAAGGTCACCGCCGAACCGACGATCAGCAACAGCGCAGGGTAGATCGAGGCGCCGATCACTTTGCGCCGCACGGCTTCGAACTGCAGCGCGTAGTCGACGTAGCGTGCCAAGGCGCCAGGCAAATTGCCCGACCGCTCTGCCGCCCGCACCGTGGCCACGTAGATATCCGGGAAACAGGCCGGCTGTCGGCCGAGCGCTTCGGAGAAGTTTCTGCCCTGCCGGGTATCGCCGCGTATCGCCTCGAGCACCTCTCGCGTCGATTGCCGATCTTCCTTGGCGATTAGGGTATCGAGGGCCTCAGTGACCGTCAGGCCGGCCTCGAGCAGCGCGAGCAGTTCCTGGCTGAAGAACTGCAAGGGGAAGGCCTGCTTCCTGTCTTCGTCGCCGGCGCGCGACACCGCGCGCTCGACCGACAGCACGCGCAGCCCGCGGCGCGACGCCATGCGCATGGCATCGACATCGCTCGCCGCCTCGAACGCGACGATTTCCTGTCCACCGCCGGGTCGGGCTACGCGCAGTTGGATGGACATGGTCAATGCACGACGTCGGCATCGTCGCCTTCGCCACCAGGCTGTCCGTCCTTGCCCAGGGAGAGCAGGTCGTAGTCGGACTTGGCCCCGGGCGAACGATAGACGTAGGGCCGGCCCCAGGGATCCGGCGGCGCCGTATTTGTAAGATAAGGACCTGCCCACTTGATTTCGTTGGCCGGTCGACTCACCAGCACCTCCAGGCCCTGCTCCGTGGTCGGATAGGAGCCTAGGTCGAGGCGGTACTGGTCGAGCGCCTTGGCCAGCGCATCGAGTTGCGCCTGCGCCGTTCTGCGCTCTGATTTGCCTATCTGTCCGAAGTAGCGCGGTCCGACGTAGGAGACGAGCAGGCCGATGATGACGATCACGACCAACAATTCGAGCAGGGTGAAGCCGCGTTTGCGGACGGAGCAAATCTGTCGGTCCCGACGCAACCCCGACACAGGGTGGAAAGCATCGCCATACGCAGCGAGAAATCGTCGGCCGAACACGATGGCGCACCTCCAAGGAGTTGGGACAGATCGCATAGGTCCGATTTGTACCTTAGCGGCAGCGATTATGCAAGCGGCATCCCCCCCCTATTGTCGTCATCTCCCGCGAGGTGACCCGACGTCGGCAAGCCAGGCTCATGGGCTCGTGATGTGCCATATCGGATTGGTGGTCTTGATCGTGAACGTGGGATAGACACCGAGACCCAGGCGAGTGCTTGTCCTCAGGGCAAAGGTGTCCAGACTGCGCACCGTTTCGCCCGCGGCCGCGGCACCGAAGTGAAGCAGCGGCACCGAAACGGACTGCATGCCCACGGGCACGTAGAGCATTTTGGCCGTCGTGCCACCAAGCGGCGTGGCGTTCCCATTGTGCAACTTCGCCGAGAGCGTGTAGTCCCAGGCCCCTGCCGACTGCGTCTCGGTCACGGTCTTGTAGCCGCACAGGGAAACGCCGGCCATGTCGGCGCTGCCTCCGAAAATGCGAACTTGCGAGGTGGCGGCCTCCTGATTCGAACCGGGCAGCAACTTGCCGGCAATGCCCTCGTAGTCAGGATCCAGGCTCTGCGCTTGGTCTATCGTAATCACGAACGACGAATTACCCGCCGCGTTTGGCGATGTGCTCGTAATGCAGTTCATCAAACCTTTTACGGTTACGGTTTGCGCTACAGACCAGTTGCTGCTGGTGAAAGTCAGGGACGGAACGGAGACGTAGGCGACATTGGGGCTGGAGCTGGTGATCCCGATCGTGACATCCGCTTTCGGCTGAGCGCTCAGCCCCACAGTGAAGGTCGCGTTCAAGGCATCCTCCAGGACGTTCAGCGTGGCTGGGCTCACCACGATCAAACTTCCCTTCTGGGCTGCCGTCGGCACCACCACGGCACCGGGCGCGTAGGCACGACCCAAGCCCTTGGCGTCGTAGATCACCGCGTAGATGTGGTAGGCCCCGGGCGCCAGGGCGCTTGAGTCCCAAACGTAGCTACCGGACTGCGTGCCCGCGGCCTGCTTCAGCCCATCGACGATCAAGGCGCCGGCATAGCCGTTGCCTGTCTGGTCGTAGTACAAGGCGATGGTCGCATCGATGTTCGGATCCGTACCCTCCCAGCGAATGGTGACGTTCTTGGCGCGGCCATCGCTGATCGTCGCGGGGGAGGTCACCGCGATGCTCGGTGCGACATAGCTGCCGCTGCTGACAACGAGCGCAGCAACCTGCGACCACGCCCCGACGGCGCCGAGCGCATCTTCGGCGCGCACCCGCCAGTAATAGCTGCTCTTGTCCACGAGCGGCGCGGCGGGCATCCAGGACGGCGTGTCGCTGCTGCCGTCTGCAACCTTCTGTGTCAGGGCCTGATCCTTGTAGATCTCGAAGCGATAGCGCACCGTGTCGCCTTCCGGATCGACGACCGGATTGACCGAGAACGACGGTTGCAGGCTCGAGACCCAGGACTTGTCGCCCGGATTCATCACGGTCGGCGCCGGTGGTGCTTCGTTCAGCGCATCTTCCATAAAGTTGCCCGTGGCCCAGGGGCCGTCTGCGTGCCCGTCGTTGGCCTTCACACGCCAGAAATAGCGGGCATTCTCAACAAGACCGGTGACGGTCCACGACGTCGTGCCGCTGCCTTCCGCAATCGGTCCGGAGATCCTGCGGTTGCCGCTATCGAAGGTCGGCACGGTGTCGATGTCGAACGTATAGGTCAACGCATCGTGTTCCGCATCCGAGGCGTTGGTAACCACCAGCGCAACGCTCGGCGTCGGAACGCGGGCGTTCGGCGCCGGGCTGAGGACAACCGGCGCGTTGGGAGGCGCGTTGCCGATACGGACGGTGAACGCTCTTGCCGGCGTCTGCGTCGCGGCTCCGTGGCTGTCCGTCGCCGTCGCGCGCCAGTAGTAGGTAGCAAGATTCGTCAAGGGGACGGGCACCAGCCAATTGGTGAGACCGTTGTCGCCGGGCGACAAACCGCTTGCGCTGGCGACGACATGGGCGAGCGCCGTGTCGTCATAGACGGCAAAGCCATAGGTGATCGCGTCACCGTCCTTGTCGGTGGTGTTGGTCAAGCTCAAGGTCGGCGTCGCGCTGACAACCGTCGCATTGGGTACCGGCAGCGTCAGGTTGAACGGCTCCGGTGCATCGTTGAACAGATTGACGAAGAACCTGCCATTGACCCAGGCGCTATAGACGGTCTTGCCGTCGTAGGCGCGCGCGCGCCACCAGTATCCGGTGTTGTCTTTGAGGTCAGTGGCTAGAGTCCAGGTCGTCTTGCTGCCGCCCTTGGCCATCGTGGCGGTCTGCAATTGCTGGGTCATGGCTGCATCGGCGTAGAGTTCGAACTGGACGGCGACCGTCGGGTCCTTCGGGTCGGTGCCGGTAACCACCGTCAAGGCTGGCCTGAGACTGGTGATTTCGGCGCCCGCCAGCGGGCTGTCGATCGTAGGCGTAGCGGGACCAGCAGGTGCGGTGGCCGCCGTGACGGTGATGACGGCGACCTGGTTGGCGCTGAGCGTCCCGTCGCTGACGCTGTAGGTAATCGGATAGCTACCGGCTTGGCCGACGCTCGGGGTCCAGTCGAAGACGGCTCTGCCATTCCGCTGATCGGTGAACTTGGCACCGGCGGCCAACGGCGCGGCGGAGAGCGTGACCGCCTTGCCCATTGGGCTGGAGGCGTCGACGATGAAAGAGATCTGCTTGCCCTCCTCCACCGTGCGGTCAGGAATAAATTGCAGGACCGGCGCTTGTGGGCCGTCCGCACGCGGCACGAAGGCGGAGTCGTACACCCCGGTCGTGTTCGCGTCGAAGATGTTGATCCAGTAATCCCATTGCTTGGTGTCGTGGTTCTGCGTCTTCGAGAGCCAGGCGTTCTCCGGCGACAAGGTCTTGGCGTCGGAACGTTGCATGGTCTTCAAGTCTTTCGCACCCCTGAACGGATCGGGCAGCTTTACATAGACGAAGCCCGCCGTCGGGGGCATCGCCAGGCGATAGTGGGCTGCGCCGTCAGCATTCGTGACCGCGGTCAAGGTCGTCACACTGGACCGATCCGTGACCACGGTGTCGGTGCCGTCCGATTCATACACGCGAATGAAGTCGCCGTCCAGGGCGAGGAAGTCGCGCACCAGATCCCGCCCCGGCAGATCTACCCGCACGTCGCGGATCAGGATGTGGGCATTCGCAGCCTGCATCAGCGAGGTCAGCACGCCGCCCAGTTCGTCGGCGTGGGAGAAACTGGCCGTGAAATCGACGAATCGCCCCGCCAGGGAACTGGTCATCAACCAACGACCCATCGTCGACGAACTGGCTGGAATATTCCCAAAATTGATCAACAGGGCATTGGCCACCGGTGCGTCGTTCACATAGCTGCCGATGATCTTGAAGTCGATCACCAGGCCCTGGACGTTATCCACGATCTTGGGTTGCGCCGAATCGATCTTGAGGTTCCTGGCGATGCCGAAACCGTTGTTCTTGACGCGCACACCCAGGGTATAGGGCTCGACCGGTTCCACGGCCGGCGTCAGCGGATCGTCACCGATCACATCCTTGGTCAGGAAGTAGTCCAAGGTCAACAGCGGCATGGGCCGCACCGTGACCAGCGCCGGCGACACGTCGAGCACCTCGTTGTCAGCACCGAATTGATACTTCAGCGTCGCACCGATGAAATAGCGCTTGCCCAGCGGCGTGCCGCCCGCGGCGCCCGGCGCGGGAATCAGCAACCAGCCGATGGTGGCCGCCGAGTTGGCCGCAACGGTGCCATTGCCAGCGATGTCGCTGATGCCCTGCATGCCAGTCACCCGCACGAAGAACTTGGCGGTGAGATCGTTGGGATCGGTGGTCACGGCGACCGCGCTTCCCAGTTCGTCGGTCACCTTGACGACAATCTCCACATTCTGCAGAGAGTCCGACGGCAGTGTGTTGGTGATCGTCATCTCGGCGTCGAAGCCCTGACGCTCCAGCGTCAGCTCCTGCTTGATCTCGATCTTGACGCGCGCACAGACCGTCTCCTGGGCGAGCGCCGGTGATACCAGAGAGCACAACAATGAAAGCATCCACAACATGCCGCCGATGGTTCGGCACCAGTATGCACGGACAAGCGATGCGGTCTGAACCCGTGTTTCCGCCCACTTCGTTGCGCCCATCATCATCAATCTCCCTGGCTGCGATTCATTGCGGCGCTGCTTGTTGCATCCAATTGACGTATTCCCTTGGCTCCTCGATTTCGCCCGCCTCATCGTTGTCAATGGTTCAAATCGGACGCTTTGGCTTGCGAGTTGTAATCGCTTCTCTGCTCTTGCCCCCAGGCCTTCCTATCGTTCCCATCGATTGGCCACCAAATCACCCTCAGGCTCAAGATTAATATCGCAATGTCCAAACATCTGAAAATGATAGCGGCGGTATCTGGTTCTATAGGCGAGTTCACGGAGCCGATGATCCCTTGAACAAGCTTTACTGCGGCGACCGTGCAAAGTGTCGTTATTGCCCACCTAGTAAATAGTCTTGACGATAAGAATCGAAAAGGAATGAACGCTAGCAGGAATAGCGCAAATCCTGGAGATAACCAGTACAGGCTACCTACAGGTCCTAGATAGCTTCTGTCCCACCAACCATAGGCGAGAAAAGTGCCGCATCCTTTAATGAAGGCAACTATCTTCAGGCCAAGTTCGAGTGATCTCATGAGCTATGTTGGTGAGCAGCTATTTGAATGGCAGTCGCTCCCAATGACTAGTAGTTCGGCGCAGGAAGACTTTCTCCGCGTCTCCTGTGGGCAATCGAATTGTGCCTTCGAGGCCTCGCTCGACTACGTTTCCAGTAAATCGACCCGGCTTCCCACTAAGATCTGGTATATCGAATGATATGCCATTTGCGTTACGCTTCACCTCTACGACATACAAATCTCCAGCTTCGCCTTGTGCACTCTGTACGACTGCTTTCAGCCCTTGACTCGTTGGAATCAACCTTACTTCGTAACCCAGCAAATCGCCACCCTCTGCGCTATAGAAGAACGATGAATAAGTACCTGCAATTCGCGCCGATGCCGCATTTGCACTCAATGGCACAGCAGCCAATATCCAGCCGATGATAATCAGTTCAATATGATTCACGTGACCACTCCGCAGTTCCTTCTTAGAAGGCTTTCTGGGCGTGACCTATCCACCGTGCGTCGGCGGCAGGCAATTGGCGCACGGCGCGCTTATCCAGCACCGAGCGGTTGTTGAAGGCGTAGCGGCCGCCCTCGCCCAGGTACATTTCGTTGATCCGCCGTATGCCTTTTGTGTCCACCACGCCGCCACTCGTGAAGCCGCTGTAGCACAGGGCGGCCCAGTCGATGTTGACCCGCTGCGGTGGCGGATAGTCGAGGGCGATGGCGTCGCCCATGATCCGGTTGAACGGCGTCGCCCGTTCGGCCAAGAGGGGAGCATTGTTGCTCACAAAGATGAGGCTGTCCGCACGCGCGCAGCGAGTCGAGGCATGCCGATGTAAGGGCCTGCGACGCATTGCAGCGTTAGCTCGTGCTCTGCTCGACAAGGTGTGCGAACTAAATGTCACTCCAGCCCCTTTGATTCTCTGCTGTCAACTTTCTGTTCATTAAATTCGACTCCGAGCGCTTGGACTTTTCCCTTCATGGAGCAAACCCGAAGATATAAATGGAAGTAACGAACCAAACAGTCGTTGCCGTTGGCCAAATAAGAATAGCGCTCGTGAGAAAAGATGCTGCTAAATAGATATAGGGAATATTGCTGTTTGCAAAAAAGACCACTGGCCACGCAAGCCAAGCCCATGCCATTGCCACCCAAGCAAAGGTTGGGAGCAAGGAAATGTCTTTTTGAGTTTCACATAACCAAACAAGAAATACACAAAACGCATGCAATACAGGAAGGAACAATATAGTTACACGTCTGAATTTGATCATTTTGCCCCCCGTCTACTTGTAGTAGGTTTGTAATTTTTGCTTGTAGAAATAGGCGTCAGTGGAGCTCTTGGGGGGGAGCGGCCAACCTACTCCGTTGTTAGATAGCGCTCTTGAACATTTGGCGAGAGTTGCGTCGCATTCATCAAGAGCTCTTTTCTTTTCATCCTCAGATAGTGGGCACATCTTGTCTTCAATTTTCGCATAGCAATAGTCATGTGCCATGCAACAGCTGTCCAAGCTATCAACCGCCCCTTCTGGGCTAGAAGGAATAATTGGTCCCGACTTGCCGCCACTCCAGTTCTTGCCGCACCAATTCCCATAGTATGTGGAAAACCCACGACCATTACCTGGATCCAACCCCATTGGATCGGTGTAGGTCAGCGGATTTCCTCTGACATACAGGTAAAGGTTAATGCCGCCCCTAAGCCCTAAGGGATCTGCCTGGAGGTACGTTCCCGTCCATGGATCGTAATACCTGAACCAGTTGCCATGCAGCCCCGTCTCCCCATCCGCATACTGCCCCGGCAATCTCAGATTCGACTCGATGGTCGGCTTGTCCGCCGTCGCGGTGGGTGTGGTGATGGTCGCCATGCCGAAGGCGTTGTAGCTCGCTGCCCAAACGATGCTGCCCGTCTTGTCGGTGGCCATCATCGGCGTGTTGAGATGGTCGTGGTGGTAGTAGGCGAAGACGTTCTCGCCGTTGCTGTTGGCGGTCTTGACGAAGAGTACGCCGGTGGTGAAGGGGGCGTCCGGTCGCGGTCCGTATTGCCGCGTGATCGCGGTCGCGCCGGTGGCGGTGACACTGCCGTCGGCGTTGAGGGTGATCGGTTGGGTCGCTTCGGCGATCAGGCCTTCGTCGGCATAGAGATAGAGGATGCGTCTTGATTGGGACAGCGGCGCTCCTGTTGCATCCCGGTATTGTTCTTTCCACAGCCGCCGACTCAGCGGATCGTAGCCGTAGCGGGCGATGAGACTATTTGTGCCATCCCGCACTTCGATCAAGCGGTTCAGCGTGTCGTAGGCGAACTTGGTGATGCGGCCGCCGGCGTCGGTTCTCTGGATCTGGTTGCCGGCGTCGTCGTATTGGTAGGTGCTGGCCGTGCCACGCTGGAGCAGTCGGTTGTTGGCATCGTAGGTCCACGCACCGGGGATTTGGCTGTGGGCAGTGCGGTTGCCCACACCATCGAGGGTGAAGATCTCGGGGGTGCTATTCACCGTGGCCTGGGTCAGCCGCACTTCGTCGTCGTAGGCGTAGCGGCTGCTGCGCGTGCTGGAAGTGGCGTTGATGGTGTCGGTGCGATCACTGCTCTTCAATTCCTCCACCTTGCCGTAGGCGTTGGCGAGGCTCAGGATCGGTTGTGCGGTGGGGGTCTTGGCGTCTAAGCCTTCGAGATTGAGCAGGCCGTCCACGCTGCGCTCCTGGCTCACGCCGCCGGGCAGGAGCACGCTGGCGGGGGCGGTCCACTTGAAGGCGGTGACGCTGACGCTGCCCTCCCCGGGGATAGTGACAAATTGCAGTTCGCCGTGGCCGCTGTAGGCGTAGCCGATGGCCGTGCCATCGGGCCAGGCGAGCTGGGTTTTCTTGCTGGCGGGGCTGTAGGTGTAGGCGTAGCTGAAGGTATCTCCCGTGGGATAGGTGACGGTCTCGCTTGTCTTGCGGTTGGCGTCGTCGTAGACCATCGCGCTGGCAGATGTCTGGCTGCGGCTGTTGTCCGTGTCGCTCCAGGCGGTGAGGTTGTCCGCGGGATCCCAGGTGAAGGTGGTGGTGCGTACGAGGCTCGCATCGGCTTGGCTGTGCTTGACCTCGACCAGGCGGTTGGCGGCGTCGTAGGCGTAGGCGAGCTTGTGGCCGTCGGGGTCGCTGCGCTCGACGAGGTTGCCGGCCGCATCGTAGCGGTAGCGGGTGATCTGCCCCAGGGGCAGGGTCTCCTTGATCACGAGGTCCCGGCGGTCGTAGTCGAAGCCGTAGCTGTGACCGAGGGCGTCGCTGAGCTGGATCAGGTTGCCGCGGGCGTCATAGACGGCGCGGGCTTTGTTGCCCAGGCTATCGGTGCTCTCGGTGCGCTGGCCGAGCGCATCATAGACGTGGACGCGGCTCTTGCCGTTGGCGTCGGTGTCGGATTTGATCTGGCTCTTCAGATCGTAGGCGACGCTGCTGGTTCGCGTGTCGTTGCCCGATCGCCCGGGAACGATCTGCGTGGCCAGTGTCGGCCGTTCGCGGCTGTCGTAGCGGGTCTGCTGGGTGTAGCTGGGGAAGGTGGTCTCGGTGGGGCCGGTGAGCGAACCGAGGACATCGGCGACGTTGTAGGCGTACTGGGTGGCGTTACCCATGGCGTCGCTCTGGCGCGTCAGGCGCAGGAAGACGTCGAAGTCAAAGGTGCGCGTGCGGCCATCTTCGTCGCTATCGGCGATGGGCAGTCCCTGGCCGTTGTACTGGGTCTTGCGCTGGCCGCCGACGGCATTGGTGGTCTGGCTGCGCCGGTTCATGGCGTCGTAGGCGGCCTGGATCACCTTGGCGCGCGGGTCGGTGAGGGCGATGGGATTGCCGACCTTGTCGTAGGCGATGGTACGGCTACGGCCCAGGGCGTCGGTGATCTGGGTGACGTTGCCGTGGGCGTCGGTGGCAAAGCGCGTGGTGTTGCCGCGCGGGTCGGTGATGCTGACGAGGTTGCCCGCCCGGTCGAAGACGACTTGGCTGGCGTTGCCTTCGGGATCGGTCAGCTGCCTGAGCTGGCCCTGGCCATCGTAGTCGAGCTGCCAGCTGGCGTCCGGCGTGACGGTCCCGGTGGCCTCGGTGCGCCCGCGGCGGATCACCTGGATGGGCCGGCCCTGGCCGTCATTGAGGTAGTCGGTGACGCGTTGGGCGGCGGTGCCGGCGGCTTCGGTCTTCTTCAGCAGGTTGCCCTTGGCGTCGACCTGGTACTGGGTCTTGATGCCGAGTTCGTCGGTCTCTTCGGTGAGCGCCAGGTTCAGTGCGGAATAGACGGACTTGCGCACGGCGCCGTCGGCAAGATCGGTTTCGACGATCTGCTCGAATTCGTTCTTGACGATGCGGGTGGTGAAGCCGCGGGCGTTGGTGTGGATCTCGGCGCGGGCGCCGCTGTCGTAGCGCACCTCTTCGTCGGTGCGGCCGGCAACGATGCGCCGCACCAGCTTGCTCACCCGGTTGTGCGTATAGTCTTCCACCCGCCGTCCGGCAGCAGAATCCGGCCCGGTGATCTTGCTGATGAATTGCTTATTGCTGTCGTCGTAGTCGAAGGCGTAGTCGGTGACCGCGCCGTCGGCGGCGGTGCGCTGCTTGACCAGGTAGCCGTTGTAGGCGAACTGCTCAGCCCGTCCTTCGGCATCGGTGATCTTGAGCAGACGGTTCGAGGGGTCGTAATCGAATTGGGTGAGGTTGCCGCGGGCGTCGGTGACGCGGCTCAAGCGGTTGTGGTCGTCGTACTGGTAACGAACGCTGCGCGCGGGCAGGTCGGCGGCGAGTCCTGCAATAGGATAGTCGCGCACCTCGGTGATCAGCGCGCCGCTGTAGTGCAGGCTGTAGAGCACCCGCCCGGCGTTGCTGCCGCTGCCTTCGACGGCACCGAGGATTCTGCCGCCGCTGTCGCGGACCAGCCAAACGGTATTGTCGTTCTTGTCGCCGAAGGCGACGATCTGCCCCTGGGTGTTGTAGTCGATCCAGGCGCCGCCCCGCTCCATCCAGCGGAAGCCCTTGGCGTTGGTGACCGGGGCGAGACTGATGCGGCCGGTACCGAGGCTCGCGTAAAGGCTGGCGGCGTCGGCGGCGGGTAGCTGGCGCACCGCGCGCTTATCCAGCACCGAGCGGTTGTTGAAGGCGTAGCGGCCGCCCTCGCCCAGATACATTTCGTTGATCCGCCGTATGCCTTCTGTGTCCACCACGCCGCCACTCGTGAAGCCGCTGTAGCACAGGGCGGCCCAGTCGATGTTGACCCGCTGCGGCGGCGGATAGTCGAGGCTGACGCCATCGCCCATGATGCGGTTGAACGGCGTCGCGCGTTCGGCCAAGAGGGGGCCGTTGTCGGGGATGCCGCCGACCAGTGTGGTGCCCACCGTCGGCGTCCAGTCTTCGTCCACCCACACCCAGCAACCCTCAGCGCTGCCTCCCGACGCAGACGACGAACCGCCGCCGGTGCTGCCACCAGCGCCACCCGAAGAGATCGTGCCGCCACTCGTATCCGCCGTGGCACTGCCGGTCAGGTTCTTCCAGCTCTGCGACAGGCTCTCCCACTGCGGGTTGAACTTCCATTCGTTGCCGTCCCAGCTTCGCTTCCATTGCACCAGGCCCTGGCTGGTCTGCACCTGCAGGTCGTCTGCGGCGACGTTCAGGTAGCCGTTGGGAATGCTCACGGTGGCCACGGGCCGGGCGCTCTCGGCGCGGGCGGCCAGGGCCAAACAGCACAGGGCAGCCAGGGCGAGACCGCCCGCCCATGCCCCGAGCCGACGGAAGGCCACGCTCGCCAGGCCGGCGGGCGCGCTGTCCGCGACGGCGTTCTTCAGTTCGAGCATTGCTGCACCTCGCCCTTGGGTACGAACACGCACTTCTTGTGTTTGGTGAGCACCTGCGTCGATGGTCCGCCGCCAAAGACCGCGGCGCCGCCAATTCCACCACCGCTGCCACCGCCAGCGCCACCGCCAACGCTACTGCCGGCAGGACAACTGCTGTTGCTGACGGCGTACCATGAAGTGGAGGAGCCGCAACTCGATATGCCGCCGTTGGCGCAGGGGCAGGTGCAGCTGTAATTGACGACCGCACTCCAGTTGAAACAGCCGCCGCCGCT
>JAHFRE010000250.1 GCA_023258955.1 Sterolibacterium sp.
TGATCGCGTGCGGCGGCAGCTTGCCGACGCGGTCCAACAGCTGCGCCAGGGACAGCTCGGTGGTGTACTCGAAGGTAAGGCGACCCGCCCAGGGGGCCGACGCCTGCGCTGCCGCCTGCGCCATCTTCTTGTCGGCGTCGCTCGCCCCCGAAACGATCAGCACCCGCTCGGTGTCCGGGAACAGATCCAGGGCCCGCTCCAGCGTACCCTGGATATCGAAGCTCGCCACCAGGCCGACGAAGCGGCGATCGCCTGCTTCGTCGACGCTCGGCAGCGGCGCGTGCACGGTGATGGCGGGAACTCCTGGGGCGAGCTCCCTGCCTTCCTGCAGCAGGAAATTCAGCGCCGGCTGCTGCACGGTGACGATCAGATCGATGCGGTGCAGGGCGTATCTGTTCAAGAGCGCCGTCCTCAGCTCCTGCCTGAGCCGGGGGTTGCCAGCGTTGCGCTCCAGGTCCAGATATTCAAAATACAGGTTGTTGGTGCTGACTCCCGCGGCCCCCAGGGTATCGAGCAGGCCGCTGTCGAACACGCCGATGCCCTTGCCACCATGGCCGTAGGAATAGAGCAAGAGGACATTCTTCGGCTCGCCTTGAACGCCAGCCTGACCCTCGGCCTGGCCGAGGACCGACGTAGCGAACAGCAGGCAGAGCAGCGCCAAGGCCGCAAAGCGGCTCGCGCCGGGACAGCGGTGAACTTCGACAGGTATCACTTCTGAAGGCCCCAGGGCAAACCCTAGCGATCCGTGTGAGCGACCGCGACTCGGCCATTCTATACCTGACTATGGTAAGGGGCAGCGACGGCTCGCCAGGCCGCATCCGCCGCTACACTGCGCCGCAGACGGCCGTTCAAGCCGTGGCATCCGCAGCAAGCTTCTGAATCAGCAGTTCGATCTGTGCCAGCAGTTGATCGCTCGTCGCGTAGAGCTCGGGCAAGCGCTTGCGCGCAGCCTCGACCTGGTCATCGCCGGCAAGGCCCACGATGTCCGCAGCGATGACATGCACGGCTTCGTGCAGCGGATCGATGGCCTGAAACTCGGGATACTGACCATAGCGGGCCGCGCCACTGCTCCGATACCAGTGGCCGAAGCGGCAATGGGCGCTGTCTTGGCTGGTATCGAGTTCCGCGTTGGGGTGGTCGAGATGCTCGGCGATCTGGTCGATCCAGCGGCGATGCCTCTGCGCCGCCACCATCAGCATCACGTCTTCGCGGGTGTTCAGTCGGTTGTCCAGGGTGAGCCACGCCGCCTTGCTGCGCCACTGGCTGACCCAGTCGGGCATCTGCGCCGCCGGCATCGGACGGGCGATGCCATAGCCCTGGGCCTGGTGGCAGCCCAGATGCACGAGCATCGCCCCGTGTTCCAGCGTCTCCACGCCCTCGGCGATCACCGGCCGGTTGAAGGCGTGGGCCAGCCGTATCACGCTCTCGACGATGCCGAGGTCGTCCGGGTCTTCGAGCATGTCACGCACGAAGCTCTGATCGATCTTCAGGATGTCGACCGGCAGGTTGCGGAAGTAGGTGAGCGAAGAGTAGCCGGTGCCGAAATCATCCAAGGAGAGATGCACGCCCAGTTGCCGGCAGCGGGTGAGCACCTGCACCGCCTGGTCCATATTGGCCAAGGCGGCTGTCTCGAGGATCTCCAGTTCCAAACTGGCGGGCGCGACCTGCGCATGTCGCGCCAGCGTCTGCGCCAGACGGTCGGCGAAATCGGCCTTCAACAGATGGTCGGCGCTGACGTTGGCGCTGACGGTGAGCCTCAGGTCGACAGCGTTCCAGAGCGCGATCTGCTGCAATACCGCATCGATGACCCATTCGCCAACGGCGATTTCGAGGTCGCTGCCATCGAGGTAGTGGAGGAACTCGCCTGGCGGCAGCAAACCCCGCTCGGGATGTTGCCAACGAATCAGGGCTTCCGCACCGATGATCGCACCGCTGACCAGATTGACCTTGGGCTGGTAATGCAGCACGAACTCGCCGTGGTCCAGCGCCTCGCGCAAGCGCTGGAGGTAATGGCGATGCGCCTGCACCTGGCGATCGCGCTCCGGATCGAAGAGGTGGTAGCGGTTCTTGCCGGCCTCCTTGGCGAGGTACATGGCCTGATCGGCATGGCGCAGCAGGGTGTCCGCATCGGCATCGTCGGCGGGGTAGAGGGTGACACCGATGCTGGCCGAAACGCTGATGGAGGCCGCTCCGATTGCTAGCGGCGTATTCACCGCCGCCAACACGCGGTCGAGGACAAAGTGCTTTTCCTCGAAATGGGTAAGGTCGGTAAACAGGAGGACGAATTCGTCACCGCCGAGGCGGGCCAGGGTGTCTTCGGCGCGCAGGATATCCTTGAGGCGCTCGGTGATGTCGATCAGCAACTGGTCGCCGGCGGCATGGCCATACAGGTCGTTGATGGGTTTGAATCCGTCGAGATCGAGGTAGCAGACCGCGAGCGTCTTGCCGCTGCGCCGCGCGCGGGCGATCGCCTGGCCGAGGCGGTCGGCCAGCAGTCGACGGTTGGGGACTCCGGTCAGGATGTCGTAGTGCGCAATGCGGTGCAGTTCGGCTTCGTGCGCCTTCAGTTGGCTGATGTCGGAAAAGACGCCGATGTAATGCTGCAATTGGCCGGCGTCGTCGCGAACGACGGAGATGGCGAGCATCTCGGCATAGACTTCGCCGCTCTTGCGCCGGTTCCAGATTTCACCCTGCCAATGGTCGTGCTCGCGCAGAGACTGCCACATCTTGGCGTAGAACTCCGGGCCTTGGCGCCCGGAGGCGAGCATCCTCGGCGTCTGGCCGATGCACTCGTCGCGAACGTAGCCGGTGATGCGGCTGAAGGCAGGGTTGACATCGACGATGATGTTGTTCGCATCGGTGATGGTGACGCCGTCATAGCTGTTGGCAAAGACGCTGGCCGACAGGCGCAACCTCGCCTCGGCTCGATGTCGCGCGGTGATGTCCTGCGCGGTGCCATGGATGCTCAAGGGCTTGCCATCGCTATCGCGCTTGACCGCGCCAAAGGCCTCCATCACCCACTGCCGGCCCGAGTCATTGATGATCCGGATGGCAACGTGGTAGGCGAAGCTGTCGCTGGCCAAGGCCTGGTCGAAGTTCCTTTGCATGGCTGCGCGGTCATCGGGATGAACCCGCCGGGCGAACTCGTCGAAGGACGGGTGGAACCGCTCGGCAGACTGGTCGAACAACTGATAGGTCTCGTCAGACCAGTCGAGCTTGGACTCGAGCAAATCGAGATCCCAGCTGCCGAGCTTTGCGACCTCTTGCGATTCGCGCAGTTGTCGCTCACGTTCTTGCAGCGTCGCCATGGCCCGTTGGTGCTCGCTGATGTCGCGGATGATGGTCGACAGATACTTTGGGTTGCCAGCGTCGTCGCGATGCACCAGCACCAATTGCGAAGTGGGAATCTCGTGACCATCCCGGTGCAGCAAGGCGCTCTCACCCTGCCAGGAACCGCGCTCGAGCACCGCGGGGATGGCCTCTTGCGCGATGCGCCGCGCCGCCCATGGCGGATGAAAGTCGATGATCGTCAGCGTCGCCAGGTCCACCCCCGCGGCGAGCCCCACCATCCTCGCACCGGCGTCGTTGAGGGACAGGATGTGACCCTCCATATCCGACGTCGAAATAAAATCGGTTGCATCCTCGATGATGTTCAACAGGCGGTCGCGCTCGGCGCTGGCGCGTTTGCGCTCGGTGATGTCACGCGCGGCGGCGCAGACATAGGCCTTGCCGTCGATCTCGAGTCCCGATGCGCTGATCTCGACATCCAGCACCACGGCATCGCGACGCCGATGCAGCGCTTCGAAGGTCAGCTTGCCGCGGCGCGCGATCAAGTCGTCGTTGCGCGCCTTGATCGCCTCCCAGGAGGATGTCGCATCCCAGTCGGTGACGTGCAAATTGCCAATCGCAGCCTGGTCGTAGCCGAGCATGCTCAGGAACGCCTCGTTGGCCTCGACCAGCAGACCGTCGGCATCCAGGATGTGAATCCCGTCGCTGGCGGTTGTCAGTATGGTCTGCAGCCGAGCGCGTTCGCGTTCGATCAGTTTGGCGCTGCGACTGCGTTCGCCGATATCGTCTTGCAGCGCGCTCTCATAGGCATTGCGCCGACGCACGATGCCCCGCCCGACGAACCCGGCCAGCGCCAGCGCGAAGGCGATCAAGACGCCGCCGACCGCGGCGAGCTGCGCCAGGGTGTGTCGAATCGGCCCTTCCACCTCGTCTGCAGGAACGCCGATCACCACCGACCAATCGGTGGTCGGAGAGCGGCTGAACACCGTGTAGACGGTCGAACCCTCTTTGTTCAAGGCGGAGAACATGCCGCTCTCGCTGGCCGCGATTCGGTCTGCGAGCGAAGGGGTGGCGCGCGCGCCGAGGTAGCGCTCGGGGTCGCGCGAGCGCCCACCGAGCATCATGTGGTTGTCGACGATCGCCCCCGTCCAGGATGGTGCCAGCCGCTGTTCGACGAAGACATCGTTCAAGCGGTGCGGATTCATGGCTGCCGCAAGAACGAAGCGCACCTGATCGTTGCGGACCACCGGGGTCAGGAACAGGACGATCGGCTGCTTGATGACGTTGCCTGACGCGAACACGCCAGCGACCATGGCTCGCCGCGTCTTGACCACCTCATCGACGCCGACCGGCGCGGAGGTCAGGGGAGCTGGCGTTGGCAGAGGATGGCTGCTGGCGACGATCTTGTGCGACGTCGGTTCGATGAGAACGACGTTGCTCCACCCTGGTTGAGCTTTGATGGCTCGTCCGGCCCGGTCTTGGAATCTTGCGATATCGTCGCTATCGAGACTGGCATCGGTCGCCAACATGTCGATCGCTTTCAACTGGCTGATCAACTCACGGTCAACGGCTACGCGCAGTGCCCGCGCCGTGCTGGCCAGTTGCTCGGCAACCGCAGCCTTCTTCTGTTCGACGACCAGCCAGGCGATGCCGCTGCCGAATACCATCAAGGGCACGACCGCGACAAGCACCAATCCGACCAGCGAGAAGCCAATTCCAGCTTTCAGATCTTCGCCATCCTTGCCCGTCGTTCCCCAAAACAATCTCATAGCCGATTCCGACGCCGCCTCGCGCCAATGCGAGATTCAACCCCCAGCGCTCCCTAGTCATTCGCATATCAGCATCGACTATGCGGCCGGGAGTTCATGGGCGGCTGCAATCTTAGCGTAGATCGCGCACCTCTGGTATCTCGGTCGCCGCGGCGCTGAGCCTCGCCCTGGTCCTTGCATCGACGCCTGTGGCTCGCGGATCGATCGGCCTTGGGCGGCGTGTTGCTGCCGGCGCGCGGCTTGCTGACGCCCGCGCCGGTGAACAATGGTCTAGACCGAACTTTGGCGAAGTAGTCTGAGCAATCCCTTTGGCAACAAAAAGTTGCGATGGTTATGTGGGGCTGCTACTGGGTACGCGGGAGGGGCAGTGCAAGGAGCTTGAAGGCCTTCT
>JAHFRE010000251.1:0-3969 GCA_023258955.1 Sterolibacterium sp.
GCGCCTGGCCGAGCAGCAGGGTCGATTGCGGGTTGGCGTTGACGAAGACGATTTCCACCGCCGCCTGCTGCGGCGAGTAGCGCCGCATCACCTCGGTCACGCCATCGACGATGGTCTTCAGCCGGTCCGGCAGCGCGTCTGTCGCAGCGGTCTTGATGCAGCCGCTGGCGACGTAGGAAAGCTTGGCGCCGAGCTTGTCTATCAGCCCAAAGCCGGTCACCCGCAATCCCGGATCGATGCCGAGGATGCGCAGGGCCTTGTTCACTCTTCGATGACAGCGTTGCTATAGACTTCCTGCACGTCGTCCAGTCCTTCCAGGGCGTCGAGCAGCTTCTGCATCTTGGCGCCCTCCTCCCCGGCGAACTCGGTCTCGGTCTGCGGCTTCATGGTCACCTCGGCGAACTCCGCCTTGAACCCTGCCGCCTCGAGTCCCTCCTTGACCGCGAGGAATTCCGCGGCCGCACAGAGCACTTCGATCGAGCCGTCATCGTTGTTGATCACGTCCTCGGCACCGGCGCCGAGCGCCGCGTCCATCAGCTTCTCCTCGTCGGCGCCGGGAGCGAAGATGAACTGGCCGCAGTGCTTGAACAGAAAGGCCACCGAGCCGTCGGTGCCGAGGTTGCCGCCGTTCTTGTTGAAGGCGTGACGCACCTCGGCCACGGTGCGGGTGCGGTTGTCGGTCAGGCAGTCGACGATCACCGCGGCGCCGCTGATGCCGTAGCCCTCATAGCGTATCTCTTCGTAGTTGACCCCCTCGAGTTCGCCGGTGCCGCGCTTGATGGCGTTCTTGATGTTGTCGGAGGGCATGTTCTCGCCCTTGGCTTTCTCCACGGCCAGGCGCAGCCGCGGATTGAAGCCGACCTCGCCGCCGCCCATCTTCGCCGAGACCGTGATCTCCTTGATCAGCTTGGTGAACACCTTGCCGCGCTTGACGTCCTGCCGTCCCTTGCGGTGCTGGATGTTGGCCCACTTTGAATGACCTGCCATGACGGAATCCTTGCGTGTTGAGCCGCGGCTATTCTACAGCGCCAGTCGCTTCCAGATTTCGCTGGTCAGGTTGGCCTGGTTCAGGGTATAGAAATGCAGGCCCGGCGCCCCACCGTCGAGCAGCCGCTGGCACATCTCGGTGACGACATCGACGCCGAAAGCGCGTATCGCGGCGGCATCGTCGCCGTAGCCCTCGAAGCGTTTGCGCATCCAGCGCGGGATCTCGGCGCCGCAGGTGTCGGCGAAACGCGACAGCTTGGCGAAGCTGGCGATCGGCATGATCCCGGGCACGATCGGCACGGCGACGCCCAGGGCGCGCGCCTCGGCGACGAAGCGGAAGTAGGCGTCGGCGCTGTAGAAGAACTGGGTGATGGCGGCGTTGGCGCCGGCGTCGATCTTGCGCTTGAAGTTGGCCAGATCGTCGCGCACCGAGCGCGCCTGCGGATGCACCTCGGGGTAGGCGCCGACCTCGATGTGGAACCAGTCGCCGGTCTCGCGGCGGATGAACTCGACCAGTTCGTTGGCGTAACGGAACTCGCCGGCCTCGGCCATGCCCGAAGGCAGATCGCCGCGCAACGCCACGACGCGCCGGATATCGACGCTGCGGTAGTGCTCGAGCAGGGCGCGGATGCTCTCCCGGGTCGAGCCGATGCAGGAGATGTGCGGGGCGGCGGCGTGGCCTTCAGCCTGAATCTCCAGCACCGTCTCCAGCGTGCGGTCGCGGGTGGAGCCGCCGGCGCCGTAGGTGCAGGAAAAGAAGGCCGGGCCCAGGGCCGCCAGCTTGGCGCGGACGGCCCGCAACTTTTCCATCCCCTCGCTGGTCTGCGGCGGAAAGAACTCGATCGAGAAGGTCAGATCCTGGCGTGCCATGCGGCTCAATAGCGGTAGCTGTCGGGCTTGTAGGGGCCGCTCTTGGGCACGCCGATGTAGGCCGCCTGCGCGTCGCTGAGCTCTGACAGTTGCGCGTTGAGCTTTCTCAACTGCAGCCGCGCCACCTTCTCGTCGAGATGCTTGGGCAGCACGTAGACACCCACCGCGTACTTGTCCGGATTGCTGAACAGCTCGATCTGGGCGATGGTCTGGTTGGCGAAGGAAGAACTCATCACGTAGGACGGATGGCCGGTGCCACAGCCGAGGTTCACCAGGCGGCCCTTGGCCAGGAGGATGATGCGCCGTCCGCTCGGAAAGATGATGTGGTCGACCTGGGGCTTGATCTCCTCCCACTGGTACTTCTCGATCGAGGCGACGTCGATCTCGCTGTCGAAGTGGCCGATGTTGCAGACGATCGCCTGGTCCTTCATCTTGACCATGTGCTCGTGGCCAATGACGTGATAGTTGCCGGTGCAGGTGACGAAGATGTCGGCCTTGTCCGCGGCGTAGTCCATGGTGACCACGCGGTAGCCTTCCATCGCCGCCTGCAGGGCGCAGATCGGGTCGATCTCGGTCACCCAGACCTGGGCCGACAGCGCCCGCATCGCCTGCGCCGAGCCCTTGCCGACGTCGCCGTAGCCGCAGATGACGGCGATCTTGCCGGCGATCATGACGTCGGTGGCGCGCTTGATGCCATCGACCAGGGACTCGCGACAGCCGTAGAGGTTGTCGAACTTGGACTTGGTCACCGAGTCGTTGACGTTGATCGCCGGCACTTTCAGTTCGCCGCGCGCGTGCATCTGGTAGAGCCGGTGGACACCCGTGGTGGTCTCCTCGGTGATGCCGCGGATCGCCGCAAGACGGGTCGAGTACCAGGTCTTGTCGCTGGCCAGCTTGGCGCGAATGGCGGCGAAGAGGACGGTCGCCTCCTCACTGTCGGGCTGGTTCAGGACGGAGATGTCCTTTTCGGCGCGGGCGCCCAGGTGCAGCAGCAGGGTCGCGTCGCCGCCGTCGTCGAGGATCATGTTGGAGCGACCGCCGTCGGGCCACTCGAAGATCCGGTGGGTGTAGTCCCAGTACTCGGCCAGGGTTTCGCCCTTGTAGGCGAACACCGAAATGCCGTCGGCGGCGATCGCGGCGGCGGCGTGGTCCTGGGTCGAGAAGATGTTGCAGGAGGCCCAGCGCACTTCGGCCCCGAGCGCGGTCAGGGTCTCGATCAGCACCGCGGTCTGGATGGTCATGTGCAGGCTACCGGTGACGCGGGCGCCCTGCAAAGGTTGCGTCTTGGCGTACTCCTCGCGGATGGCCATGAGACCGGGCATCTCGGTCTCGGCGATGCGAATTTCCTTGCGTCCCCAGGCGGCCAGCCCGAGGTCGGCGACGTGGAAGTCGGTGAAGCTCTGGTTCACGGCGTTCATGATCTCTCCATTCAAGTTTCTGAATGGGCGCCGTTGCTGCGATGACACCACCGCTCCAAGCCTGACGATCTCGCGACCGCTGCAGCGCCCCTCGGAGCGGTGGAAGGGGTCAGATTCCGGCGTCGGCCTTCAAGGCCGCGGCCTTGTCGGTGTTCTCCCAGGTGAATTCCGGTTCGTCGCGACCGAAGTGGCCATAGGCGGCGGTCTTCTGATAGATCGGTCGCAGCAGGTCGAGGCTGCTGATGATGGCCTTGGGCCGCAGGTCGAAGTGCTTGGCGATCAGTTCGGCGATCCTGTCGTCGGCGATCCTGCCCGTGCCGAAGGTCTCGACCATCATCGACACCGGCTTCGCCACCCCGATGGCGTAGGCCACCTGCACCTCGCAGCGCGTGGCCAGACCGGCGGCGACGATGTTCTTGGCCACGTAGCGGCCGGCGTAGGCGGCCGACCGGTCGACCTTGGACGGGTCCTTGCCGGAGAAGGCCCCGCCACCGTGGTGGGCGGCGCCGCCGTAGGTATCGACGATGATCTTGCGCCCGGTCAGGCCGCAGTCGCCGCTGGGGCCGCCGACCACGAAGCGGCCGGTCGGATTGACCAGGTAGCGGGTCTTGGCGGTGAGCATTTCCTTGGGCAGCACCGGCTTGATGATCTCCTCGATCACCGCCTCGCTGATCTGCGCGTGCGAGACCTCGGG
>JAHFRE010000251.1:4069-5445 GCA_023258955.1 Sterolibacterium sp.
CTTTGCCCTGCGAACAGCCGGTCCAGCGTCGATCCGTGGAGGCGCAAGAGGTGGTGCAGCTCCTTGGGGCTCAGGCTCTCCAGCGGGAAGCCCTCGCGCGGCACGCGCATGGTGCGGACGATGGTCTGGCCCTTGACACCCTTGATGCTGCAGACGAGGGCCTCGAAGGCTTCCCGCTTCTCCCGCTCGACCCGCTCGCTCTCTTCCTCGAGTATCTTCGCCTGCTTGAGCATCAGGTCCATGTCGGCGTCGAGCTTGTCGAGCTGACGGGTGACCGCCGCGAACTTGGCCTGGGCGGCTCGCCAACCGGCTTCCTGTTCGGCGCCGATGACGATCTCGCCGCCCTTGACCTTGTTGCGCAGGCCGAGAAACTTCTTCACCTCCGGTTGCTCGGTGATCTGGGCGGCGATGCCGCGGTTGGCCGCCCGCGCCTTGCCGAATTCTTCTGCCTTCTTGGCCAATGTTCTCAGATCATCGGCCCAGGCGCCGCCGTCGGGCAGCATCACCGTCAGCACCGTCTCGATCTCCTTGCGGCTCGCCGCCTCGTTGATAGTGAGCCGGCGCGCGGCGACGGCACAGCCCTCGCAACTGCCGATCGACACCTCTTCGGCGACGATGTCGCAATTGACGGCGCGCTGTATGGTCACCTTGTTGGCCATGATCAGGCAGCTCTCGGCCGAGCCGATCTCGACGCTGCCGCCCTTGGCTTCTATGGTCGAGCGCGACGCCGACTTTTCGATCACGACGCTGCCGCGCGGGTTGCGCACCGAGCCGCCGGCCAGCGCCTGCTGCAGTCGTACCGCACCGCCGTCGGAGCTCACTTCGCCGAACACGTCGGCCATGAAGTTCATGTTGTGGCCCTTGACCTGCCGCCTTTCCTGCACCTCGCCGTGCTCCTCGAAGTCGGCGCCGGTCAGCGCCAGGTCGCCGGTGGTGCGCAAGCTGATGCCCTGGCGATTGACGATCTTCTCGGTGACCGAGATCAAGTTGGACTCGGGATCGATGTTGACGAAGCCGGTGATGGCGGCGACGATGAATTCGCCCGCTCCGGTCCGTTCCACCCGCGTGCCGGGACCGGCGATGCTGTCGATGTCGAAATCCTTCGGCAGCTCCGGCTCGAACACCTCGCCCCTGACGTTGAAACCGGGCTGGCCGAGCTGGCGCGGCGCCTTCTTCAGCAGCTTCTTGCCGGCGTTGACCTGGGGAAAGTGATTGGCGAAGCGGCGTAGGTCGATGCGCCCGTTGGACAAGATCTTCGGCGCGTCGTCGCGGTGCAGGGTGTCCGCCTGCTCGCTGATGGTGGCGTCGGCACCGGGCACCAGCTTGCGTTCGCGGGCGATCTCGCGGCGTTCGGTGCCTTCTTTTTCCATCGACGC
>JAHFRE010000064.1 GCA_023258955.1 Sterolibacterium sp.
CGCGGATGGTCTTTTCGGTGGTCGGCCAGTCGATGCAACCGTCGGTCACCGAGCAACCGTACTTGAGCTGCGACAGGTCCTGCGGTATCGGCTGGTTGCCGGCTTCGATGAAGCTCTCCAACATCAGGCCGACGATCGAGCGGTTGCCCTGGCAGATCTGATGCACGCAATCGGACATCACCAGTGGCTGCATCGCCGGCCGCTTGTAGCTGTTGGCGTGCGAGCAATCGACCACCAGATTGCGCTTGAGACCGGCCTTGTCCAGGGCTGCCTCGGCCAGTGAGATGCTGACCGTGTCGTAGTTGGGCCGATCGCCGCCGCCGCGCAGCACCACGTGGCCGTAGCGATTGCCGCGGGTGCGGATGATGGCGGTGCTGCCCTGGGCGTTGATGCCGAGGAAGCTGTGCGGCGCCGCCGCCGAGATGATGGCGTTGATCGCCACCGCGATGTCGCCGTCGGTGGCGTTCTTGAAGCCGACCGGGGTCGACAGGCCGGAAGACATTTCGCGGTGGGTCTGCGACTCGCTGGTGCGGGCGCCGATCGCGGTCCAGGCGATCAGGTCGCCCAGGTATTGCGGGGCGATCGGATCGAGCGCCTCGGTCGCCGCCGGCAGGCCGATTTCGTTGATCTTGATCAGAAACTGGCGCGCCTTGAGCATGCCCTCTTCGATGTGAAAGGAGTCGTCCATGCGCGGGTCGTTGATGTAGCCCTTCCAGCCGGTGGCGGTGCGCGGCTTTTCGAAATAGACACGCATCACCAGCAGCAGGGTGTCGGCGACCTCCTCGGCCAAGGCGCGCAGACGCCGCGCGTAGTCGAGACCGGCGACCGGATCGTGGATCGAGCAGGGGCCGACGATCACGAACAGGCGCTTGTCTTCGCCGTTGAGGATCGCGGCCAGCGCCGAGCGTCCGCCGCTGACCGTCGCTGCGGCCTCGTCGCTGAGCGGCGCTTGGGCCTGGATCTGCTCGGGCGAGGGCATCAGTTCGAAAGCGTCGATGTTGAGGTTGTCTAGTTGCGCGTGGCTCATGGTCAGGCCTTCAGTTTGTTGAGCAATTCGCGTATCGCCTGGCCGCGTTCGCTCAGACCGGGACAGGCGCGCTTCCAAGTGAGTTTTTCCGGCCCGGAGAGCGCGAGCGTGCGATCCTTCTGCAACAGCTCGATGATGCGCCCGGCATCGACCGGCGGCTTGGCGATAAACTGCAATTGTATCGCGTGCGGGCCGGCATCGATCTTGATGATGCCCAAAGGCTTGGCGAGCAGGCGCAGGCGATGGGTTTCGAGCAGCACCCGGGTCTGCACCGGCGGCTCGCCGAAGCGGTCGATCAGCTCCTCGGCGAGCTCCTGCAACTCCTCGGCGCTGTCGCAGTTGGCCAGGCGCTTGTACAGCGTCAGCCGCTGGTGCACGTCGGCGCAATAGTCCTCGGGCAAGAGCGCCGGCTCGTGCAGGTCGATCGCCGATACCGCGCCGAAGGGCTGGGCGAGGTCGGGTTCGCTGCCGTTCTTCAACGCCGCCACCGCCGCACCGAGCATCGAGGTGTAGAGGGCGAAGCCGACCTCGTGGATCTCGCCGCTTTGCGCCTCGCCCAGCACTTCGCCGGCGCCGCGTATCTCCAGATCGTGCATGGCGAGATAGAAGCCCGAACCCAACTCTTCCATCAGCTGGATCGCCTCCAGGCGCTTGGCCGCTTGGGTGGTCGGCTTGGCGTCCTCGTGCGTCAGCAGGTAGGCGTAGGCCTGGTGGTGCGAGCGGCCGACCCGCCCACGCAACTGGTGCAGTTGCGCCAGGCCGAATTTGTCGGCGCGGTTGATGACGATGGTGTTGGCGTGCGGATTGTCGATGCCGGTCTCGATGATGGTCGAGCACAGCAGCAGGTTGTGCTTCTGCTGGGTGAATTCGCGCATCACCCGTTCCAATTCGCGCTCGGGCAGCTGGCCGTGGCCGACGACGATGCGCGCCTCGGGCAGCAACTGTTCCAGGCGCGTGCGCATGGTGCCGATGGTGGCGACCTCGTTGTGCAGAAAATAGACCTGGCCGCCGCGGTTGAATTCGCGCAGGCAGGCCTCCCTGATCAGACCGGCCGACCAACGCGCGACAAAGGTCTTGATCGCCAGGCGGCGCGCCGGCGCCGTGGCGATCACCGAAAATTCGCGCAGGCCTTCCAGCGACAGGCCGAGGGTGCGCGGAATCGGGGTGGCGGTCAGGGTCAGCACGTCGACCTCGGCGCGCAACGACTTCAGCCTCTCCTTCTGGCGCACGCCGAAGCGGTGCTCTTCGTCGATGATGACCAGGCCCAGGCGCGAGAACACCACGTCCTTCTGCAGCAGCCGATGGGTGCCGATCAGGACGTCGATCTTGCCGGCGGCCAGATCGAGGATCGCCTGCTGCTGTTCGGCCTCGCTGCGAAAGCGCGAGATCTCCGCCACCTTGACCGGCCAGTCGGCGTAGCGGTCGCTGAAGGTCTGGTAGTGCTGCTCGGCGAGCAGGGTGGTCGGGCAGAGCACCGCCACCTGCTTGCCGTCGGCCACGGCGATGAAGGAGGCGCGCAGCGCCACCTCGGTCTTGCCGAAGCCGACGTCGCCGCAGACCAGCCGGTCCATCGGCGTGCCGGCGGTCATGTCCTTGATCACCGCGTCGATCGCCGCCAGTTGGTCCGCCGTCTCCTCGAAGCCGAAGCCGTCGGCAAAAGCCTCGAGATCGTGCTGCTTGAAGGCGAAGCGGTGGCCCTGGCGGGCGGCGCGCTGGGCGTAGAGGTGCAGCAGCTCGGCGGCCGTGTCGCGTACTTGGGCAGCCGCTTTCTTCTTGGCCTTTTCCCACTGGCCGCTGCCTAGCCGGTGCAATTCCAAGTTCTCGGGATCGGCACCGCTGTAGCGGGAGATCAACTGCAGCTGCGCCACCGGCACGTAGAGCGCGTCGCCGCCGGCGTATTCGAGGTGCAGGAACTCGGTCTCGCCTTCGCCCAGATCGAGGTGGGTGAGGCCGAGATAGCGACCGATGCCGTGCTGTTCGTGCACCACCGGGTCGTTGATGCGCAGCTCCGAGAGATCGCGCAACCAGCCCTCGAGATTGCTGCGGCGGAGGTCGGAGCGCCGCCCGCCGGCGCGCGGCCGTGCCGTGGCGGCGTAGAGTTCATTCTCGGTGAGCAGCGCCAGGTCCAAGCCGTCGCTGCGCACCAGGAAACCGCCGGACAGCGGCGCTACACCCAGGGCCAGGCGCTGCTCGCCTTCGAGGAAGCTGGCGAAGTCGGAACAGGCCTCGGTCGGCAGCCCGTGTTCGCCAAAATAGTCGGCCATGGTGCTGCGCCTGCCGGCGGACTCGGCGAGCAGATAGACGCGTCCGGGAAATTCAGCCAGGAAAGTCTTGAGCGCCTGCAGCGGTTCTTCGGCGCGACGGTCTACGGCGATCGCCGGCGGCGCCAGCAAGACCTGTTGCTCGGGGGCGGAGGCAACGCCCAGACGCGCCAGCGGATAGCGGTGGGTCGCCGCGAAGAAGTCCTCGGCCGAGAGAAAGAGGGCCGCGGGTGCGAGCAGCGGCCGGCTGCGATCACCACCGAGGAAGTCGTAGCGGCTCTTGGTGTTCTTCCAGAAATCCTCGACCGCCGTCGCCAGGTCGCCGTGCAACAGCAAAGCGCTCGTCTCCGGCAGGTAGTCGAAGAGGGTGGCGGTGTTGTCGAAGAACAGGGGCAGAAAGTATTCGATGCCGGCGGCGGCGATGCCGTGCGAGACGTCCTTGTAGAGCGGCACGCGCGACGGGTCGCCCTCGAAGGCCTCGCGAAAGCGCAGGCGGAACTGGGTGCGGCCCGCCTCGTCCAGCGGAAATTCGCGCGCCGGCAGCAGGCGGATCTCGGGCACCGGGTAGAGGGTGCGCTGGTTGTCCACGTCGAAGGTGCGGATGCTCTCGATCTGGTCGTCGAACAGGTCGATGCGGAAGGGCAGGGCGACGCCGGTCGGAAACAGGTCGATCAGGCCGCCGCGGATGCAGAACTCGCCCGGCGCCGCCACCTGGGTCACGTGCTGGTAGCCGGCCAGCGCCAGTTGGGCGCGCAGCTTGTCCACGTCGAGGCGCTCCCCCTGTTTGAGGAAGAAGGTGTGGGCGGCGAGGAAGGCGCGCGGCGGCAGGCGCGTCAGCGCCGTCGCTGCGGCGGTCAGCAGGATGTCGCATTCGCCGCGGGAGACGGCGTAGAGCGTCGCCAGGCGCTCGGAGATCAGGTCCTGGTGCGGCGAGAAGCTGTCGTAGGGCAGGGTCTCCCAGTCGGGCAAGAGATGCACGCGCAATCGAGGCGCGAACCAGAGGATCTCTTCGGTCAGCCGCTGCGCGTCGAGCGGGCTGGCGGTGACCACGGTCAGCGGCCTGTCCTTTGATGCGAGCTGGGTCAGCGCCAGGGCATCGGCGGCGCCAGGCAGGCGCGGCAGATCGAGGCGCGCCCCGGTCTTCGGAAATGCAGCGACGATGTCTTTGATGCGCGGTGCAGCGGCTGTCGGCAAGAAGGGATGCTCGCGAGGACTGCGAAAAGCCGTCCATTATAGCGCCGCGGTCGCGGCTGGACGGCTGGACTAGACGCCCGCCTGCAGGCGCACCGGAATCCGCTGCGCGCCAAAGGGTTTGCCGAACTTTGCGAAGCGGCCGGCGACGGCGCCGCCGCAATGGCGGCAACGACCCAGGTCGTCGAGCTGGTAGCCCAGAATCTGGTACCAGTCGCGTTCGATCACCGCGCGTTGGCACTGCGGACAGAAGGTGGTGCCGCCGAGGCGGTCATGCACGTTGCCGGTGTAGACGTAGCGCAGACCGGCGTCCAGGGCGATGGTGCGCGCTCGGCTCAGGGTCGCAGGGGGCGTCGGTGGCGCATCGAGCAGCTTGTAGTCGGGATGGAAGGCCGAGAAGTGCAGCGGCACCTCGGGGCCGAGCTCTGTCGCCAGCCAGCGGCTCATGGCGCTGATCTCGGCGTCGCCGTTGTTGTGGCCGGGTATCAGCAGGGTGGTGATCTCCAGCCAGCAGTCGGTCTCGTGATGCACGTAGGCGAGCGTCGCCAACACGTCCTTGAGATGGCCGCCGCAGAGCTTGACGTAGAAGTCCTCGCTGAAGGCCTTGAGGTCGATGTTGGCGGCGTCCATCTTGGCGTAGAACTCCCGCCTCGGCTCGGCGTGCATGAAGCCGGCGCTGACCGCCACCGCCTGCAGCCCCCTTTCGTGGCAGGCGTCGGCGGTGTCGAGCGCGTATTCGGCGAAGATCACCGGGTCGTTGTAGGTGAAGGCGACGCTGCGGCAGGCGTGTTCGCTGGCGGCCGCGGCGATCGCCGTGGGCGTGGCGGCGTCCATCAGCCGGTCCATCTCCCGCGACTTGGAGATGTCCCAGTTCTGACAGAACTTGCAGGCGAGGTTGCAGCCGGCGGTGCCGAAAGACAGGACGCTGCTGCCGGGGTAGAAGTGGTTGAGCGGTTTCTTCTCGATCGGATCGATGCAAAAACCGGAACTGCGGCCGTAGCTGGTCAGCACCATGCGGCCGCCGGTCATCTTGCGCACGAAGCAGGAGCCGCGCTGACCCTCGTGCAGCTTGCAGTCGCGCGGACACAGATCGCACTGGATGCGCCCGTCGTCGAGCGCGTGCCACCAGCGCCCGGGATGTTCGCTCTCGGCGACGCTCACGGCAATTCCTTGAACTTCTCCGCCTGATAGCGCCACAGTCTGACTTCGGGCGACCAGTAATCGCTTGCCACGCCGGCCTTCTGTTTCAGATGGGCGAGAAACTGGCGTGGCTCGGGCAGGGACTCCCAGACCTGGGGCAGAAAGGTGCTGCGACGATTGCCGACGCTGAAAATTAGACCGTCGACGCCCGGTCGCAATTGCCGCAGCGCCTCCTCCTCGCTGCTCGCCACCAGCTCCTCGGGGGGGCTCAGCAGAGACACCTCGACCCGCAAATGTGGCAGTTCCTCTGCGACCAGCGGCGGGAAGCGCGGATCGCGGAAGGCGGCGGCGCAGGCGTTGGCGCGAATATCATCGAGCATGCTGCGTCGTGCTTCCAGCGAGCCGATGCAGCCGCGCAGCTGACCGTCCTTGGTCAGGGTGACGAAGGCCGCCGCCGGCTGGTTCATCGCCGCCAGACGCGGTGGCGTGTCGCTCGCCGCACCCAGCTCGGCGGCGATGGCGTCGCGCGCCTGAGCGAGCAGGGCAAGTCCCAGCTGTCGCCGGTCGGTGCTGGCAGGCAGCGGGGAAAACGCCAACGAGGCGTAACCGACCACCCGGGCGCGATCGCCGACGCCGTCGCCGGAATTCATCGACTCGACCAGCCTGGGCGTCAGCCCGTGGCGGCGCGCGCAGGCGATCAGGCCATTGACCGGCAGGGCGCCGCAGGCCTGCTCGAAGCTCGCGAGCGGCTGCAGCGCCAGTATCTGCGCGACCGTGGCCCGGTCGCGCCGCTGCGCCTCGTCGTAAGCGTGGTAGTGCGACAGGTCCGAACTGATCACGATCAGCGTCTCGGGGCCGCCCCAGACGCGATCGAGCACCGCGGCGACCTCCTCGTCCGTCGCATCGCCTACGGCGAGCGGCAGCAGGGTGAAGTTGCCGAGCACGGTCTGCAGAAAGGGCAACTGCACTTCCAGCGAATGCTCGAGCTGATGGGCAGCGTCGCTTTGCTGCACCTGCGGCAGGTCGAGCAGCGTCGCCGCGAGTTCTGCGTCGATGGCGATCTTGCCCAGGGGCGTGGCGAAGGCGCGCGCCGCCGGCAGGGCGAGGCCGCGCGTGGCAACGCGGTGGCAGGGGCCGAGCAGGACGACGCGGCGAATGCTGTCGCGCTGGGCGGCGAGCAGGGCGTAGGCGCTGGCGGCGACCGCGCCGGAATACACGTAGCCGGCGTGCGGTACGATCAGCGCCTTGATCGGCGCCGCCTGGGTGCTAGGGGCGGCGGCGAGCATCGCGTCTACCGTGCGCGAGAGTTCCGCGGCTGTGCCCGGATAGAAGCTTCCAGCGACCGCCGCGGGGCGGATCTGCAGCGAGGCTTGCATATTCTGCATTGTACAATCGGGCCATGAACTCCGCTTCCTACTTTGCTTTGGTCCCCGCCGCGGGCAGCGGCGCGCGCATGGCGGCGGCGGGAACAGCCAAGCAGTACCTGCCCTTGAACGGCCATTGCGTCCTCCATCACGCGCTGACAGCGCTGTGCGCGACGCCGCGCATCGCCCGGGTGTACGTCGTGCTCGCGCCCGGCGACGGCGAGTGGAATCGCCACGACTGGTCCGGCTTGGCACCCAAGCTGTCACCGCTCTTTTGCGGCGGCCAAAGCCGTGCCGAGAGCGTGCGCAACGGCCTGCGTTCCATCGCTGCCCAGGTCGATGCCCGTGACTGGATTCTGGTGCACGACGCGGCGCGACCCTGCCTGGCGCCTTGGCAGGTCGAGGCGCTGCTCAACGCGGTTGGCAATGACGACGCCGGCGGCATCCTGGCGGTGCCGGTCGCCGACACCCTGAAGCGCGGCGACGAGGACGGACGCATCAGCGCCACCGTGCCGCGCGCCGCGCTGTGGCAGGCGCAGACGCCGCAGATGTTTCGCCACGGCTTCTTGCGTCGCGCGCTGGACGCCCATCCGGAGGTCACCGACGAGGCGGCGGCGATGGAGGCGCTGGGTTTTCGGCCGCGCCTGGTGGCCTCCGACCCAGCCAACCTAAAAGTCACCTATCCCGCCGATCTGCGGCTCGCCGCCTGCATATTGCAGCACCGGGGAGAAGACCAGTGAGCTTTCGCATCGGTCACGGCTACGACGTGCACGCGCTGGTGCCGGGTCGGCGTCTGGTCCTGGGTGGGGTGGACATCGAGCACGAGAGCGGTCTGCTCGGTCACTCTGACGCCGACGTGCTGCTGCACGCGATCATCGATGCGCTGCTGGGTGCTGCCGCGCTCGGCGATATCGGCCGCCACTTTCCCGACAGCGATCCGCGCTTCGCCGGCGCCGACAGCCGCCTGCTGCTGCGCGAGGCCGTGGCCCTGGTGCGGGCGGCGGGTTGGCGGGTGGTCAACGTGGACGCCACGGTGATCGCCCAACGGCCGAAGATCGCGCCCTACGCGGCGCCCATGACGGCCAACATCGCCGCCGATCTGTCGATCGCCGCGGACTGTGTCAATCTCAAGGGCAAGAGCACCGAGTCGCTCGGCTTCGCCGGTCGCGGCGAAGGCATCGCGGCGGAGGCGGTGCTGCTGCTGCAAGCCATTGCCAGCTCTCCCTAGCAAGCGCCTGTTTTTCGCCCTGTGGCCCGACGCCGCGGTGGCGCGGCGGCTCGCCGCCGTGGCGCAGCGGGCCCACGCCGTCTGCGGCGGTCGCCCGCTGCGCCGCGAAGACCTGCACCTGACCCTGGCTTTTCTCGGCACCGTGCCGGGAGAACAGCTCGCCGCCGTGCGCGCCGTGGCTGCGGGGATCGAGTGCGGGTCCTTTCGCCTCGAGCTCGACCGCCTCGCCTGCAAGCGCCGCCAGGGCATGGTTTGGACCGCCTGCGCCACCAAGCCGGCGCCGCTGGCGGATCTGGTGGATGCCCTGCAGCATGGCTTGCGCTCGATCGGCTGCGCGCTCGAGGAGCGGCGCTTTGCGCCGCACGTCACCTTGCTGCGCAAGGCGCAGGCGGTCGCTGCTCTGCCATCGCTGCAGCCGGTCGCCTGGTCGGTGCTCGACTTTGCGCTGGCCGAATCGCAACTCGCGGCGAGCGGCGCGACCTACACGCTCATCGAGCGCTGGCGCTTGCAGCCCGAGCCGCCGAGCGCGGCAGAGTGATGCGCGCCAGCAGGCCGCCACCGGGCCGCGCCAGCAGGTGCAATTCGCCGCCGTGGCTGCGGGCGATGCGCTCGACGATGGCCAGACCCAGGCCGGCACCGCGGGCGTTGCCGCGCGCCAGATCGAGGCGGGTGAACGGCAGCTTGATGCGCTCGACGTCTGCCGGTGGGATGCCGGGACCGCGGTCGGCGACCTCGATCTGCACCTCGTCGCGCTCACGGCGCAGGCTGATATCGACTTCCTGGTCGGCTCCGGCGTAGTGCAGGGCGTTGTCGACCAGATTGGCGATGGCCCGGCGCAGCGCCAACGGCCGCAGCGCCAGGGGCGGTAGCGGCGCTGCCGCGCTGTTGACGCGAAAGCCGCGCCGCTGGTATTGCCCGGCCAAATCGCCGAGCAGCGCCGCGAGGTCGGTGTCCGCCAGCGCTTCACCCGAGGATTCGCGGGCGAAGTCGAGAAACTGGTCGATGGTCTTGTCCATCTCCTCGACGTCGGCGACCATGCCGTCGCGCAGCGAAGCCTCGCCCGGCGCCATCTCGATGCCCATGCGCAGCCTGGCCAGCGGTGTGCGCAGGTCGTGCGATATGCCAGCGAGGATCAAGGCGCGATCGCTGTCCAGGCGCGCCAGGTTGGCCGACATCTGGTTGAAGGCCCGGGCCAGGGCGGCGATTTCTCGCGGTCCACTGTCGACGATCGGCTCGGGGACGTGCCCGTGGCCGATCTTGGCGGCCGCCGCCGACAGCGCCTTCAAGGGGCTGACGATGCGAAACACGATCAGGTAGGCACCGACTAGGGACAGCAGCAGCGCCGCGCTGCCCCAGCCTATCCACTGCCAGGGCACGGCGCGCTCGATGCGTTCGCTCGGCAGGGCGACCCAGTACTCGTCGTCGTCGATGCGAAAGCTGACGAACACGGCGCGCTCACCGTCGCGCTCGAGCGTCATCCGCGTCTCGGCGCCGAGCTGGTCGCGCAACTCCTCGAGCACCGAAACCAGCAATGGCTTGTCCGGCAGGGGGGCGACCCGCTCGTCATCCTCCATCGCATAGACGTGGATGCCTTCACGGTCGGACAGTTCGCGCAGCAGCTTCTGGCGCTTTTCCGGGTGGGCGTTGACCAAGGCGCTGCGCGTCAGGTTCACCACGCTGGCCATCAGCTGGGTCAGTTGGTGGGCGCGCGGCTCGTTCTCGTAAGCGCTGAAGATGGTGAACCAGGCCCACATCGACAGCAGCATCAACGTGGCGACCAGGAGGAAGGTACGCCACAGCAGGCTCGCCGGCCGCAGTCTCAATTCTTGCTGCCGTCCGGGACGAAGACGTAGCCGAATCCCCAGACCGTCTGCAGGTAGCGCGGTCGCGACGGATCATCTTCGACCAGCTTGCGCAGGCGGGAGATCTGCACATCGATGGCGCGATCGAAAACGTCGTACTCGCGCCCACGCGCCAATTCCATCAGCTTGTCGCGTGACAGCGGCTGGCGCGGATGCTTGACCAGGACCTTGAGCACGGCGAATTCGCCGGTGGTGAGTTGGGTGACGTTGCCGGCGCGGATGAGTTCGCGCGTCGCCAGATCGAGGCTGACCGAACCGAAACTGACCCGCCCCTCTTCTTCTGCCGGTGCCCCGGGCGGCAGCGGCGCGCTGCGCCGACGCAACACCGCGTGGATGCGCGCGACCAGTTCGCGCGGATTGAAGGGCTTGGGCAGATAGTCGTCGGCGCCCATCTCGAGACCGACGATGCGATCGATATCATCGCCCTTCGCGGTCAACATGATGATCGGCATTTCGTTGCTCGAACCGCGAATGCGGCGACAGATCGAAAGTCCGTCTTCACCCGGCAGCATCAGGTCGAGTACCATCAGGGCGAACCGTTCGTGGGCCATGGCCTTGTCCATCGCCGCCGAATTCTCGACCGCCTTGACGCTGAAGCCCTGTTCGCTCAAGTAGCGCTTGAGCAGGTCGCGCAGCCGCAGGTCGTCGTCGACAACGAGTATCTTGTGCTGTTGTTCGTTCATGGCGCGATCGTAATCCCATCGGCGTCACCGCGCCAGCGCTGGTGCGGCCTTTACAGGTTGTTACAACTTTCGGCAGGGGCAAATATTATCCTTACAGCCTCTCGCTAGCATCGTCGCCAATGGATCCGTCCCGCGCAAACTCGCTGCCAAGGAAGTTCGGATGAACAAGCCAGTCTGGATCGCAGGCTTGCTGCTGGCTGTGCTGGCGATCCAGACCGCGCGCAGCGAACCCAAGGTGCCGCCGGGCGATGCGCCGGTGCCCGCGCATCAGGGGCTGCGCCGCGCCGTCAGCAGGGAAGCACAGGCGCAGCGTGAGCCGGTGCCGGCGCCGAAGCCGGGGCGCCTTTCGCCCGAGGAGCGCAGCAAGTTGCGTCAGGACGTCAGCGATGCCGGTCGCCGCATCTACCACCCCCGGCCTATCCCCGCACACTATTGAGTTGGTCGCCGAGCGGCTCGCTGCTGCCGTGCTCGGGTAAAATTCGCGGGTGAATCTCGCCGCCTTCGAATCCTCATCGCATCATCTCTCGGTCGCGCTGAGTTGCAGCGGCGAACTGCGGCAACGCAGCGCCTACACCGTCAACGGCGGCTCGACCCAACTGCTGCCCTGGCTGCAGGAACTGCTGGCCGAGGCCGACATCGCTCTGTCGGCGCTCGATGCCATCGCCTTCGGTGCTGGCCCAGGCGCCTTCACCGGTCTGCGGCTGGCCTGCGGTCTGGCGCAGGGCCTGGCGGTCGGCCTCGACCTGCCGGTGCTCGGCGTTTGTGGGCTCGAAGCCGTGGCGCTGGCGGCGGGGCCCGGCTTGGTCGCGGTGGCGATCGACGCGCGCATGGGGGAGGTCTACCACGCTCGCTACACGGTCCACGGCGATGAAGTGGAGACGCTGACAGCGCCAGCCTGCGACGCGCCGACCCAATTGCTGTCCTTGCCGCCCGGTCAGGGGTGGACCGCTTGCGGCGACGCCTTGCTCGCCTATCCGGAGCTCTGGCGCGATGCAGCGCTGCGTCGTGGCAAGCTGTTTCCGACCGCCGCGGCGATAGCGCGCCTGGCCGCGCCGCGCCTGGGCCGCGGCGAGGGCGTAGACGCGGCCCAGGCGGCACCGCTCTATGTGCGCGACAGCGTCGCCCTGACCACGGCAGAGCGCGTGGCGCGTGGTGGCCTGCGGTGAACAGCCTCCAGTTGATCAGCCCGATGGAGGGCCACGACCTCGACCAGATCATGCTGCTCGAGCGCAGCATCTATGCCTTTCCCTGGACCTGCGGCAATTTCAGCGATTCGCTGGCCTCGGGCTACAGCGCCTGGCTGCTCAAGGTGGGCGGACAGATCTGCGGTTACGCCGTGATGTTGGTGGCGGCCGAGGAGGCGCAAGTGCTCAACATCAGTGTCGCCCCGTTGCAGCAGCGGACAGGGATCGGCAGCGCCCTGCTGGCCCACCTGCGCGCGTTGGCCGTTGCCGGCGGCGGCAGCCGCATGTTTCTCGAGGTGCGCCGCTCCAACGAGGCAGCGCTGGCCTTCTACCGGCGCCGCGGCTTCCGCCAGATCGGCGAGCGCCGCGGATACTACCCAGCCGCCGATGGTCGCGAGGACGCGCTGGTGATGGAGCTGGCGCTATGAATCGGCGCCGCGAAGCGATACTGCGCGAGATGGGTCTGGGCCCGCTGTGGAAGCTGCGTCGCCCTGCGCAGCAGGCCCCGCAGGCGGAGGCGTCGCCGCAGCCCGTCGCAGCGGTCGAGGCCGCGGAGGAGCGGGGCGCCGCCATCGCGCGCATGGACTTGGCCGAACTGGCGGCGAGTGCCGCCGGGTGCCGCGCCTGCAATCTCTGCCAGGCGCGAAGCCAGGCGGTGTTCGGAACCGGCGATCCGCATCCCGACTGGCTGTTCGTCGGCGAGGGGCCGGGCGCCGACGAAGACCGCAAGGGCGAACCCTTCGTCGGCCAGGCGGGCAAGCTGCTCGACGCCATGCTGGCGGCGTTGGGACTGGAGCGGCGGCGCAAGGTCTACATCGCCAACACGGTCAAGTGCCGACCGCCCGGCAATCGCACGCCGGAGGCCGAGGAGATGGCGGCCTGCTGGCCCTACCTGGCGCGCCAGATCGAGCTGCTGTCGCCGAAGCTGATCGTCGCCCTGGGCAAGCCGGCGGCGCAGACCCTGCTCGCGCGCGAGGTGAAGGTCGGTGCGGAGCGCGGCAAGCTGCATCGCTACCGGGGTATCCCGCTGATCGTCACCTACCACCCGGCCTACCTGCTGCGCAATCTGACCGACAAGGCGAAGAGCTGGGAAGATCTGTGTTTTGCCCGCAGCACGCTGGACGGAGGCAATGGCTTGCAATGAAAGACCCTGCCCCCATCTAGGGGGCGAACCCACTCGAGGAGAGTCGCGATGCGTTTCAAGCTGCCGGTCCTGCTTGCCCTGGTCCTGACCCTGCTGTCGGGTTGCGGCTACAACCAAATCCAGATCAACGACGAGCAGGTCACCGCCGCCTGGTCGGAAGTGCTCAACCAGTATAAACGCCGCGCCGACCTGATCCCCAATCTGGTGTCGGTCGTCCAGGGCTACGCCAGCCACGAGAAGGAGGTGTTGACCCGGGTCACCGAAGCCCGCGCCAGCGTCGCCGGCATCAAGGCGACGCCGGAGCTGATCAACGATCCGGCCGCCTTCGCTCAGTTCCAGAAGGCGCAGAACCAGCTCTCGGGTGCCCTGTCGCGCCTGCTGGTCGTCTCGGAGAACTATCCGCAGCTGAAGGCGGACGCCAACTTCCGCGATCTGCAGGCGCAGGTGGAGGGCACCGAGAACCGCATCACCGTGGCGCGCAACCGCTACATCAAGGGCGTCCAGGAGTACAACATCTCGGTGCGCACTTTCCCCAACAGCCTGACCGCCATGGCCATGGGCTGGAAGCCGAAGGCCTCGTTCACCGTCGAGGACGAAAAAGCCATCGCCACGCCGCCGACGATCAAGTTCGACCAGCCGGCAAAATAGGGATGCTAGCGTTCTGGCGCACCCTCGCCCTGCCGACGCTGCTCGCATGCGTTGCGGCGGCGGCTGCTGCCGCGCCGGGCAATGAACTGCAGGCGGTGCCGCCCTTGACCCGCCACCTGGTCGATGACGCCGGCTTGCTCAAGGCTGGCGAAGCCGCGCAACTCGATCAGCGCCTGATGCAATTCGAGCAGCGCCGCGGCAGCCAGATCGCCGTGCTGATCGTGCCCAGCACCGCACCGGAAACCATCGAGCAGTACTCGATCCGCGTTTTCGACGCCTGGAAGCTCGGCCGCAAGAGTGTCAACGACGGCATCCTGATCACCGTTGCAGCCCAGGATCACCGGCTACGCATCGACGCCGGCTACGGCCTCGAGGGGGCGATTCCCGACGCCGTCGCGCGCCGCATCATCGCCGAGTTGATCGCGCCAAAGCTGCGCGCCGGCGATGCCTACGGCGGCCTGGTGGCCGGTGTAGACCAGCTCGAGCAGCTGATCGCCGGTGAGCAACTTCCCGCCAGCGCGGCACGCAGCGTGGCGCCGGCGCTGCCCTGGGACAAGATGCTGGTGATGCTGATCGTTGGCGCTACCATCGTCGGCGGTGTTTTGAGCCTGGTGCTCGGCCGCTTCTTCGGCGCGCTGGCCACCGGTGGCGTGCTCGGCGCCATCGTCTGGTTCATGAGCGCTTCGCTGTTCGCCGCGGGCGCCGCCGCGGTTGTGAGTCTGATCTACGTGCTGCTGAGCGGTGGCCGCGGCGGCGGCATCGGCGGCTTTGGTGGCTGGGGCGGCGGTGGCTGGAGTTCCGGCGGCGGTCTCGGTGGCGGCTGGGGCGGCGGCGGTGGCGGCAGCGCCGGCGGCGGTGGCGCTTCGGGGAGCTGGTAGATGAATCTCACACGTAGCCTGAAACACCTGATGACGCCGCATTGGCTGAGCCGCCGCGCTTTTCCCGAAGCCAGTCTCCTGGCCATCGAACAGGCGGTGGCCGCTGCGGAAAAGTTGCACGGCGGCGAATTGCGCTTCGTGGTCGAGGGCGGCTTGTCGCTTGCCAGCCTCTGGCACGACCAGTCGCCGCGCGAGCGCGCCGGCGAACTGTTTTCGGGGCTGCGCGTCTGGGACACCGAACACAACAACGGCGTGCTGATCTACCTGCAACTGATCGATCGCCGGGTCGAGATCGTCGCCGACCGCGGCATCGCCGCGCGGGTGCCGCAGGGCGAGTGGGACGAGGTCTGTCGCGGCATGGAGCGCGCCTTCGCCCGCGGCGCCTTCCACGACGGCGCGCTCGCCGCGGTGGCGAGCGTCGGCCAGATCATCGCACTACACTTTCCGGCGAAGGCCGCCCACGCCAACGAACTGCCGGACAGACCGCTGGTGCTCTGAGCGGATAACAACCGTCACCCCCTTGCGCGGCAAGGGGGCGGGGGGAATGCCGTCTTAGTGCTTTGAGTCCTCCAGCAGAGCGACGTCGTCGTGCTCGAGTTGGTTCGCTTCGTGGCGGCGCTTGACCAGCAGCATCAGGCCGGCAACGCAGAGGCCGAAGATGACGATGATGGTCTCGATCGACAGATGGGCGTTGATCATCAGCGAGTAGAGGCTGGTCATGATCAGGATCGACAGGTTCTCGTTGAAGTTCTGCACCGCGATCGAGTGGCCGGCGCCCATCAGGATGTGACCGCGGTGCTGCAGCAGCGCGTTCATCGGCACGACGAAGAAGCCGGAAAGGATGCCGATGACGACCAGCAGGGGACTGGCGATGCGCACGTCGTGCACCAAGACCATGCCGATGACGACCACGCCCATGAGGATGCCCAGCGGAATCACCCGAACCGAACTGCGCAAGGAAATCATGCGCGCCGCGAGGACGGCACCGGCCGCCACCCCGAAGGCGACCACGCCCTGCATCATGCTGGCCTTCGACAGGTCCATGCCCAGTGCACCCTTGGCCCATTCGATGACGATGAATTGCAGGGTGGCGCCCGCACCCCAGAACAGCGTCGTGACCGCCAGCGAGATCTGGCCGAGGCGGTCGCGCCAGAGCAGCTTCAGGCTGTGGTTGAAGTCGTGCAGCAGATAGAGCGGGCTCTTCTTCAACACCTTGTGGTCGACCCCGGTGTCGGGAATGCGCAGATTGATGATCGCCGCGGTCAGATAGATGGCGCCGATCACCGTCAGGTTCATCTCGGCGGTCGTTTCGATGCCGGTGTCGATGAAGGGCACGTCCCAGGAGAGCAGTTGTTGGGCGATCTCCGGCTTGATCAGCATGCCGCCGAGCACGGTGCCGAGGATGATCGCGATCACCGTCAGGCCCTCGATCCAGCCGTTGGCGACCACCAGCAGGCGGTGCGGCAGATATTCGGTCAATATGCCGTATTTGGCCGGAGAATAGGCCGCGGCACCAAGACCGACGACGGCGTAGGCGAACAGGGGGTGCACCCCGAAGAACATCATGGCGCAGCCGAAGATCTTGATGCCGTTGCTGATGTACATGACCCGCCACTTCGGCATCGAGTCGGCGAAGGCGCCGACGAAGGCCGCCAGCGCCACGTAGGAGACGGTGAAACAGGTCTTCAGCAGCGGTTCGAAGCTGGCCGGCGCGTGGCTGTCGCGCAGGATGGCGATGGCCGAGATCAGCAGGGCGTTGTCGGCGAGCGCAGAGCAGAACTGCGCCGCCATGATCAGATAGAAGCCGAAATCCATCCGGTCTCTGCTGCTTGGCTTCGTTCCAGTCATCTGTCGGTGGCTTGTTTGGACCGGGCTTTTATACCACGGGGCCCGATCGCTGTCAGTTTGGTGCGGCGCCGCGATGGTGGCGGCAAACGCCGCCTGTTCCCGGACTCCCCTATAATCGGAGCGAGCATGTCCCGCCCCATCTCGGCCACCATCGATCATTCGGCGCTGCGCCACAACGACGCGGTGGCCCGCCGCCATGCGTGCGGTGCTCCCATCTGGACCGTGGTCAAGGCCGACGCCTACGGCCACGGCCTGCTGCGGGTGGCGCGGGCGCTGGGCGCGACCGCCGACGGCTACGCGCTGATCGAACTCGAGGGGGCGCTCGCCCTGCGCCACGCCGGCTGCCGCCAACCGATCCTGATGCTCGAGGGCTTCTACGGCGCCGAGGAATTGCCCCTGTTCGCGCAACACCGGCTGACCCCGGTGCTGCACTGCGCGGAGCAGCTGCGCGCGCTGGCGAGCGCTGCGCTGGCGAACCCCCTTCCCGTCTACCTGAAGCTGAACACCGGCATGAATCGCCTGGGCTTCAACGCCGACGAGCTGCCGGCCGCCCTGGATCTGCTGCGCCGATCACCGCAGGTGGCGGGGATCACGCTGATGACCCACTTCGCCGACGCCGACGGCGAGCGCGGCGTCGCCCAACAGCAGGCCAGCTTGGCGATGATCGTCGCCGATCTGGGCGAACAGGTGATCAGCGCCGCCAATTCGGCGGCGCTGATCGGCCACCCGCAATCCCCGCGGAATTGGGCGCGGCCGGGCATCATGCTCTACGGCGCCTCGCCCTTTCCGGAGCAGCAGAGCGCCGCGGCGCTCGATCTGCGTCCGGTGATGACGCTCGCCGCCGAGTTGATCGGCGTGCGCGAGCTCGTCGCCGGCGATCGCGTCGGCTACGGCGGTGTCTTCACCGCGGAGCGGCCGATGCCGATCGGCATCGTCGCCTGCGGCTACGCCGATGGTTATCCGCGCCACGCCGGCACGGGCACGCCGGTCCTGGTCGAGGGCAGGCGCACGCGGCTGCTCGGTCGGGTGTCGATGGACAAGCTCTGCGTCGACTTGAGCGCCGTTCCCGAAGCCCGGCGCGGCTCGCCGGTCGTGCTCTGGGGTGAAGGCCTGCCTGCCGACGAGGTCGCCACGGCGGCCGGCACCGTCGCTTACGAACTCTTCTGCGCGCTGGCCCCGCGCGTGCCGGTGAGCGAGCGTCCTTGAGCCATGGCCAAAAACAAATCCGTCTATAGCTGCAGCGAATGCGGCGCCGCCTCGCCCAAGTGGCAGGGACAGTGCCCCGGTTGCGGGCTCTGGAACACCCTGGTCGAGACCATCGCCGAGCCCGTTGGCGGCAACCGCTACGCGACGGCGAAGGGTTTGGCAAAGCTGCAGCAGCTGTCCGACATCCGGCCGCGCGCGGAGTCGCGCGGTGCCACCGGTGTGGCCGAGTTCGATCGGGTCCTCGGTGGCGGCCTGGTCGAAGGCGGCGTCGTGCTGATCGGCGGTGATCCGGGCATAGGCAAATC
>JAHFRE010000252.1 GCA_023258955.1 Sterolibacterium sp.
GGTGCATAATGGATTCCGTAGTTCTTGTTCGCCGGGGGGATCATGCAGCGCGATGAATTGCGCGATCATCTCGATCGCTTGCTGGAGGCTGCCCGCTTCCACGATTATTGCCCAAACGGCTTGCAAGTGGAAGGGCGGGCCGATGTCCAGCGCATAGTCTGCGGCGTCAGCGCCAGCCAGGCCCTGCTCGACGCGGCGGTCGCCGCCGGCGCCGACGCGATCCTGGTGCACCACGGCTGGTTCTGGAAGTCCGAGGACGGCCGCGTCGTCGGCCACCGCAAGCGGCGCCTGGCGACCCTGCTGACCCACGACATCAGCCTGTTCGCCTACCACCTGCCGCTCGACGCCCACCCGCTGCTGGGCAACAACGCGCAGCTGGCCAAGCTGCTCGGCTGGACCATCGACGGGCGCTTCGCCGACCAGGAAATCGGCTTTCTCGGCCGCTGCGCCGCGGCCACCGCCGCCGATCTGGCGTCGGCGCTGGCGCGCGCCCTCGATCGCGAGCCCTTCCTCGCCGGTGACGGCGGGCGCAAGCTGGGGCGCCTGGCCTGGTGCAGCGGCGGCGCCCAGGACTACTTTGAGCAGGCCATCGCCGCCGGCGCCGACTGCTTCGTTTCCGGCGAGATCTCGGAACACAACGTGCACGTCGCGCGCGAGACCGGCGTGCCCTACATCGCCGCCGGCCACCACGCCAGCGAACGCTACGGAGTGCAGGCGCTGGCGGCGCACCTGGGCGAGGAATTCGGTGTGGACTGTCGCTTCGTCGATATCGACAACCCGATCTGACTCTGACCCGGTGCCAGCGCGTCCCAGTTACCAGGCCGCGCTGCCCTACCCCTCAGATCTGCGAGCCGCGCTGCTTCCAGTAGGGATCGCGCAACTCGCGCTTGAGGATTTTGCCGGCGGCGTTGCGCGGCAGATCGGTGCGAATCTCGACTTGGCTGAGCCGTTGGTAGCGGGCCGCAACCCGTTCGTTGATCCAGGTCCGCAGCGTCTCCGCCGTCTCAGCCGACCCCTTCTTCAAGAGCAGCGCTGCCGCCGGCGTCTCGCCCCATTTTTCGTCGGGGATGCCGAAGACGACGGCCTCGATCACATCCGGATGGCGGGCGATCACCTCCTCGATGTCGCGCGGATAGACCTTGACGCCGCCGGAGTCGATCATGTCCTTCTTGCGATCGACCAGGTAGAGATAGCCGTCTTCGTCGACGTAGCCTAGATCGCCGGTGTACAGCCAGCCGTCGCGGATCGCCTCGGCGCTGAGATCCGGTCGCCGGTAGTAGCCCGGCATCAGCAGCGGACTGCGGCCGACGATCTCGCCGACCTGGCGCGGCGGCAGGTCGGCGCCGGCCTCGTCGACGATGCGCAATTCGCTAAAGGGCGGCGGCGTGCCGACCGAACCGCGCTTCTTGCGCGCATCGCGTTTGTCGAGGATGGTGACGAAACCTTCGGTCAGACCGTAGAGCTCGTAGAAGCGGTCGGGCAGGGCCGCCTCCAGCCGTTCCTTGTGCGCAACGGGCAGCGGCGCTCCGAGCGAGAGCAGCATCTGCAGCGAGGCCAGCTTCTCCGGCGCGAAGTTGGGCGCGGCCATGATCGCCACGATCTGGGTCGGCACCAGCATGATGTGGGTCACCCCTTCGTCGGCGATGGTCTCGATCACCGCCACCGGATCGAACTGGGCGTGCAGGATGTAGGTCGCGCCGAGCATGAAGCAGGGGAACAGCGTCACCATGGCGCCGTTGAAGACGATCGCCCCAGTGTGCAGCACCACCGATTCGGGGGTCATCCGCCAGGCGTTGGCGAACAGCGTCGCGTAGTGGGCGCGGATGCGCTGGGTGTGGATGATGCCCTTGGGCAGCCCGGTGGTGCCGCTGGTGTACATGATGTTGTAGATCGCCTCGGGATCGATGCGCGCGGGCAAGGCCGGTTCAGGAGCGACGGCGGTGAACGCGGCGTAGGTGACGAAGCCTTCGAGTTCGCCATCGACGATCACCAGGGTGTGCAGCGGCTGCCCGCGCGCCGCCAGTTCCGCAGCGGCGGCGCCGACCTCGCGGGCGCTGGCGGCCTCGGCGAACACCAGGCGCGGTGCCGCGTCCCGCAGCAGGCTGCGCAAACCCTCTTGCATCAGCAGCGGCGACAGCGGCACGGCGACGGCGCCGATGCTGGCGCAGGCCCAATAGACGTCCAGCAGTTCGAGATGGTTGGCGAGCACCGTGGCGACGCGATCGCCGTAGCCGACGCCGGCGTCTTGCAGCGCCCGCGCCAGCCGGGCGCTGCGTTGGCCGAACTCGGCCCAGCTCAGGCGCTGTCCGCCGAAGACCACCGCCGTCGCCGCCGGCCGGTAGCGCGCGTGCTGCGCCACGAACTTGCTGATCTCCATGCTCATCCCTCCTGTCCTCCTTCAGCCGACCGCGCGGCAGCGCCATGGGCGCTTGTCGGAGCCGACGGAAAGATGCCAAACTGCAGCGCAATCTCAACCAGCGCCGCGCCGAGATGACGATTCCCGAATGGACCGACGTGCACTATTTTCTCGAGCTGGCTCGCGCCGGATCGCTGTCGGCGGCGGCGCGCCGCCTCGGCGTCGAGCACACCACGGTGTCGCGCCGCTTGCACCGGCTCGAAGAAGCGCTGGGCGCCACGCTGTTCGACCGGCGCCGCGAAGGCCACGTGTTGACCGAGGTCGGCCGCGGTCTGCTGGTCCACGCCGAGACCATGGAGGCCAGCATGCTGGCGGCCGGCGATCAACTGCTCGGCGCCAGCGCCGGTCAGGCGCGCGGTGCGGTGCGGCTCAACGCGCCCGAGGTGCTGGGCTCGCTGGTGATCGCCCCGCGCCTGTCGGGACTGCTCGCCGCGCACCCCGATCTGCGCGTGGATCTGGTGCTGCTGCCGCGTTTCGCCGACCTGGCGGCGCGCGAAGCCGAACTGGCGATCGTGATCGAACCGCCGACCAGCGGCCGCTACATGACCGCCCGCCTCTGCGACTACCGCTACTACCTCTACGGGGCACCGTCCTACCTCGCCGCGCACCCGCCGATCGTTCGCCGCGAGCAACTGGGCGAGCACTCTTTCGTCGACTACGTGCAGGACCAGTTGATGAGCGCGCGCCTGGATTTCTTCAAGGAACTGGGTGTATCGCCGCGCCGGCGCTTCTGCTGCACCGGCATGACGGCGCAGGTGTCGGCGGCGATCGCCGGGCTGGGCCTGGTGATGGCGCCGCCCTACGCCGTGCCGGCCGACCACCGCCTGCAGCGCATCCTGCCCGCGGAGGTGTTCGTGCAGCGCAGCTTCTGGCTGGTGGCGCCGAGCGACCTGTTTCGCCTGCGGCGCATTCGCGCCGTCTGGGATCATCTGCGCGCCCTGGTCGAAGCTGAACCGCATCTGTTTGGCGTCTGAGGCGGACGAACTGGCGCGGGGACGGGGTCAGCGCTTGTTGCGCAGCGGCAGCGGCAGCTCGGCCGGCGGAATTTCGCGCAGCAACTCGAGCAGGTCCCACTCGTCGCGCTGCTCCTTCTTGATGCGGAAGTGATACATCGCCTGCAGGGCCTGGTGATCCTCCTTGCGGAAGCTCATCTTGCCCTTGGGCGTGTCGAACTCCATCCCCTCCATCGCCGCGATCAGCTTCTCGCTGTCGGTCGACTTGGCCCGGTTCAAGGCCGTCACCACGGCGCTGGCGGCGGCCATGCCGCCGGCGGTGAAGAAGTCGGGGGGCGAATTGAAACGCTTGCGGTGTTCGGCGACCAGCCAGTCGTTCATCTTGTTCCTGGGGAAGCCGTAGTAGTAGTAGATCGCGCCCTCGATGCCGGCGAAGCTCTTCCAGGTCTTCAGCACCGGCAGGATGTTGCCGCCCGGCGCCAGGGTGATACCGAAGCGCTCCGGCTTCATGTCGGCGATCTTGCTCATCGGGTTGGGCCCGGCCCAGACGATGTTCAGCACCCGCGGCGGCGGCTTGTCCTTGAGCGCCTCGAAGATGCGCTGCGCCGCCGCGGTGAAGTCGCTGGTGTTCTGCGGGGCGTACTCTTCATGCACCACTCGGGCCTTGCTGCCGACCATCGCCAGCGCCTCTTTGCCGGCCTTGACCGCGTCGCGGCCGAAAGCGTAGTCCTGCGCCAGAAAGGCGATGCTGCCGCCGGTCTTGATCAAGCCGGCGGCGGCCAGCGCGTCCTGCATCGAATTGCGGCTGGTGCGGAAGATGTAGCGGTTCCACTTGTCGCCGGTGATGGCGTCCGCCACCGCCGGTTCGATCACCAGGATCTTCTTGTACTCCTCGGCCACCGGCAGCATGGCGATGGCCGAGCCCGACGAACTGGTGCCCACGGCGATCTCCGCGTGATCGTCGCCGTAGGCCTCGGCGAGCAGGGTGCGGCCGAGGTCGGGCTTGCTCTGGTCGTCCTTGAAGATGACCTTCAGCTTGCGCCCGTTCACCTCCATCTTGCCGCCGGTCAGGTATTCGAGACCGAGCATGAATCCGGTCTCGGTCTCCTTGGCGTAGGCTTCGAAGGGTCCGCTATGGCCGGTGATGAGGGCGATCTTGAGCTCTTGGGCGAGCGCCGGGGCGGAACCGATCAGGACCAGGGCGAGCGCCAGAGCGCGGCGCCAACGTTGCAGATGGATGGGTTTCATGGCTCGCCTCGCGCGCTGTCTCTCAGGGCACCTGTTGCAGGAAGCGGCCGATCGCCTCGCGCGCCTCGGCCTCCGTCAGCATCGGCGCGTGGCCGACGCCGGGCACCGCCGCGACGTGCATGGCCGGCGCGACGGCGCGCATGTAGCGCTCTTCCTCCGCCCCGAGCAGGTCGGAGAGGGCGCCGCGAATGAGCAGGGTCGGGCGATTTTTCGCCAGCCGCCGGAACAGCAGCTTCGCCACCAGGGAAGTCGATTTCAGTGGCTTGCCCTGGAAGGCCAGGGCGATCCGCTTGTCGTAGTTGAGGACGAAACGGCCCTCGGCGTTGATGATGAAGGCGCGGCGCCCCCAGCGTTGCCATTCCTCGGCCGTATTGTCGGGAAAAGCGACGCGATTCAATTCGCGCACCACCTCGGCTGCGCCCTCCCAGGAGGTGACCGGTATCGGCTTGCCAACGTAGCCGGCGATGCGCTGCAGTCCGCCCATCGCCAGCTTGGGGCCGACGTCGTTCAGCACCGCGGCGGCAATCGCGCGCAGCCGCCCGCCGGCGATGGCCATGGTGATGATGCCGCCCATCGAAGTGCCGACGAAGACGGCGCGCGCAATTCCCAGCGCGCCCATGAAGCCGAGCACGTCCTTGGCGTAGACGGCGGGACGATAGCTCGCCGCGTCCTCGGGCCGCGCCGAGCGACCGCGGCCGCGCACGTCCATAGCGATCACCCGCCGTCCCTGCGCCGCGACCCAGGGTGCGAAGTCCTCGAAGTCGAGCGAGTTGCGGGTCAGTCCGTGCAGGCAGA